>JAZNIV010000105.1:0-3247 GCA_045577675.1 Clostridia bacterium
CCACGAACTGTCAGGATACCCTGTGAAGCCTTCATACCTGTAATATCTTCAGGTGATGTTTCAAGACGAACTAAAACTACCTTTTCACCTCTTGCATTCCATGCCTCAGCATCCTCAGCTGTAAATACAACCTTACCGCAAGCAGCACCAGGAGATGCACCAAGACCACGTCCTGCCGGAGTTGCAGCCTTTAAAGCCTTAGCATCGAACTGTGGGTGAAGAAGTGTATCTAAGTTTCTTGGGTCGATCATAGCAACAGCCTGCTTCTTATCAATCATACCCTCGTCAACTAAGTCACAAGCAATCTTTAAAGCAGCCTTTGCTGTTCTCTTACCGTTTCTTGTCTGGAGCATATAAAGCTTCTTATTTTCAACAGTAAATTCCATATCCTGCATATCTCTGTAGTGATCCTCAAGGATAGCACAAACCTTCTGGAATTCAGCAAATGCTTCAGGGAACTTCTCAGCCATTTCAGCGATAGGCATTGGTGTACGAACACCTGCAACAACGTCTTCGCCCTGTGCGTTTACAAGGAATTCACCCATAAGTCCCTTATCACCTGTAGCAGGGTCACGTGTAAATGCAACACCGGTACCACAATCGTCACCCATGTTACCAAATGCCATCATCTGTACGTTAACGGCTGTACCCCATGAATAAGGAATATCGTTATCTCTTCTGTATACGTTAGCTCTTGGGTTGTCCCATGAACGGAATACGGCTTCAACAGCACCCATAAGCTGTTCCTTTGGATCTGTTGGGAAGTCCTTACCAATTTTATTCTTATACTCAGCCTTGAACTGACCTGCAAGAACCTTCAAGTCTTCAGCAGTAAGCTCGATATCCTGAGTAACACCCTTTGCTTCCTTCATTTCGTCGATAAGCTGTTCGAAATACTTCTTACCAACTTCCATAACAACGTCAGAATACATCTGAATAAATCTTCTGTAGCAGTCCCAAGCCCAACGATCATTGCCTGATTTAGCAGCCATTGCTTCAACAACATCTTCATTAAGACCGAGGTTTAAGATTGTATCCATCATACCCGGCATTGAAGCTCTTGCACCGCTGCGGACTGAAACAAGAAGTGGATTTTCCTTGTCTCCGAATTTCTTACCGCAGATTTCTTCCATCTTAACAATGTATTCCATAATTTCTGCCTGAATATCATCGTTGATTTTTCTGCCGTCCTCATAGTACTGAGTACAAGCCTCAGTTGTAACTGTGAAGCCCTGTGGCACCGGAAGACCGATTTTGGTCATTTCAGCAAGGTTAGCGCCTTTTCCGCCAAGAAGCTCTCTCATAGACGCGTCGCCTTCTTTGAATAAGTAAACGAATTTTTTACTCATTGGTTTAATCCTCCTATGTTTTATTTGGGCACAAACCACCCAAGTTATCTATTATAACTCTTTTATTATACCACAATTTGCAAATTTGTCCATAACTTTTTTATAATTTGTTAATAATATTTATATATATTTTTAATTTTATACACTTTTTTATAAATTTTACCAACAAAAGATAAGTTAGTTGCAAAAACAAATAAAATGTGATATATTTAATGAAAGAAATGAGGGTTAAATATTATGAAGTCAAAAACAGTATACATATGCCGTGAATGTGGCTATCAGTCACCTAAATGGCTCGGAAAATGCTCTGCATGCGGCGAGTGGAATACCATGGACGAAACATTGATAAAGGAAGAAAGTAAAAAAACTGCTTCCGCTTCCCGCCCGTCAGTTGTCGGCAACAGGCCCGTTTCAAGACTAAATCAGGTGAAAACTGATTTAGAGGTTCGCACATCAACAGGTCTTTCTGAGCTTGACAGAGTTTTAGGCGGCGGACTTGTAAAAGGCTCGCTGGTTTTGGTAGGCGGTGACCCCGGAATTGGTAAATCAACACTCCTTTTGCAGATTTGTCAAAACCTCGCTGCCACAAAAAAAATTCTATATGTTTCCGGCGAGGAATCGGAAAGACAGATTAAACTTCGGGCAGAGCGGCTCGGCGTTGATTCTGATAATGTTTATCTTATCTCGGAAACCGATGTTGCGTCAATACTTGAATGTATAAATCAGGTTCAGCCCGAAGTTGTTATAATTGACTCAATTCAAACTATGAACTGCGAGGAAATTTCCTCCGCATCAGGCAGCGTTCCTCAGGTGCGTGAGTCCACAAACGCATTTATGAAGCTTGCAAAGCAGCAGGATATTTCAATGTTTATAGTTGGACACGTTACAAAAGATGGTGCACTCGCAGGGCCGAGAGTTTTAGAGCATATGGTAGACTGCGTGCTTTATTTTGAAGGCGACAGGCAAATGTCCTTCCGCATATTAAGGGCGGTCAAAAACCGTTTCGGTTCAACAAATGAAATCGGTGTATTTGAAATGGCAAATGCAGGGCTTATCGAAGTGGAAAACCCTTCAGCTATGCTTTTGGAAGGCAGAAGCGAAAACAACTCCGGTTCCTCCATCATCTGTACTATGGAAGGAAGCCGCGGAGTGTTAGCCGAAATTCAGGCACTCGTTACTCCGACGGGCTTTGGAAATCCAAGAAGAATGTCCTCGGGAGTTGATTTAAACCGAGTAATTCTGATGATAGCCGTTCTTGAGAAACGAGCAAGAGTAAATCTTTCAAATTATGACGTATATATAAATGTTGCAGGAGGATTAAGGCTTGACGAAACTGCTGTTGACTTAGGACTTTGTGCCGCAATTGCAACAGGCAAAAAAGACATTCAAATACCAAATGACTTGATTTTTATCGGTGAGGTTGGGCTAAGCGGAGAGCTGAGAAGCATTTCACAGCTTGAAAAAAGAATTAATGAGGCTGCAAAAATGGGCTTTAAAACCGCTATTGTACCAAAGCAGTCTATGCGTGGGCTATCTGTTCCAAAGGATTTTAATGTTGTGGGTGTAAAAACAGTTTCCGAAGCACTATCTTACATAAAGTAACACTAAAAAATGCAAGGCTGATGCCCTGCATTTTTTAGTTAATTCCAAACAGCAAATCTGCGTACGACGGATACGGCCAGTAAGAACGCTCTGTAACTGTTTCCATTTCATCAGCAGACCGTCTTACTTCTGTCATAGTTGATATTACTACGTCCTTATAAT
Organism: Clostridia bacterium; assembly: GCA_045577675.1. GTDB lineage: Bacteria > Bacillota > Clostridia > UBA1381 > UBA1381 > UBA1738. The sequence continues at coordinate 3,114 of JAZNIV010000105.1, forward strand.
ATTCAGCCAAAGCCTGTGCATCGTTAATAGCCGAAGTCTTTGAAAGCTCGTTCTCTAAGAGAGTAACATCCTCATACATTTTATTTACAAGAGCTGTTACCTTCTTTATCAAATCCTCCTCGTAAGTACATTCA
>JAZNIV010000106.1:0-2910 GCA_045577675.1 Clostridia bacterium
ATCGTGGTACCACGCATCTTCAGGGACATCAACAAAAGGATTTACAAGTTGGGGATGACCGCAAACTGTACATTTACCATCTTTGAAAGTGTGCTCGCCAACATTAAAGAGTTCAAAGCATACCTGACATTCTTCATAGTGGCTGTTCATGTTCGCCATTTTCATAAGCTTGTGTTCGTGTTCTCCGTATGCAGCAAAGGCAGAAGTTGCCATAGTAAGCATCATACATACTGCTAAAATAATTGATAACATTTTTTTCATATTTGTTTACCTCTCTTCTTTTTTTATTTTAATCCATAATAACTATCATGCCAGGTTTTGATGGATAATTTTCCACCATATTCACATTTGCATCGGCAGAAACAATAACATAAGCCTCATTTGATACTCTTCTTACACCGTTTTTATCTGTTACAATACAGCTGAACTTGTAATCAGATGTAAGCTTGTTTTCATCAACAGCCACCAAAAGAGTCTCTGTATAATAACCCTCTGCCCATGGAAATGCTTCTGTAATCTTTAGCGGGATTTCATTATCCGGAGTCTGTATCAGCCATTGATATGTAAAGGGTCCGTTTGCACCCTCTGCCACTACCTTAAACTTTGCTTTTTCTGCGTGTTTTGCGCTCACATTTTTTGGTTGCTCAGTTATAACAATATCCTTAGGAAGTAGCTTTGCCACATTTGAACTTACGCTATAACTTCCTTGTGTTACTTCACATTTGTATTCACAGTGACTTATGAAATCAGCCTTCTCAACCTGTATTTTCAGTGTTGATGTTGTAGCACCCTTTGCCCATGTGTCGGTCGGCTCGATTTTTTTCCAACCGTTTGTGTTGTCATTTTTTATGTACCACTGATAGGTTGCATCGCTGTTTCTCGTACGAGCATAGAATGAAACTTCTTCACCATAGTTTGCACGGACAGTATTTGGCTGATATGCGAGATACGGTGTTGTTTTAGGAACAACATACATATTACTTGCTGTTTTGGTAAAGCCTGTAGCATCAGTTATTATGCACTTATATGTCATACGTTTTGAGAACTCAGCTTCATCGACAAGGATTTCTACCTTGCCCTCATCTACTTTATGATTGTTATCGCTCTTAAGTTCTGTATAGTCGCCTGAGTTTTCGCTCTTATACCATTCATATGTGTATGGAGCTTTACCGCCGAAAACGTTGACCTGCACATATGTTTTATCTCCAACATCTGCGGAGTATCTGCAAGGTGTAATATGCATCCATGCCTTAAAGCCATAATTGCCCATGTTTATAAGTCTTTCTGCCAGTGTTTCTCCAAGATTTTCAACTACCCATGAATCATATGGTATTGACTCAGGATTTTCTATCAGGATTCCGCAATAATCGTTTTCCTTTACCTCATCAATGGATTTTTTGAACATTTCGATTTTTGTAGCAACGCCGAAAACCTCAATGCCGTGTGATGGCATATGCATTGATACCGTTTCGCCGGCTCTTAAGGCACCTTTTTCAACTCTGCCTGTGAAAATGTAACCGGAATTGTATTTTGTAACATTCTCGGGCTTGAATATAAATACCTTTTCGGGTATTGTCACCGCTTCGGATTTCACTTCCTGACCGAGGCTATCTGTAATCTTACAGTAGAACTGACTTGTTGTTACATTGTCAATATCAAAAACAAGAGAAAGCGTATTAGTTTTAGCGCCCTTTACATAATCGGATTCGGTAAATTCAGTAAATCCGTCATATCTGTCTCTTGTACCCCAAGAATATGTATATGGTGTTTTTCCACCTGATGCTTTGACTGTATATGTAAGTGTTTCGCCTTCATTGGCAGAATCAATCCTTTCCGGCTCCACTACTATCTCGAAAGGCTCATACATATCAGGTGTTTCAGGTGTTTCTGCTGATTTTTCATCTTCCTTTATTTCCGGAGCAGGTTCTGCATCCTCCGGAATTTCAAGCTTTTGTTCTTCTTTTGGTTCTTCAGTTTTAGGTTCTTCTGTCTTTGGCTCTTCGGCTGTTGTTTCCATACTGAAATTAACACGCTTGGTTTCATCCATCATTCTTGTAATGATTGCCGCAACCTCACATCTTTTGATGTTATCCTCCGGCTTGCAGTTGTGCTTTGCATCCACACCTGTCAGAATTCCCGCACGATAGAGCTTGTATATACTGATTGAACTCTCGAAAGCCATAGGAACATCGGGAATAGAGCCGTCAGGAACATTGTTTATACCAATAAGCGCCTCATCGGGAAGGGCATTTGCGAATATTTCCATATATCCTGCTCTTGTAGCTTTTTCATTAATGTTACTAACCTTATAGAAAAAGTTTTCTGTTATTATTCCGTGGTCTTTGGCATAATCAACATAAATTTGATACCAAGGATTTCCGCCGGGCACAAGATATACGCTTCCGTCTTTGTAAAGCTGATACATACAAGCCGCAAGCTTGATTGCTTCAGCATATGTAAGGTTATCATCGGGAGCGAAGGTTATTTCGGTTTTTCCGTTGATAATACCAAGCCTTACGGCATTATCAACATCTTCGTAATACCAACTGTCAGGTTTAACATCGGTAAAGTTGGAATAATGCTCTGCAAATGCAACAGATGTCAAGCTTAAAATCATTGTTATGCATAAAATAACTGATAGTATTCTTTTCATTTTCTACCTCCTAAAAACTTCCGCCTCGTCCGCCGTGAGTTCTGCCGGAAGATGATGTATGTGTTCCCGAATTCGATTTCGGTTTTTCGGTTTTCGTAATCCTTGAATACAGAAACAAATCTCTTGAAGTCGTCAGATTCATACTGCCGGGCTTTATATAATTTGCCGCATAATCGTTTTCTACCGCCGTTTTCATTTTCTTAAGCTTCTTTTTCATCATTATAAAGCCGAGTAAAAGAGGAGTTAATAGACAAACC
>JAZNIV010000107.1:0-7206 GCA_045577675.1 Clostridia bacterium
TTTAATTTCTCAATACAATATTTAATTATATTTACAAATTCTGCCGTTTGTGTTAAAATAATAAAAAAACTAACGGAGAAAAAATATGACAGGACTATTAGGAACACTTGTAAACACAGTTGCCGTAATTTTCGGCGGAACCATCGGACTATTACTTAATTCACGCTTTCCTAAACGCATTTCATCGTCACTAATGAAGTCGTTGGGACTTTGCGTGCTTTTAATAGGGATAACCGGAGTTTTAAAGGGACAAAATCAACTTATTACCATAATTTCCATGGCACTCGGAACAATTTTGGGCGAGCTTTTAGACCTTGACGGAAAGCTAAACAGACTGGGTGATGCACTTCAGGCAAAATTCAAAAATAATGGTGATAAGATTTCGGTTGCAGAGGGCTTTGTAAATGCAAGTCTTTTATTTTGTGTAGGAGCAATGGCTATTGTAGGTTCGCTGCAATCAGGACTTACAGGCGACAATCAGATGATTTACACAAAATCGCTTTTAGACTTTACATCATCAATAATATTTGCATCAACCCTTGGAGTGGGTGTACTTTTTTCTGCTGCCTTTGTATTTGTTTATCAAGGTGCTATCACTATATTAGCTCATTATATAGCACCGTTTTTAACCGACGCAGTTGTGGCGGAAATGACCTGCGTCGGCTCGCTTATAATCATCGGTCTTGCACTTAATATGCTGGGCATTACAAAGCTTAAGGTAATGAACTATGTACCCGCTATTTTTCTGCCGATTATTCTATACCTTTTCATATAGCTCTGTCATAGCTGCTAAAATCAGCTTTGTATTCTCTTCATAAACCTCATTAAGCATACTAAGGGGCAGTGGATTTTCTCCATGCCCTATTTCTATTGTGAAGCCTGCTTTTCCAAATTCCTTTATAAACCAGTCCTTGCACCCTCCAAAGCTTGCCGCACCCTCCGGCACACTTACAGCATAACCGCTTGCCTCTGCCATTTTTTCTGCTATTTTCAATGAATTTTCTGCCTGCATTCCGTCAAAGTCGTAATATATTTCTCCGCCCTGAGAATGAAAGGCTAAAAGCATATCAAAGTCCATCTTCCTGATAAAATCGACCATAGCTTTTGTTTCCGGCTCACTTTCTGAATATGGCCCTGCATACTGCGTTGAGCTGGGCCTTGTTTTCACCACACGCCAACCGGCATTATAGTTATGGTTTATGTCAACCCCACGCACATTTGACTGCCACACCCTGTTAAAGCTGTGAATACCTACAAGACTTATAAGCTTCTGATGATGCGGATTGGTAATATCAAGTCCGTTTACTGCAATGTCAACTCCGTCAGGATTGACCATAGGCACAACGTAAAGCGTAATATGCCGCCGCAGCTCCTTTGCATCATATCCGAAAAATTCGCTCCCTGCACCTATTGCCGCCCCGTATTCACGCAAAAACCGCATAATGAATGCCGAGGTTAAATATTCAAGTCCATGATGCGCACAGTTTATAAATAATTTTATATCTCCATCGCCCAGTTTGATGCAATGGATAGGATTTTTCATTACACTGTAACCAATAATGCTGTTTTCAATAAAGGGACATTTCCACGAAAGCTCATCTATATCCTCTCTCAGCTGTCTGTAATCGTAACCCATCTTTTACCGTCCTTTCTCTATTTGCATATTTTTCCTACTAATAATTATATGCCGTAAATATATGAAAAAGCACGTGTAATAATTATTGCAATTAATAGAAATATGTGCTAGAATATCAGGGTATATGCATTATTAATAAGGATGATAAATATGAAAAAAAGAAAAGCAAGAAAAATTTTTTTGATAATAATCTCATTGGCACTTTTTGTATATGCCCTGCCGGTATCTGCAATTACCTCACGAGGTGCCTGTGCAATCGACGTCACAACCGGAGAAACAGTTTATGAGCATAATGCAGACGAGCCTTTGGCACCTGCCAGTATGACAAAGTTTATGACGGTTTATATTGTGTTTGACAAGATGCGTGAGGGTAATTTTTCAAAAGATACCTTAATAACCTGTTCAAAGGATGCTGCTGCATTTTCTGTAAAGCCGGGAGCTTCAAACATTCCCCTTGCTGCTAATGAGAAGTATTCTGTGGATGAGCTTATTGGTGCGGCGCTTGTTCCGTCGGCATGCTCTGCCGCATACCTTATGGCGGAATACATTGCAGGGAGTCAGGAAGAGTTTGTAAAGCTTATGAATAATTATGTCTATAAGCTGGGGCTTGAGGCATACTATGCTGACAGCACAGGGCTTTCAAATTCTAACCGAATATCAGCAAGGTCAATGGCAACGCTTGCCGCAAAAGCCGTAAATGAGTTTCCTGAAATATTGGATTACACCTCAAGACCATATATTACCGTTCACGGTACCCGGTACCGCAATACAAACAATCTTCTTCCTGGAAAAATCTACGAATATAAGGGTGCAGATGGCTTAAAGACCGGCACAACCGACCTTGCCGGCTACTGCATAACCGCAACAGCAGAGCGTGACGGAATGAGGGTTGTTGGCGTTACAATGAAATCTACATCAGCAGACTCGCGTTATACCGATATTCACGACATTTTAAATGCCGGTTTCAAAAAAGCAGATACTCTCCGCCCGAAGGTGCTTGCTGATACCACGAAAATATATATAGACGGTGCAGAAATTCCAAGTCTTTATGCTAATACAGAGCAGCCTGAAACAGTTATTTTTGCCGAACATCTTGAAAACTTTGGCTTTGATATAAATTATGATGCAGAAAACAGAATAGTGTATCTTACAAAGAATACAGAAAAATCGTTTTCGCCAATGGATGCTGACATATATAATGATTATTCACACTCAATTCATCAAAACAGCAGCCTAAAGGTAATTTTAACAGACAGTGAAAAAAGCTATGAGTTCGAAAGAGTTTACGACCTTTCCGGCTATGCTGCAATTCCAACAGCCGAGCTTGAAGGGCTGTATGAATATAACTGGAGCAGCGAGGAAATGAGCGGGTACTTTGTTATTACAGACAAAACAGCAAGATAAATAACAAAAAAAGAGTCTGCAGCAAAATGAAATTCATTTTGCTGCAGACTATTTATTCAAGCTCAAATGCACCGGTGTAAAGCTGATAGTATTTACCCTTTTGGGCAATCAGGTCTTCGTGCGGTCCACGTTCTATAATACGTCCGTTTTCAAGTACCATTATTACATCAGAATTCTTAACCGTTGAAAGCCTGTGTGCAATTACAAACACGGTTCTTCCTTTCATAAGCTGATCCATTCCTCTTTGCACAATTGCCTCAGTCCTTGTATCAATGCTTGATGTTGCCTCGTCAAGAATCATAACCGGCGGGTCTGCAACGGCTGCTCTTGCAATTGAAATCAGCTGCCGCTGACCTTGCGAAAGATTTGAGCCATTATTGGTAAGCTCGGTTTCATAGCCATTGGGAAGCCTTGTTATGAAGTCATCAGCACCTGCAAGCTTCGCAGCATTTATACATTCCTCATCGGTAGCATCAAGATTTCCGTAGCGTATATTTTCCATTACCGTTCCGGTAAAGAGATTTGTTTCCTGAAGAACAATTCCCAAAGACCTTCTTAAATCCGACTTTTTAATCTTATTAATATTTATGCCGTCATAGCGGATTTTTCCGTCTGCAATATCGTAAAATCTGTTTATAAGATTTGTGATTGTAGTTTTTCCGGCACCTGTCGCACCCACAAATGCAACCTTCTGACCGGGTTCTGCATAAACCGAAACATTATGAAGAACAGTTTTTTCCTCTGTGTACCCGAAATCCACATCAAAAAGACGCACATCTCCGCGAAGCGGTGTATAGGTAAGTGTCCCGTCACTATGCGGATGCTTCCATGCCCATGCCCCTGTATGCTTCTTCGTTTCCTTAACACTTCCGTTTTCGTCAATTTCTGCGTTAACAAGAGTAACATAACCCTCATCAGCCTCTGCTGCCTCGTCCATAAGTGCAAAAATTCTGTCTGCACCGGCAAGTGCCATAACAATTGAATTTATCTGCTGAGTCAGCTGGTTCACGTTCCCTGTAAACTGCTTTGTCATATTAAGAAACGGAACAACAATACTTATAGAAAATGCCATTCCCGAAAGGCTAAAATTAGGCACACCTGAAATCAGGAAAAGTCCGCCTGCCATTGCTACAAGTACATAAAGGACATTTCCGATATTCTGAATAATTGGCCCTAAAATATTTGCATAAGCATGTGCCTTATAGCTGTCTTCAAAAAGCTCGTTGTTTATTTTACCGAAGTCACTTATACATTCCTTTTCGTGATTGAAAACCTTGATAACCTTCTGCCCGTTCATCATTTCCTGAACAAAGCCTTCAGCCTTTCCCAGTGACCTTTGCTGACGGATAAAGTACTTGGCAGAGCCGCCGCCTACTTTTTTGGATACAAGCATCATTGCAATCACACCCAAAACCACAACCAAGGTCATCCATACACTAAAATACAGCATTATACCAAACACGCATATAACCACCGAGCCTGCACGAATAAGTGCCGGCATAGACTGGGAAACAAGCTGCCGCAAAGTATCAATATCATTGGTGTAATGGCTCATAATATCGCCGTGCTTGTGCGTGTCAAAATATTTAATCGGCAGGTTCTGCATACCGTCAAACATCGTGCATCTGAGCTTACTCAAAAATCCTTGCGTTATAAATGCCATAAGCTGAGAGTAAAGTACAACAGCGGCAAGAGAAATAACGTAGAGTACCACTAAAAATATTATTTTAGAAAGTATTTCAGGGTATGCCAAAGCCCAGCTTCCGCCCTGATGCTTTTCAATAAGTGCTATAATTTTTTGAATAAATAAATCCGGTATAGCTGCAGAAATCGACTGAAACAATATACACGCAGCTGTTAAAGGTAAAAGTGCCGGATAATAGCCGACAAGCATTTTAAGCACACGGCTTAAAGTTTTCGGATTCATTTTTCTGGGAGGCATTTTATTCGTTTGTTTCATTGTCATTACCTCCATTTGTCTGCTGCTCGTGAATCTCACGGTAGATTTCACAGCCTTCAAGAAGCTCATTATGCGTTCCGCAAGCTGAAATTCTTCCGTTTTCCATTACAATTATCATATCAGCATCCTCAACCGAGGAAACACGCTGCGCAATAATAATTTTTGTAGTTTCAGGAATGTACTCCTTAAAGCCCTTTCGTATCTGAGCGTCTGTTTTGGTATCAACAGCACTTGTTGAGTCATCAAGAATAAGAATCTTAGGCTTTTTAAGAAGTGCCCGTGCAATACAAAGTCTTTGCTTTTGTCCGCCCGAAACATTCGTTCCGCCCTGTTCTATCATTGTATCATACCCGTCCGGGAAGGTTTTTACGAACTCATCAGCCTGTGCTAATCGGCAAGCCTCTAAAATTTCTTCATCTGCAGCATTCTCATTTCCCCAACGAAGATTTTCCTTAATTGTTCCGGAAAATAATAAATTCTTCTGCAACACCATTGCCACACTGTCACGAAGAGCCTCAATGTCATATTCCCTTACGTCCTTTCCTCCGACCAAAACGCGTCCCTCCGAAGCATCGTAAAGTCTTGGAATAAGCTGAACAAGCGAGGATTTTCCCGAGCCTGTTCCACCGATAATACCGACAGTCATACCTGACTTAATATGGATATCAATGTCGGAAAGTGCATTTTTCTTCGCCTTTTCTGAATACTTAAAGCTAACGCCTTCAAAATCAATCGAGCCGTCTGAAACCTCAAAAACAGGGCTTTGGGGATTTGTAAGTGCCGGCACTTCATCCAAAACCTCGCAAATACGTTTTGCAGATTCTGCAGACATTGTTATCATAACATATATCATTGAAAGCATCATAAGTGACATCAAAATCTGCATACCGTATGTGAGCATTGCAGAAATCTGTCCCACATCGACACTCATTCCGTTGCTTTCGATTGCCATTTTCGAGCCTACAAAAAGGACAAAGACCATATTAAAGTTCATACAAAGCTGCATAAGCGGAGTATTAAGTGCAACAATTCTTTCCGCCCTTGTAAAATCGTCCTGAATATCCTTTGCTGCAACACCGAACTTTTTCTTTTCATATTCCTCTCTGGAAAAGCCCTTAACCACTCTCATTCCGCGGACATTTTCTTCGATAGACTCATTTAATCTGTCGTACTTTTTAAACACTCTGCGGAAAGCCGGCATTGCCTTTCGGCTGACAAGATAAAGCCCAATTCCAAGAACAGGAATAACCACAACAAAGGCAGTTGCCAAGGCTCCACCCATTACATACGCCATAATAATCGAAAAAATCAGCATAAGCGGGCTTCGGATTGCCGTACGTATAATCATCATAAAGGACATCTGCACATTTGTAACGTCGGTTGTCATTCGTGTAACCAATGAGGAGGATGAAAATTTGTCAATATTTTTAAAGGCATAGCCCTGAATTTTTTCCATCATATCCTTTCTAAGATTTTTTGCAAAGCCTGTTGAAGCCTTAGAACAGGTTACACCGGCAATTCCGCCGCACGCAAGCGATAAAAATGCCATTGCAGTCAGGAATAAGCCTATCTTCACAATTTCCGACATTTGGGTACCATTTTTAATCTTGTTCACAAGGTCGGCTGTAATAAAAGGAATAAGTGTTTCTATAATTGCTTCGCCCACAATGAATAATAGTGTAAGTATTGCAGGTAGCTTATATTCCCTGACACAAGCTGCAAGACGTTTTAACATACAACATTTCATCTCCTTTGTATAATAGAAAAAAAGAGCATATACCGACAAGGTATAACTTCACCCTCCGGTTATATGCGCACAGTTTTGCGGCAATACTTTTAAACCAACACCAATTCTGCCGCAAAAGGTTGGAATCCCCTAAAAAGGAGCGGCAGATTAATATAATATCAGCCGCAAAAGGTTGGTAGCAAGCAAAGCACCAGCGAGTGCGCTTGCAAACGAGCCAAGCGACCTTGCGTGACCTTTTGTGGAAAAGGAAGAGCAAGGTAGCAGGCGATTGTTTTTCCTATAAGGAAAAACGGAGCAAAGCGGACTTTGCTCTGACGTCGTGGAGGAGAGGATGAGATTCGAACTCACGGAGGTGTTACCCTCACAACATTTCCAATGTTGCGCCTTCGGCCACTCGGCCACCTCTCCAAATTAACAGCTTTATTATTATAACACATATTTATGCTATTTGCAAGTACT
>JAZNIV010000108.1:0-6692 GCA_045577675.1 Clostridia bacterium
TTTGTAGAGATATAATTAACAATGGAGGAAATAAATTATGATTACAGCAGGAGATTTTAGAAACGGCAGAACCTTTGAGTTTGAAGGCAATGTTTATCAGGTAGTTGAATTCCAGCATGTTAAGCCGGGTAAGGGTGCGGCTTTCGTTAGAACAAAGCTTAAAAATGTTATCACCGGCGGTGTTGTGGAAAAGACCTTCAGACCTACAGAAAAGGTTGAAGAAGCTCATATTGAAAAGAAGAATATGGAATATTCATACAATGACGGCGACCTTTACTACTTTATGGATCAGGAAACTTTTGATATGCTTCCTATCAGCAAGGACCAGATTGGCGATGCACTTAAATTTGTTAAGGAAAATATGGTATGTATGATTCTTTCATATAAGGGTAATGTATTTGGTATCGAGCCTCCTACATTTGTAGAGCTTGCAATTACCGAAACAGAGCCGGGCTTTGCAGGAAATACTGCAACAGGTGCAACCAAGCCTGCAACTTTGGAAACAGGTGCAACAATTCAGGTTCCGCTATTTGTAAACGATACAGATATTATCAGAATTGATACAAGAACAGGCGAATATATGGAGCGTGTTTAAGCCTGAATAAAATTGTCCATTTAACCGCTTTTTGTCTGATGCGGTACATAAGTACAGCACTCAAAATGCAAAAAAGGCGATGTGAACGATTTTCTGCCAGTCTTATAAAATTACAATTATTTTGAAAGGAATACAAATATGGAAAATTTGGTTTCTAAGGTTTCATATCTTAAAGGACTTTGCGACGGACTCAGCATTGACGAAAGCAAGCCTGAAGGTAAGCTTCTTGTTAATATCATTGATGTTTTAAAGGATATTGCAGAGTCACTTGATGATGTTATAGATGCACATGACGAGCTTGAGGAAAAGGTTGATGAAATTGACAGTGACCTTGCAGACCTTGAGGAAATCGCATATGAGGACGATGACGAGGACGATGATGACTTTAACTTCATTGATGATGAAGATGAGTATGATGACGATATGGACTTCTTTGAAATAGAATGTCCAAGCTGTCATGAGGATGTTATGATTGACTTCGATGCACTTGATGAAGAAAAGGGAATTATCTGCCCTAACTGCAATCAGGAAATCGAGCTTGAGTTTGAATGTGACTGTGACTGCGATGACGATTGTGATTGCGGATGTCATGACAAATAATCAATGATAATTTAAAGGGCGGTTACCCGCCCTTTTGTTTTGCTGTTAAGGAGACTAATTATGATAGGTCTTTATATTCATATACCGTTTTGTATGAAAAAATGTAAATACTGCGACTTTAATTCCTTTTGTTTTACTGAGAGCGATAAGAAAAACTACCTCTTGGCACTTAGTAATGAAATGGAAAAATATAAGGGTGCGAGCTGCGACACAGTTTTTGTCGGCGGAGGCACACCTACAAGCCTTAACTTGGAAGAACTTTCTTTTTTGCTTTCTAAAATAAACGAAAATTTTATTCTTTCAGAAGCTTGCGAGTTTACAGTCGAGGCAAATCCTAAAACCCTCAATAGAGAAAAGCTTGAACTGATGCGAAGGTATGGGGTAACAAGGCTTTCGGTCGGAGTTCAGTCCTTTAATGATAATGAGCTTTTAAAGCTGGGCAGGGTGCATACAGCCGGTGAGGCTGAGGAAACTATACTTCTTTGTAAAAAATATGGCTTTGATAACATTAATATTGATATTATGAGCGCAATTCCTGACCAGACAATAAAAAGCTTTGAATATAATATTGAAAAGGCAATTGATTTAAACCCTGCACATATTTCCTGCTATAGCCTGATTTTAGAGGAAGGAACACCGCTTTACTCTGAGTATAAAAAGGGAGAATTGAACTTGCCGGACGAGGAAACCGAACGAAGGATATATGAGCTTTGCTACGACATGCTTGAAAAAAGCGGATATTTGCAGTATGAAATATCAAATTTTGCAAAAAAGGGCTTTGAGTCAAAGCATAATATGAAGTATTGGCAATGTAGGGAATACATCGGTTTAGGACTTTCCGCACATTCATATATGGGCGGCGTGCGATTTTCAAACACAGACAGCTTTTCTTCCTATATAAATGGAGAATATTTGAAAAAAGAAAGAGAAATACTTACCAGTGAAGATAAAATGTCTGAGTTTATGTTTATGGGACTTAGAATGACAAAGGGAGTTTCGGAAGAAGAGTTTTATAAACGGTTTGGTATCGAAATGAAACAAGTGTTTGAAAAGCCGTTATCAAAATTCATAAAAATGGGAATGATAGAGGAAGAAAATGGGTTTTTACGGCTTTCGCACAATGCTTTATCTGTTTCAAATCAAATTATGTGCGAATTTATCATTTAATTGTGAAAAAATTATTAAAAAATATGCAAAAACCCTTGACAAATGGGAAAAATAAGGGTATTATTTATACTGTTAGCACTCGAAAGGGTTGAGTGCTAACAGTGTTTTAAGGTAAAGGGGTGAGAGCCTTGGAGCTTAGCGACAGAAAACAAAAAATTCTTCAGGCAATAATTGATGAATATATCGGTACAGCAGAGCCGGTAGGCTCACGAGCTATTTCAAAGAAGAATGAGCTTGGACTTTCAAGTGCCACTATCCGTAACGAAATGGCAGACCTTGAAGAAATGGGTTACTTAATCCAGCCGCATACGTCTGCCGGAAGAATTCCGTCTGATGTGGGATACCGGTTTTACGTTAATTCACTTATGCGGCGGTACCAGATGAGTGTTGAAGCTATTGAAAAGCTGCAGCAGATTATGACAGAGCGTGTAAGTCAGCTTGAAATGATAATTAAAAAAGCCAGCTTTATTGCATCAACGCTGACAGAATATACAACAGTTGTAACCTCGCCGAAGCTTAACAGCTCAAGAATTAAGAAAATTGAGCTTGTAAATCTCGGCTTTGGAAATGTGATGGTTGTAATAATTACCGGCACGGGTATTATAAAAAACCAGTCGGTTGCTATTGATATTGATGATGGTACAGCACTGTCGTTAACCGAGATACTAAACAGCCGCATTTCAGGGCTGACAGCAGATGAGCTTACATTTGAAAAAATAAAAGCAATCGGTGACGAAATTGACGGAAAAATTGATATACAGCCAAAGGTGCTTATAAATATACTGAACTTTGTTTATGAGGCGATTGATTCTCTTGACGAAACCGAGGTTTATGTAAATAACGCAAAATCGATACTTTCTTATCCGGAATTTTCCGATGTCGGAAAGGCCCGTGAGATGCTGACCTTTCTTGAAAACAAGGAAAACCTTGTCAAGCTTATCGGCTCGGGTGATGACGGTGTCAATATAAAAATCGGTGCAGAGAATGAGTTTGAAGAGCTTTCAAACTCAAGTCTTGTAACGGTTAATTACAAGATGGGGGATAAGGTGGTAGGTAGAATCGGCGTAATAGGACCTAAGCGTATGGACTATGCAAAGGTAATTGCAAGCCTTGACTGCATATCAAACCACGTAGATAAAATTTTAGACCAGTTATACAACACAGAAGGTGAGGGATAGATTTGGCAATGGAAGAAGAAAAGATAACTGAAGAAATGCCGGAAGTAACGGAGGAAGCTGCGGAAAATGAAAATGGTCCCCAGCAGGATGCTCAGGCAATTTTAGAAGAAAAACTAAAGGACAGCGAGGATAAGTACTTAAGACTTTATGCCGAGTTTGATAACTATAAAAAACGTACGCAGAAGGAAAAGGACGCAAGGTATGCCGATGCTGTAATAGACGCAGTTGCAGAGCTTTTGCCGGTACTTGACAATCTTGACAGAGCCTTGGCGGTTGAGGTGACATCAGAGGATGCATCGAGCTTAAAAGCCGGGGTTGAAATGGTTAAAAAACAGATGATTGACTCTCTTTGCAAGCTAAAGGTTACAGATATTAAGGCAGTCGGCGAGGAGTTTGACCCCAATCTTCATAATGCGGTAATGCATATTGATGATGAGGCTGTAACGGAAAACACCGTTGTAGAAGAGTTTATGAAGGGCTATATTTATAATAACGAGAGAGTAGTCCGCTACTCAATGGTTAAGGTAGCAAACTAAAAAGTATATAATTAAATGGAGGAATATAAAATGGCAAAGATTATTGGTATTGACTTAGGTACTACAAATTCATGTGTAGCAGTTATAGAGGGTGGAAACCCGACTGTTATTGCAAACTCAGAGGGTGCAAGAACAACTCCGTCAGTAGTTGCTTTTCAAAAGGACGGCGAAAGAATCGTAGGTCAGGTTGCAAAAAGACAGGCAGTTACAAATGCTGACAGAACAATTATGTCAATTAAGAGAGAAATGGGAACAGGCTATACTGTAAACATTGACGATAAGGCATATACACCTCAGGAAATTTCAGCAATGATTCTGACAAAATTAAAGCAGGACGCAGAAAGCTACTTAGGAGAAACTGTGACACAGGCAGTTATCACAGTTCCGGCATATTTTTCTGACTCACAGCGTCAGGCAACAAAGGATGCAGGAAAGATTGCAGGACTTGAGGTTCTAAGAATTATCAACGAGCCTACCGCAGCGGCACTTGCATATGGTATGAACGATACCGACCAAAAGGTTATGGTATATGATTTAGGCGGCGGTACCTTCGACGTATCTATCCTTGAAATCGGCGACGGCGTTTTTGAAGTTCTTTCAACAAACGGTGACACACGTCTTGGCGGTGACGATTTTGACCAGAGAATTATTGACTATTTAGTAGCTGAATTCAAAAAGGAAACAGGTGTTGATTTAACAAGCGACAAGATGGCTATGCAGAGACTTAAAGAGGCTGCAGAAAAGTCTAAGATTGAGCTTTCGGGAATGACAACTTCAAATATCAATCTGCCATTTATCACAGCAGATGCAACAGGTCCTAAGCATCTTGATATTACACTTTCAAAGGCTAAATTTGATGAATTGACAGCTGATTTGGTTGCAAAGACAATTACATGCATAAGAAACGCAATGAATGATGCAGGACTTTCTAAAGGCGATGTTGATAAGGTTCTTTTAGTCGGCGGTTCATCAAGAATTCCGGCTGTTCAGGAGGCTGTTAAGAACGAAATGGGACAGGAGCCTACAAAGGGCATTAATCCCGACGAATGTGTTGCTATGGGTGCTGCTGTGCAGGCAGGAGTTCTTGCTGGTGACGTTAAGGACTTACTTCTATTAGACGTTACACCATTATCACTTGGTATCGAAACAATGGGCGGTGTGTTCACAAGACTTATTGATAGAAACACAACTATCCCTACAAAGAAATCACAGATTTTCTCAACTGCAGCAGACGGTCAGACATCAGTTGAAGTACACGTTCTGCAGGGTGAAAGAGATATGGCTCAGTATAATAAGACTCTTGGCCGCTTCAGCCTGACAGGTATTGCTCCGGCTCCAAGGGGTGTACCGCAGATTGAAGTATCCTTCGATATTGACGCAAACGGTATTGTTAAGGTGTCTGCTAAGGATATGGGTACAGGCAACGAGCAGAAGATTACAATTACTGCATCTTCAAATCTGTCTGAAGAGGATATTGAAAAGGCTGTAAAAGAAGCTGAAAAATATGCAGAGGAAGATAAGAAGAGAAAAGAAGAGGTTGAAACAAGGAATAATGCTGAAAGCATGGTTTATCAGTGCGAAAAGACCTTAGGCGAAATCGGCGATAAGATTGATGCTGCTGACAAGAGCGAGGTTGAGGCTGAAATCGAAAAGGTTAAAGAGGCTTTAAAGGGTACAGATTCTGAGGCAATTAAGAACGCATCAGAGGCTCTTCAGCAGAAGTTCTATAAGATTTCAGAAAAGATGTATCAGCAGGCAAACCCACAGGGTGCAGGATTTAATCCGAACGACGCACAGACAGGTGGACAGCAGGCAGGACCAAACGGCGATAATGTTTACGAGGCTGATTACAGAGAAGTGGATAACGACAACAAATAATTTGTCATAATGTTAGTAAGGGGCGGCGGATGATGTCGCCCTTTTGCAAGGTAATTTATGAGGTGAAAATTTGTGGCTGATAAAAGAGATTATTATGAAGTGCTGGGTGTGCAAAAAAGTGCATCAGCCGATGAAATAAAAAAAGCCTATCGTAAGGAGGCGAAAAAATACCATCCTGACCTTCATCCGGGAGATAAGGCGGCAGAAGCTAAGTTTAAAGAGGTAAACGAGGCGTATGAGGTACTTTCAGACAGCGAGAAAAAATCACGTTATGACCAGTTTGGTCATGCCGGTGTTGACCCGAACTTCGGTGCCGGTGGCGGCGGAGCATATGGCGGAGGCTTTGGTGACTTTGGTGATATATTTGAAAACTTCTTTGGCGGGGGCTTTGGCGGATTTGGAGGCGGCAGTCGCAGAAACGGCCCAAGACGTGGAAGTGACATAAGACGTGTTGTTGAGCTGACCTTTGAGGAGGCTGCTTTTGGTTGCAAGAAAAAGCTTACCATAGATAAAATGGAAGAATGTTCTACCTGTCACGGAAGCGGTGCAAAGCCTGGAACATCTGCTGCAACCTGCGGCCGATGCGGCGGTACAGGTCAGGTTACAACGCAGACAAGAACCCCACTTGGATATATGCGAAATGTTACAACCTGTCCTGAATGTCACGGCGAGGGAAAGATTATAAAAGACCCTTGCACAGAGTGCCGCGGAAGCGGAAAGGTTCGCCGTCAGAAAACT
>JAZNIV010000109.1:0-9006 GCA_045577675.1 Clostridia bacterium
TGCTGCAGAGTTTCTATCTTTCTTTTGATTTTCGGTAGATTTTTAAAGAATTCAACAGCTTCATCAACTGTCATTTCTAAAACCTCGTAAATGTTTTTACCTTTATACCTGACTTCAAGTGTCTCCCTGTTATATCGCTGCCCTTTGCAAACATCGCAGGGCACAAAAATATCCGCAAGAAAGTTCATTTCTATTTTTACGATACCATCACCGGAGCAGGCTTCGCACCTTCCGCCCTTTACGTTAAAGCTGAATCTTCCTGGTTTATATCCACGAACCTTTGCCTCGTTTGTAGACGCAAAAACATCACGAATATCATTAAATACATTTGTATATGTCGCAGGATTTGACCTCGGTGTTCTGCCGATTGGCGACTGGTCAATATTAATTATTTTATCAAGCTTTTCAACACCTTTAATTTTCTTATGCTTTCCCGGATGAGTCATAGCACGATTCAAGTCCTTTGCAAGCTCTTTATAAAGAATTTCGTTAATAAGTGAGCTTTTTCCCGAACCCGAGACACCGGTTACGCAGGTAAAAACACCAAGAGGTATTTTTACATCGATATTCTTGAGGTTATTCTCCTTTGCACCTACAATTTCGATAAAATCCTCAGGCATTCTTCGTTCTTCAGGAACCTTAATTTTTTTTGCACCGCAAAGATACTGACCGGTTAATGACCGTTCATTTTTCTTTATTTCCTCTACTGTGCCTTCTGCAATAACTTCACCGCCGTTAACGCCGGCACCGGGACCTATATCAACTATGTGGTCTGCTGCATACATTGTATCTTCATCATGCTCTACAACAATTACGGTGTTTCCTAAATCTCTTAAATGCTTCAATGTTCCGATGAGCCTGTCATTATCACGTTGATGCAGACCTATACTCGGCTCGTCAAGAATATATAGTACACCCATAAGCCCTGAGCCAATCTGCGTTGCAAGTCTGATACGCTGTGCTTCGCCACCCGAAAGTGTACCAGAGGAACGTGAAAGGGATAGATAATCAAGTCCTACATCAAGAAGGAACTGCAGCCGTGCCTTTATTTCTTTAATTATCTGTGCAGCAATAAAGGCCTCTCTTTCGGTAAGCTTAAGATTTGAAATAAATTCCATTTCTTCGTGGATAGGCATACAAGTAAGCTCATAAATATTTACACCATTTATCGTTACTGCAAGAATTTCATCGCTAAGCCTTGCTCCGTGACATTCCGGACAGGTTATTTCATTAATATATTTTTCTATTTCACCTTTGGAGTATTCCGATGTGGTTTCTCTGTACCGTCTTTCGAGGTTATTGACTACTCCCTCATAAACCGCCTTAAAGGTTCCGCTGCCGTAGTTTCGGGTATAGTGAAAATCAAGCTTCTCGCCTTTCGTTCCGTATAAAACAGTCTGACGTACCTCCTCCGGCATATCCTTCCATGGAGTATTAACATCAATATTGAAATGGTCTAAAATACCCTTAAAATACATATGTGCCATACTGTCGGCAATGCCCGGAGCTGCCCACCCCATGCAGTTTATGGCACCTTCTAATAATGTGCGATTTTCGTCTACAATAAGTAAGTCCGGATCGATTTTTGAAAGCACACCAAGACCGTCACAACAGCTGCAAGCACCATATGGGTTATTAAAGGAAAAGCTTCTTGGAGCAAGTTCCTGAAGGCTTATACCGCAATCATCGCAGGCATAATTTTGGCTGTAGCTTAATATTTCCCCGCCAATAATTTCCACCATAACAACATCGCCGGTAAGCTCTAGTGCATTTTCAAGCGAATCTGTAAGCCTTTTTGTAATACCTTCACGAATTATAAGTCTGTCAATAATAATTTCAATATTGTGTTTTTTTGTTTTCTCGAGATTAATTTCCTCCGAAAGGTCATATTGTATGCCATCAGCTTTAACACGAACATAACCGGATTTTTTTGCATTATCAAAAATCTTTTTATGCTCACCTTTTTTCCCACGTATAACAGGTGCCAGAATTTGAATTTTAGTTCCTTCATTAAGCTCAAGAACGTGGTCAACAATCTGGTCAATTGTCTGTTTTTTAACCTCTTTCCCACACTTTGGACAATGCGGCACACCTATTCTTGCATATAAAAGACGCAAATAGTCATATATTTCTGTTACTGTACCAACAGTAGACCTCGGGTTTTTTGAAGTGGTTTTCTGGTCAATGCTTATTGCAGGAGATAAGCCGTCAATACTTTCTACATCCGGCTTTTCCATTTGACCGAGAAATTGTCTTGCATAGGAGGAAAGTGACTCTACATACCTTCTTTGACCTTCAGCATATATGGTATCAAACGCAAGAGAGCTTTTACCTGAGCCTGAAAGTCCTGTCAGAACTACAAGCTTTTCTCTTGGAATTTTTAATGATATATTTTTTAAATTGTGCACCTTTGCACCTTTAATAGTTATATAATTATTCATCGTTCACCCAACTTTTCTTTTAAGTGTTTAATTCTGTCACGCAGCTCTGCCGCTTTTTCAAATTCAAGATTTTCCGCAGCAAGAAGCATTTCATCGTGTAGATTTGCAAGCATTACCTCATAATCAATTTCATTAGCAGCTATCTTTTCAGGTTCAACCATCTTAACAGACTCAATAATATCTCTTATATCTTTTTTGATTGTATGCGGAATTATTCCATGCTCCTTATTGAATTTATCCTGCAAAGAACGTCTTCTTTCAGTTTCATCAATAGCACGCTGCATTGAGCCTGTAACCACGTTTGCATACATAATTACTTGGCCATTCTCATTTCGTGCTGCTCTGCCTATTGTCTGAATCAGTGACGTTTCGCTTCTTAAAAAGCCTTCTTTATCGGCATCAAGAATTGCCACCAACGAAACTTCAGGAAGGTCAAGTCCTTCCCTTAAAAGGTTAATTCCGACCAAAACATCGAATTTACCCATACGTAAATCGCGTATAATCTCTGTTCGTTCGATTGTTTTAATTTCAGAATGCATATACTTTACCTTGATACCCATTTCACGAAGATAATCTGTTAGATTTTCAGCCATTTTCTTTGTAAGAGTGGTTACAAGTACACGTTCATTTTTATCGGCACGTTTGTTTATTTCGGAAATCAAATCATCTATCTGATGTTCAACCGGACGTATGATAACCTCGGGGTCCAAAAGTCCTGTAGGACGAATTAACTGCTCGGCAGCTTGTTCCTGGTGTTCTTTTTCGTATTCGCCGGGAGTTGCCGATGTAAAGATTACCTGATTAATCCTTTTTTCAAATTCATCAAATTTTAAAGGTCTGTTATCGAAGGCTGACGGAAGCCTGAAACCGTACCGCACAAGCGATTCCTTTCTTGCCCTGTCTCCGTTATACATAGCACGAACCTGAGAAACCGTTACATGAGATTCGTCAATGAACATCAAAAAGTCATCAGGAAAGTAATCAAGAAGCGTATATGGTGCTGAGCCGGGCTTTCTTCCGCTTATTAACCGTGAATAGTTTTCTATTCCCTGACAAAAACCGATTTCCTGTAACATTTCCACATCATAAAGAGTGCGTTGTTCAATGCGTTGCGCTTCAATAAGCATATCATTTTCCTTAAAAAACTGTATGCGTTCCCGAAGCTCATCTAAAATTGCAGCAATTGCAAGCTGCATTTTTTCACCGGTTGTAACGTAGTGTGATGCAGGAGATATTACAACATGATTCCTGATTCCGACAATTTCACCTGTTGTTACATTTATTTCCGCAATTCTGTCTATCTCGTCCCCAAAAAATTCAACTCTTATCGCATGCTCACCGTTATTAGACGGGAAAATCTCAAGTACATCACCATGAACACGGAACTTGTTACGTATGAAGTTAATATCGTTTCTTTCATACTGCATATCGACAAGCTTTTTAAGAATTTCATCTCTATCCTTTACCATTCCTACACGCAAGGAAAGCATAAGCTTTTCATAATCCTCAGGGTCTCCAAGACCATATATACAGGAAACACTCGACACGATTATTACGTCTTTTCTTTCAAAAAGAGCAAAGGTTGCACTATGCCTGAGTTCATCTATTTCATCGTTTACCGAGGAATCCTTTTCGATATAGGTATCAGAGGATGCAATATATGCCTCAGGCTGGTAGTAGTCATAATAGGACACAAAAAACTCCACAGCATTATTAGGGAAAAATTCCTTAAACTCGCTGCAAAGCTGTGCTGCAAGTGTTTTGTTATGTGCCAGAACCAAGGTCGGCTTATTAACTTGTGCTATAATATTTGCCATTGTAAAGGTTTTTCCTGAACCTGTTACTCCGACAAGTGTTTGGAATTTCATACCTTTTTGAATGCCGTTTACAAGCGTATTAACCGCTTCCGGCTGGTCGCCTGACATTTGAAATTCCGAAACAAGCTCAAATTTATCCATTTTAGTACCTTTCATACAACATAAAAGTATCGCCGATTAAACGGCGATACAAACCTGATTTTATTTTCCGTTAATATCACCAATTTCATACATTACCATGGAAAGAACAGCTTCTCCGGCTGTTTCGGTACGCAGTATTCTTTTCCCTAAGGATACTGTATGTATATCATTTTCTATGATTTTATCGATTTCAGATTTATCAAATCCACCCTCAGGGCCAATTAAAAAAGCTACTGTTTTTGGTGACACGGAATTTATTAATATAGGACGCAGATAGCTTTCCTCTTCACATTCATATGGAACAAAAGCAATATCTGAGCTTTTTAAAATTTCTATTGCCCCGGAAATATTTATAGGATTGTGAACAACAGGAATTACGGCTCTTCCGGATTGCTTTGCTGCTTCTCTTGCAATCTTCTGCCAACGTTCAATTTTTTTGTTATTTTCAATTTTAGCAACACAACGAGACATTTCACAAGGATATATTTCAGATATTCCAAGCTCGGTTGTTTTTTGAATTATATAATCCATTTTAGCCGCTTTTGGCACACCTTGTATCAAAATCACCTTTAGAGGTGGTTCTGTGTCAGCTTTAAATTTTTCAAGTATTTCGCAGCGAATTTCCTTTTTGTCATACTCCGAAATCCTTGCAGAATAATCATTACCCATTCCATCACAGCATAAAATTTTATCCCCAATTTTTAGCCGCAGAACTTTTGTTATATGGTTTACATCTTCGCCGTTAATTATAAGATATTTTTCTTCAATATTCTCTCGTGGTATAAAAAATTTAGACATAGGTACACCTTTATTTTATTTTACATTTAAATTCCGCCCAGTCAGCACTACGCTTTTGAGATAATATTTCAAAACCGTTTTCATCAAGAGCAGAAACAACATCATTAATTCTATCCTCAATAATTCCTGATGTAATAAAAGTTCCGTTATCTGCGAGTGCTTTTTTTACAAACGGTAAAGCAGCAATGATAACATCGGCTACTATATTTGCAAGAACAACATCATACTTATTTTCAAGAATAGTATTTTGAAGCTCTGCATCTGACAAAATATTTCCGATTAGTACATTATATCTGTCTTTATCAATATTATTTCTTGAAAGGTTATCATATGCAGTCTCAAGCGAATTTGAATCAATATCAACAGCTAAGGCCTTTTCTGCCCCATACATTAAAGATACAATAGATAAAATTCCACTGCCGCAGCCGAGATCAAGAACCTTATCATCCTTTTTAATTGTAGCTTCAATATCTTCAAGGCAAAGACGCGTGGTATGATGCGAGCCTGTACCAAAGGTAAGTCCCGGATTTATTTCAAATACCATTTTTCCTTCCGGATTAACATCCTCCCAATACGGTTTTACAATAAGCCTGTCCCCTATTTCCATTGTATGAAAATATTTCTTCCAGTTGTTTGCCCAATCCTCTTCCTTAATGTTATTAAGGCTTATTTCAAGGCGACCAAACTCATCTTCTTTATCCAATTCCTTAAGGTCAAGCATTGATGCTTTAATGCTTGCAAGCATTTCAGGCTCGTTACTGTTTAAATATACTTTTATACAGGTTTCGCCCTCTTTTTGTCGCATCAATTCATCATCAACATAATCCCAACAGTCTTTATTGTTTTCTAAAAAGTCTTTAAAATCCTGCTCGTCCTCGATTTCAAGACCTGTTATCCCAAGCTGCAGTAATCGTCCGGAAACCGGCTCAATTCCTGCAGAGGTTGTGTATATGCATACTTGTATCCAGTCCATAGTAGCTCCTTAATCAAGGTAATCCTTAAGCTTTTTACTTCTTGAAGGATGACGCAACTTTCTTAAAGCCTTAGCTTCAATCTGTCTGATTCTCTCACGTGTTACGTTAAACTCTCTTCCAACCTCTTCCAAGGTTCTCTGTCTGCCGTCCTCAAGACCAAATCTTAATCTTAATACCTTTTCTTCTCTTGGTGTAAGTGTTTTCAGTACATCAACAAGCTGCTCTTTAAGCATAACAAAGCTTGCAGCTTCTGACGGTGCAGGAGCATCGTCATCAGGAATAAAGTCACCAAGATGGCTGTCCTCTTCTTCACCTATCGGGGTTTCAAGAGAAACAGGCTCCTGAGAAATTTTTGAAATCTCACGCACCTTTTCCACAGGCATATTCAGTTCTTTAGCAAGCTCCTCCGGTGTTGGTTCTCTTCCCAATTCCTGAACAAGCTGACGTGAAACACGAACAAGCTTATTAATGGTTTCAACCATATGAACAGGTATTCTTATCGTTCTTGCCTGGTCAGCAATGGCACGTGTAATTGCCTGACGAATCCACCATGTAGCATAGGTACTGAACTTATATCCTTTAGAATAGTCAAATTTATCAACAGCCTTAATAAGTCCAAGATTTCCCTCCTGAATCAAATCAAGGAACATCATACCTCTGCCGACATAACGTTTGGCAATGCTTACAACAAGACGCAAATTGGCTTCTGCAAGCTTCTTTTTTGCCTCTTCATCACCGTCTGCCATCTTTTTAGCAAGCTCAGTTTCTTCCTCGGCATCAAGAAGGTTAACCTTTCCGATTTCCTTCAGGTACATTTTAACATGGTCATCAATGCTGATACCTTCCGGAACAGATAAATCCTCAAGCTCCTCTTTGGATACTTCAATCTCTTCCAGTTCCTTGTCAAGGTCCTCTACAACTTCAATGCTTTCTTTTTCAAGGGCGTCATACACAGTTTCCATTTCCTCGGCAGTAAACTCTGTATCAATAAAGGACTGCATAATGTCCTTATGAGTAAGGACGCCCTTTTTCTTACCTTTTTCAATTAAATCTTTTACTATTTGTTTCTTGTTTTCTAAATCTGACATTATTTTTTTCCTTCCAATTCTGTTCGTAAATTTAAAAGCTCCCTTATCTTTACGATGTCTCCCTCATTTTGTGCTTTTTGAATTTCGGCTTCTATTTTATCTAATTTGATTCTGGCGGCAAGCTGCGTAACCGTTGTTTCTTCATTATCATATTTTTCCAGATTGCAGAATATCTGTGAAACAAAGTCTGTTTCATTCCCTGAAAATTTGTTAATGATAATTGCAGGCTCTATATTCTCATCATTTTCATAACAGCAGTATACAAGCTCTGCTAACCTCTTTAGGGTATCTGTCGAAAAGTCAGATGGTGAAAATTCATCCTTAACCTTCCTGTAAATACCTTTACTTTCAATAATAAGACTTAAAAGCCGCCGCTCAGCTTCAATTGTTTTTGTCATTTCAGGCTGCTGAGTATTTTGCCTGATATGTTTAACAGTTCTCACGCTATCCTGACCGACATTTACTTTTCTTTTTCTTAGCTCGGCATAAATAGCATCTTTACTGATTTCTGTTTCATCAGAGATTTTTTTGACATAGGCATCGACTTCTATTGCGTTTTGTATCTGCGATAAAATGGCGGCTGCCTCTTGCACAAACAATATCTTACCGTCAGGGTTGTCAAAATTGTACTCATTCCTTACATTCCTGATAAGATATTCAGTTGACGGTAGTGCCTCCTTTATAGCTCGTTTAAAAAGGTCAATCCCGTTCATTTTTATGTATTCATCAGGATCCTTTGCTCCTTTAAGACGCATTACACGGCATTTACCGCCAACGCTGTTAATAATACTTATTGCTCTCTTTGTGGCAGCTTGTCCTGCTTCGTCACTGTCATAGCAAAGCAAAATCTCGCCGGTATACTTCATCAATAGCTTGGCCTGATTTTCAGTAAGCGCCGTACCTAATGTTGCAACTATATTCGTTACTCCTGCCTGATACACAGAAATAACGTCCATATATCCTTCGCAAAGGATACATTGAGTTTGGTCTGATTTTTTTGCAAGATTTAACGAGAATAAGTTTTTACCTTTATTAAATACCGGCGTCTCGGCAGAATTAAGATATTTAGGAGGCTTATACCCGTCTTTTTCGGACGCATCAATAATTCTTCCTCCAAACGCAATCACATTTCCTCTTAAATCGATAATAGGAAACATTACTCTGCCACGAAATTTATCATAAATTTTATCATTTTTTGTAACACAAAGTCCTGCCTCGAGTAGCTCACTATCAGAATAACCAAGCTTATTCATATACCGTTTCAAAAAATCAAAGCTGTCCGGTGCATATCCAAGCCCGTATTTTGTGATAGTATTAGCACTGATTTGTCTTTCCATGAAATATTTAAGTCCCGGCTTTCCGGCATCTTCCTTGGTTAAGGTTTCATAATAAAGACGAGCCGCTGCTTTATTCATAGAATAAATCCGTTTCTTTTTCTGATAAAGCTTATCGTCAACAATATTATCATCCTCAGGAAGTATTATTCCCGCCCTGTCCGCCATAAGCTTTAAGGCTTCAACAAAATCAAGCCCCTCTGACCTCATCACAAACTGAACAAGGTTTCCGCCGGCACCACAGCCAAAGCAATGAAAAAGCTGCTTATCCTGATTAACGTGAAAGGAAGGAGATTTTTCCTTGTGGAACGGACATAGGCCTGTATAATCACGTGCGTTCTTTCTAAGCCGGACATACTGTGATACATAGTCCACAATATCGTTTTGTGCAAAAATTTCATTAACTAATTCAT
>JAZNIV010000110.1:0-2891 GCA_045577675.1 Clostridia bacterium
CTGCCTGACACAATCAAATGCCCCGAAGCCTTCAACATATTTAACACGATGAAAAACTGCGAAAAGTATAAATCAGGAAAAAGTGCATTCCTTTCTGCAAGGCTTTGGGATTTATTTGCACTGTTTCTTGATAAGGAAGAAAATACAGTTGACTATGCTGAAAGTGCCTTAGCTTGCATACATTCTGAATATATGAATCCTATCACCATTGAGGATATAGCACACCGTTTAAATATTGACAGGAGTTATCTTTATACAGTTTTCAAAAAAAAAAACCGGTGTTTCTCCCAAAAAATACCTGCTAAACTACAGATTAGATACCGCTGCTTCACTAATTTCCGAAAACGGAAAAAGTATTTCCGTTGCAGCCAACTCTGTAGGTTACACAGATATTTTTAACTTTTCCAAAATGTTTAAGCGAAAATTTGGTGTTTCTCCAAAAGAATATAAAAAGCGAAACTCATAAAATGTTTCGCTTTTTATTACACTCTTAACACATCTGCTTCTATTATGACTAAGAAAATAAGAGTATCTCTATTGCCACATATTCTGCGGGGCATACCGATATATTCAACTTTTCTAAAGTGTTTAATCGAAAATTCGGTATATCCCCCAAATAACGTAAAAAGCAAATTCAAGGATAGTTAATAGCCTTAATCCTCAACAGCCGCTTTTTTTGTGTTAATTTTTTTGAAAATTTCCATATCGAATTTTGGTTTTCTTGAATATGTATATAGTCCATTAAGCTCCTGTTCAACATCATAAAGCTGTGTATAACAGAATCCGAAAATCTTAGGACAATTCAAAATCGAGGTTGTAATTCCATTATAACGGTCAATAAACTCTTGCTCAGTTTTCGGCGCTTCGCCATATCCCCAGCCTTCAGCATCCTTATCTTCTACCCATCTTATACCACCGTATTCGCTGACAAAAACAGGCTCTTTATTATACTTTTGCTTGTCTGCTGTTTTAGGATTTCTTTCACATTGATCAAGAATTACATCATCATTTTCAAGTCCCTTAATTATATTTGTAAACTTTTCAACATTCTGCTCATAATCATGGAAGTCAAATATATCTGTTACCACATGAAAATTTCCGCTTGTATCTATACAAGGACGTGTTGTATCAAGCAGCTTTGTTGTTCGATAGGTTATCTCAATGATTTCATCACGCTGAGGTCTGCCTTCATAATCCCATGTTTCATTGAACGGACACCAGCCTATTATTGAAGGGTGATTAAAATCACGTTCTATAGCTTCCTCCCATTCACGTAAAAAAGCCGGAAGATTTGCTACATCAGAATGGTCAAGTCCCCAGTTTCCATGCTCACCCCAAACTATATAACCCATCTTATCGCAGTGATACAAAAATCTTGGTTCAAAGATTTTCTGATGCAGTCTTGCTCCGTTAAAGCCAGCATCAAGAGAAATCTGAATATCCTTAATCATAGCTTCCTCATCGGGTGCTGTATATATTCCGTCCGGATAAAAGCCCTGATCAAGAACCGTTCTTTGAAATACACTTTTTCCATTTAACATAAATTTGTATCCGTCTAAATGCACATTACGAAGTCCAAAATAGCTTGTAACCCGGTCTTCTCCATATTCAAGCTGCAAGTCATAAAGTCTGCCGGCACCCACCTCCCAAAGATGAATTTCATCAAGCGTAATTGTTACATCTGCATTTTTTCCGCAGTTTTTTGCGGTTGCCTTTCCAACCTCTCTACCCTCATAAAAAGCGGTCACAGTAAGTTCTGCACTACCTTCTACCAATGCTTTTACTGTAAGCTTTCCGTTTTGAGAGTCAGGATAGTATTTAACACTCTCTATATGTGTCTTTGGTATGTACTCAAGCCAAACTGTCTGCCATATTCCTGTAGTTCTTGTGTAATCACATCCATGAGAATGATACTTAGCAGATTGTTTTCCACGCGGTTGTTTTCCGTTTCTGTTATCATCAACGGCATTAATTACTAAAGCATTTTCTCCCGCCTCAACAAAATCGGTAATGTCAAAGGCAAATGACGAATATCCACCCATATGTGTTCCGACTTTTTTGCTGTTTATATACACCGTTGTGAAATAGTCACACGCACCGATATGAAGAATAACTCTGCAATCTGTTTCCTTTATATCAATTTTCCTTCTGTACCAAACAGAATTAAGAAAATCCGTATCACCTATTCCGGAAAGCTTGCTCTCCGGACAAAATGGTACAATAATTTCTCCGCTAAGCTTGTCAGCCTCAAATAGCTTTCTGTCCTCTCCGCTTACACTTTTGTCAATTTCAAACTCCCATTTTCCGTTCAGGTTCTCCCAGGTTTTTCTTTCAAACTGCGGATTTGGGTGTTCTTTTCTCGGAATATTCATAAAATCACCTCAATTAATGTTTACTTTCTTTAATTTTAATGATATAATTATGTATATACAATGAATAAAATCGACAAAAAAGTGAGGAAAATGAACATGAAGGAAATATTTTTAGAAATCCCTGTTTTTGATACTAATTACCCATTTTCAGTCACACTTACAGGAACATCATATTGTGATGAAACATATAAAATCTGCAGAAAAAACTCAGATACAGCAGTTTTTGAATATATTATCTCAGGAAGCGGAACATTAGTTTGTAACGGCAAGATTTATTATCCTAAACAGGGAGACACTTACATATTACTTCCCGGAAGCGATCACGAATACTACTCAAGCCGGGAAGAGCCGTGGATTAAAATATGGTTCAATGCTTCCGGTAAACTGATTGACACTCTTGTAGATGCATATAAAATTGAGAATACAGTCCTTTTTCACTGTAATACACTGCCCTATATTGAAAAAATTCAATCGACTCTTATTGACCGGACACTTTCTATCAATGAAATAGCTGACAAG
>JAZNIV010000111.1:0-7260 GCA_045577675.1 Clostridia bacterium
GGTATAGTAGGGCTGCCGAATGTCGGTAAGTCAACGTTATTTAATGCTATTACACAGGCAGGTGCGGAATCTGCGAACTATCCGTTTTGTACCATTGAGCCGAACGTAGGCGTAGTAGATGTGCCGGACGAGCGAATCGACCGCTTAGCAGAAATGTATAATCCGAAAAAGGTTACACGTGCGTACATCGAGTTTGTAGATATTGCAGGACTTGTAAAGGGTGCATCAAAGGGTGAAGGGCTTGGAAACAAGTTTTTGTCACACATTCGCGAGGTGGATGCCATTGTTCACGTTGTGCGTTGCTTTGAGGACACAAACATCACTCACGTAGATGGCACTATAAACCCAATCCGCGACATTGAAACAATCAGCTTAGAGCTTATTTTTTCTGACGTGGAAATTATGGAACGCCGTATTGACCGCACAAAAAAGGCTATGAAGGGCGACAAGAGCCTCGCTAAAGAGCTTGAGCTTTTAGAGAGAGTAAAGGCAGCCTTAGAGGATGGAAGACCTGCAAGAAGCCTTGAATACACCGATGATGAGCTGGAAATTATGAAAGAAATTTCGTTGATTTCTATGAAGCCGGTAATATATGCGGCAAATGTAGCCGAGGACGATTTCCAGAAGGGAATTGAAAACAATCCGCACGTTAATAGCGTTAAGGAGCTTGCCGAAGCAGAAAACGCACAGGTTATGCCTGTTTCTGCAAGAATTGAGGAGGAAATTTCACAGCTTGACGGGGACGAAAAGGCTATGTTCTTAGAAGAGCTTGGAATGAAGGAATCCGGTCTTGACAGGCTTATAAAGGCAAGCTATACACTTTTAGGACTTATAAGCTACTTAACCGCCGGCGAGCCGGAGGTGCGTGCGTGGACGATTAAAAACGGTACAAAAGCACCGCAGGCAGCAGGAAAAATCCACTCGGATTTTGAAAAAGGCTTTATACGTGCCGAGGTTGTTGCCTATGATGACCTTATGGGGTGCGGCAGTATGACAGCGGCAAAGGAAAAAGGTCTTGTTCGTTCAGAAGGTAAAGAGTACGTAATGAAAGACGGAGATATTGTTCTTTTCCGATTTAATGTTTGATATTTAATATCTGATATCTGATATTTGCTGTTTGATATTTAAGGTCTAATAATAAATTTGCCCGATACTTAAAATGAGATTTTTATCATTTTAACTGTCGGGTATTTTTGTACGAAAAAAACCGGCTGGATTTTTCCGAGCCGGTTTTAGTTTTACTTGATTAAGCAATTAGTTTTAAATTACCACTGGAATTCAACAACGTTAGCAGCAGCTGTACGATCGTCTCCGCCACCTACAACTCCGTCGTTACCCATTAAGTATTTATCATATACTGAATCAGCAGCTGAGCCTTCTGTAAATGAACCTGTCATAACGCCACTTGCTGTGATAATATCTTCAACACTGAACTTGCTTACTTCAATTGATGGTTTAACATAATTTTTCATGTTCAAATTCTCCTTTTCAATATTATTCAGCCGGAACTACTTCAACGTCCATTGTAACGCCTGTCTTTGCTTTGCCTGCGAACCACATAACAGCGTCAAATGTTACATCGCCTGATGTATCAACTCCGTTAAGGTTAAGAGTTGTCTTTCTGTCAGCATCTTCATAGCCTTCAGCTGAGAACTTAGCAACGTATGTGTTAACTGCTGTGTCAACGTTCTTCATTACACAGTTAGCCCATACAACACCTGCTGGGTTTTCTACAACTGTACCTGCTACAGGACCAGCAACGCCACCAACTGTGAATGAGAATACAACAGGAGCAGCCTTAACTGTAACTACGCAAGTATCTGTAAAGCTTCCGTCTGCTGTTGTAGCTGTGATTGTAGCTTCACCAGGAGCCTTAGCTGTTACAACACCTTCTGCACTAACTGAAGCAATGCTGTCAGCATTTGATGTCCATGTTACAGCCTTGTTTGTAGCCTCAGCAGGTTCAACTGTAGCTGTTAATGCAACTGTTTCATCAACTGTTAATGTAGCTGTTTCAGGTGTAACTGTTACGCCTGTTACTGCAACTGTTGCAGGAGCTGGAGCTAAAGCAACGCTCTGTGTATTAAGTGTTTTAACTACTTTTGTTCCATTAATGAAATATACCAACTCAGGTGCAGCAGTCAATTGTAATGTATTAGCTGATGCTGGCAATACAACATATGCATCAAATTCATAAGCAAAAGCATCATTTACAGAACCCATATCTGTGAACTGCGGGAACATAGAATCTGCTGTTGTTGCTGCTGCTGCCCAGAAATACGATAGGGTTTTCTCAGCATCATTTCTTCCATATTGAACAGAACCAGAACCCATATCATTAGAGCTTTTTGCTATGTAAGCAGTTACTGCTTCCGTAACTGCCTTATCTCCAGACACTCCAAAACCAGAAGTTATACTGAATAACTGTAATGATTTTGATCCAAGCTCTGCATCATATCCAGTATATAGTGCTGGGAAGTCAGTCATTTTTCCATTAATTTTATAAACAGTATAATTTTCAGTCTTTTTATATAGCATTTTCTTTGCTGCAGTAAGAACAGAATCTGTAGGCATAGCACCCACCTCTGCAGCAGTCAGTTGGGTTACTTTATATTCGACTGATGGTGTAACCGCCTGTAATTCCTGCTCAGTTAATTCTGATTTAATAAGCACCGCCCCTGGAAACTCATCTCCATAAACTTCTGCAGTATCTCCATAGGTAAACTCTGCAGCATTAGCAACAGTACTCACAGCCATGAGTGAAAGTGCTACTACTATAGATAAAATTTTCTTCATACTCATTTTTCATTCCTTTCAAAAGTTCTATACATCACTCAACAAAAACGTCGATTGCTTCCTTAATATCAAAGCTTCCTGTACCAGCTGCACCATTTGCGACATATGTCAACAAATCAGCAGCATCAGAAGTTGTTATCTTTCCTTCCGCATCTCCATCAATATTGCCCCATATTAATGATACTGATGTATCCCAACCTTTAACCTTATCCTTAATTTCAGTCTTTATTGGGAAATATCCTGTACCAGCTGCACCGTTTGCAACATAAGTTAATATATCAGCAGCATCAGAAGTTGTTATTTTACCTTCTGCATCTCCGTCAATATTACCCCATACAACTGTTACTGTCTTCTTTTCTTCTCCTTGCACCTCACTTACTGTAATAACGATATTACCGTCAGCGATAGCGAAACCGTCAGGATCTTCCTCGGTAGGTGTTGTGTAGTAACCAACCTTTACAGGATAGCTATAAACACCTGCTTTAGTTGTATCAACAGCCTTCAAAAGGTCATCAACCTTAAGGCCAAGAGCCTTGCCTACAAATTCGGGATTTGTAGCAGCTGTTTCACCTGATGCAGCTGTGTATGTACCCTGGTCGATATAAAGAATATCGCCGTCTGCTACGTTTGTTAAAACAGCATCATGGTCAAGAACAAGGAGAGTCATCTCACCTGATAATGCACCATCCGGTACATCTTTGACAGTAATGCTATTGCCGGCCGTTAATGTACCTTCTTCATTATATTCAGCCTGTGCATATGTGAATAAATCTTCAGTACTCTCAACTCCTGCTGTTGCTTTATAGGTTGTCTCCGCAAAAGCTGAAGTTGAAGCTGCAAAAGCTGAAACTGCTGTCATAACAGCCAAAACTTTTTTAATGTTTTTCATAATAATTTTTCCTCCTTCTAATGAAAATTCCCCCGTATGAATCAAATCTTAGAGGAAACCTCTACCCCACAGCACCCATACTGCCACGCAGGATTTCGCTTTTAGCACAGACTGCAAACTCGTCCGCTGCTTTCCGGTGTGCATACCCCGAGTTACCCCTAACTCTAATGCACATACAACGTCCGAACAGTACCTTAGCGAGCCGGCAAAGCCGACATAATTCCCCTACATCGCCAAGTATTACCAATCGCATTCTTATGCTATTTTGGCGGTTTTCGCTTTCCTACTTCGCTAACCACCACTTTTGTGCTCGTCCTGCAGTTTTCCTTCTCAATTCGATATTTTCACACAATAACAGTATAGTATGTTTATGGAATTTTTTCAATATCTTTTCATCAAAATTTTATTATTTCAGCATTTTCAAACCAACCGTTTATAAAATTTTGTGCATATTGCACAGGAATAGTTTTTTATGCAACAAAATTGGTAAAAGCTCTTCAAATTTTGCACATAATCAAGGCTAAAACCGGCTCGGAAAATTCCAGCCGGTTTTTCATATTTCTTAAATTGTCAGCACACCGTCCGGTGACTCAATCAAAATCTGAATGTCCTCTTCTCTGCCGTTTTCCGCATTAATATACACAAGGAAGTTTCTATCATTCACAGTTCCCTTAAACTCATAACAAAGCACCTCACGTTTTGAATCCTTTGGAATCAGTGCAATATTGACTGTATCAATTTTAAGATGTGAGCTTATTTTTTCACGTGCCTCCTGTTTCGTAAGGCCCGGAGTTCTTATATCTCGCACAGTATGGTTCATAATATAACCATTTGCCTCCATACCGACAATTTCGCCGTCGTCAAGAGCGACCTTAACCTTAATCAAATCGGAATAGCACAGCACATTATTCTGCTTATATGCAAAGTTCACCGTTGCAATACCATTATTTTTTTCATAATAACTGCTCTGCATATTTTCAAAGCCCTTTGACTCAAGATAGTCATGCCCTTTAAAAATCGCATCCTCGACAGACAGCTTTTCCTCCCTTACATTTCGGTTTGTAAGGAAATACACAACGTGTCCGCCCTTTTTGGTAAGGCTTACGGTTGTCTCCTTTTTGCCGTCCTTTATGCGGAACATATAAGAGTTCATAAGGGAGTTTTGTGTTTCGCTGATATAATGAACCTTATCAGCTGCTACACCAAAGAATTTAACAACCCTTCCTGCTGCCTCCTCCTTGGTAAGCTCACGCACACCCTCAAGCATTTTCGGCTGCATATTTTCAATATGCTCTGAAAACGGGCCGTCATAAATCAGCGACGGGTATTCACCGAATTCCTTTTCAATCGCCGTAAACGGGTCGGAGGCTTCGGCATAAGCTGTACGCCCTAATGGCACCTCTGCATTATCCCCAAATCGCAGCCTGCCGGAATAAACCTTGTCCGAAAGCTCGCCCAGCGACTGATTAAGTCCGGTTGCATATGAGCCAAGCGAATTTAGGTTTTCATACTCTTTAGCAGTTATTGTCTTTTTATCTATCAGGCTTTGGCTAAGTGTATAGGTATAATCGCCCACCTGTGACAGAAATTTCTCTGTCTTATCAAGCTGCACCTCGGTTATAGGCAGCTGTGCAAGGCATGACTTTGCCGCCGCTGCCTGAACAGAAAGCTCCTGCGAAATAGTCGCCATTTCGCCGGCAGAGGTTGCAAGCATACTCTTTGCAAGCAGGGTGTCAATATCGTCCACATAGTCGGTAAGCTCGAAAAATGCCCGGTTATAAGTATCCTCAAGACTCTGACGGTACGCCCTTGCCTTGAAAAACTCATACGTCCCGAAAACTCCAAGAGCAACTACAATTACACTCGTTATCCAATAATATCTTCTTCTATCCATAAGTCCTCCTATTTACAAAAACGGTGCTTGCCTATCTGAATGATGAGAGGTCTTGACCATATCCATTTATTTGTGGCAGTTTCGGGGTTAAAGTAGTAAATAGCACCGTATGTCGGATCCCAGCCGTTCATCGCGTCCTGACAAGCCTTATAAACGGTGGAATTTTCCGCAATCGGCTCGTTTATCTGTCCGTCGTCCACCGCTGTGAACGCACCCGGCTGATAAATGACGCCCGGTATGGTATTCGGGAAAGACGGATGCTTGACGCGGTTTAAAATGACCGCCGCTACCGCAACCTGACCTTCGTAAACCTCTCCTCTTGCCTCGCCGTTTACGGCTCTTGCGAGTAGCTGCACATCGCTTGCAGACCTTTGAGTTTGTGCGACAGTCTCGGTTGGTGCAAGCTTTACCGATACAGCTACAGCTCCTAAAAGTGCCAAAGCTCCGCAAATTGCATAAATTTTTATGTGTTTCATAAAATTCACCTCTTTTTTTATTTCTGCCGTTATCTTTCCCCAAAAAATTCTTTATATGTATAACTTTTTCATTTAAGGGCTACAATTACAAGAGAAATACGGAGGATTATATATATGAAGAAACTCAGACTTTTGTTTCCGCTCGCGTTATGCTTTTTGTCGGTGACATTTATTTATGGGGCGGATATTCAGGAGGATTTAAGTAAAAACTTATTAAGAATGCACATCGTTGCCAACAGTAATTCCGAACAGGACCAGAAAATTAAGCTTGAGGTGCGGAACGCGGTTCTTAAAGATATGACGGAGTTTTCAGGCATAAATGCATTATCTGAAACAGCAAACCGCACACTTTCCGGACTTGGTACAGGTTATTTAGCACACGCTGAGCTTGAGTGGTGCTATGTGCCTGAAAAGGAGTATAAAAATATTCGCTTGCCGGAGGGGATTTATAATTGCATTAAGGTCGTGCTTGGAAACGGCGAAGGCGAGAACTGGTGGTGCGTTGCATATCCGCCCTTGTGCTTTACTGAGGAGGTTTTCGGGGATTTGTCGGCAGAAGGAAAAAAGTATCTTGCCGAAAACCTCGACAGGGACACTCTTGACACCATAATCAAAAACGGCGATATAAATTTTCGGTTTAAGCTTGTTGAGCTGATTCAAAAATTGCGTTTTGATTAAAAATATTAAATTTCTTTTAAATAGTAAATTTCCTGTTGCCAACAGATATACAATATGTTATACTTGCAGTAAGGCAGGACTCTGTCGGAAAGGAAGGCGAAAATTATGTCATCAATGGAAATTGTTTGGCTGGTTGCAGTCATAGCCTTCGGTATTCTGGAGGCAGTAACGGTACAGTTCGTTTCCATCTGGTTTGCAGGTGGTGCTCTCGCGGCGATGATTGCGAGCCTTTTGGGCGCAAAAGCTCCTATGCAGTGCATAGTATTCGTTGCGGTATCGGCAATACTTCTGTTCTTTACACGTCCGCTAGTTAAAAAGCTGACTAAGAGCGGTATGGAAAAGACTAATGCAGATAGCCTGATAGGCAATACGCTTGTTGTTACCAAGCCGACCGATGCTTTGGGCGAAAACGGCGAGGTTAAGGCAGGCGGCACAGTCTGGACAGTTCGTACAGCGGACGGTCAAAAGGCCAGTGAGGGCGAATTTGTCACTGTGGAAAAAATTGAAGGCGTTAAGCTTATCGTTAA
>JAZNIV010000112.1:0-2317 GCA_045577675.1 Clostridia bacterium
TATAACAAGCACTGAGAGAAGAATTGATACCACAAAAACCAAGAGAAAATTATTGTAAACAACCTTTTTCAGTTCTTTATATTCCCCGGCACCGAAAAGCTTGGCAACATACATTGCAAAACCTGCGCCGTATCCCCAGAAAATTGAGTTTACCAAGGTAATAGCTGCAGCGCTCACGCCTACCTCTGCAAGACCTTTATCTCCCAAATACCTGCCGGCAATCATTGTATCTATAATATTATACCCCTGTGACAGTATTCCCGAGATCACCATCGGTATTGCAAACAGTATAAAAGTCTTATAAATATTTCCTTCTGTTAAGTTTTTCATCCTTTTTCACCGGTCCTTCACAAAAGTCCTGACAAGCCTTTATGGCAATGCTTCAGCATCCTTGACGAAATATACGAAAATTGTTTCCCTGCCAAAACAAAGCAAAAAGCTATATTTGCTACAGCATATTAAAAGAGGCTGCGGCAAATATATCCCGCAGCCGCAATGCTGCTGTTACAAGCAAAATCGGCTTGTCACAGTTAATTTTATTTATCTGACATTTTCTTTGCCATATCCAGCTTTGTCTGACGACGCATTTTAACCTCGTCCGGCATAGGCTTAATATCGCCTGCTGCTTTAAGTGCCTGTCTGGTCATAAGCGGTCCGAACAGCTCATAAACAAGCACTGCAAATAAGGTTATATTTCTGATAAGATTTCCCTCTTCTCCAAGCTGCATAGCTGTTGCGCACATTCCGAGTGCTACGCCTGCCTGCGGCAGAAGGGTGATACCTAAATATTTGCAAATCTCAGGCGAGCATTTTGTTGCCTTTGCACTTGTATACGAACCAACGTATTTACCCAGCGAACGGAACAGAATATATACAATTCCTATAACAATAATCGCCGCGTCACCGAACACTCCAAGCTCCAGCTCCGCACCACTGATTACAAAGAACAGTGCGAAAAGAGGAGATGTCCATTTATCCGCTTTTTCCATAAGGTCATGCGAGAGCGGACAGATGTTGCAGAACACTGTTCCCAGCATCATACAAACTAAAAGTGATGAAAAGCTTATATGAACAGGGCCTATAGAAAATTCCGTCATAGAAAGTGCCACCGTTAACAGAACAAAGGTTATTGTCATATTAAGACGGTTTGTATTTGAATTAAACAGCTTTTCAAGCTGCGTCAAAACCCAGCCCATAATTGCACCTAATATCAAGGAGAAAGCAATTTCTGCAAGTGGATTTACAATCACCGAAATCATATCTATTGAGCCTGTAACCAATGTTTTTGCAACTCCAAAGGATGCCGCAAATACAATTAAACCAACAGCGTCATCAAGTGCAACAATCGGCAAAAGAAGATTTGTAAGCGGGCCCTTCGCCTTATACTGACGCACAACCATTAAGGTTGCAGCAGGTGCCGTAGCCGTAGCAATAGCACCAAGTGTAATCGCCTGTGCAACCGACAGCTTATCCGGTATGATAAGGTGTGCTGCAAAAAGTGCTAAATCTACAAAAAGTGTTGCTACAAGTGCCTGAAAAATTCCGATTACAGTCGCCTGCTTTCCCGTTTTCTTAAGCTCTGACAGCCTGAATTCACTTCCGATAGAAAAGGCAATAAATCCAAGTGCCACCTCTGAAATCAGCGACAGCTTTCCTACAGCTTCACTTGTAGTAAAACCAAGCCCGTCAATTCCCAGCCTGCCTATGCAGTATGGCCCGATTAAAACACCTGCAATCAGGTAGGCAGTAACTGACGGCAGCTTTAAAGGCTTAAACGCCCTCGTCATCATTAGCCCCACCAAAAGTGCTACTGAAATTGATAATAATGTACTCATTTTTTCGCTTCCCTTCAAAATACAATAGTCATCTTAAGTTCTAAATATGTATCCTGTATTTAACCGAATACCTGTCAAAATAACAACTTATTTAATATATCATATTTTTAGAAGTTCGTCAAGAAAAAAACAATTAAATTTTAACCCAAATACTAAATATAATATTGGGAAGTAAAACTTACTGTAAGATGATGTAGGATATTAGCAACAAGCCACTTATGGTTCTTTTCTCACTTTTTGAAGTTCTTCTCGAAATATTTGAATATCCTCTTCCGTCATTCCTTCCATCGGCTTCTCTATATAATCGGTCAGTACCTCTATTCGGAATTGCTTCGACCTCTCTTTTGATTTGCATTTCGCTATATCGTTCATCGCCTTTATGTGCCTTTCCACCCTGCTCAACGCCATCTCTAACACCTACTCTTTCTTCATTATTCATTGTCCTTTTCCTTTGCAAATCTTTCAAGCTGTTTTTGAACCCT
>JAZNIV010000113.1:0-18814 GCA_045577675.1 Clostridia bacterium
GGAGAAACAGAAAATGAAACAAGTAACTAAGGATATGATAATCAGAGAGGTTTTAGACCTTGACCCGGGCTGTGCAGAATTTCTTTTAAATATCGGAATGCACTGTCTTGGCTGCCCGTCAGCAAGCGGCGAAAGCTTAGAGATGGCTTGCATGGTGCATGGTGCAGATGTTGACAAGCTGGTAAATGATTTAAACGAGTATTTAGCAGGTAAATAAAAATGGAAGATGCATCACGAAGTATTCTGTTTCTGGTGGTATTGATTATGTTTTCGGCATATTTCTCTGCCACCGAAACAGCATTTTCTTCACTCAACAGAATAAAGCTTAAAAACAAGGCTCAAAAAGGGAATAAGCGTGCCGAAAAGGCACTTGTGATGTGCGAAAAGTACGACAAGCTGCTATCCACTATTTTGATAGGGAATAATATTGTAAATATCCTGTCTACTTCTTTGGCAACGGCACTGTTTGTGTTATACTTTCCGCAGAACGGTGTTGCACTTTCCACAGTTGTAATGACAATTGTAGTGCTTACCTTCGGCGAGATATTACCTAAAAGCATGGCAAAGGAGGCACCTGAGGCATTTGCAATGTTTTCAACACCTTTGATATCGCTCTTTTTAACAATTTTAACACCGGTAAACTTTATCTTTTCACTTCTTAAAACAGCGGTAAAGAAGGTTTTTAACGTAAAAGGCGATAGCTCTATCACTGACCGTGAGCTTCTTACTATGGTAGAGGAAGCAAAAAATGACGGCGGAATTAACGAGGATGAAGGACATCTGTTAATCAGTGCAATTGAGTTTTACGACCTTGATGTTTCGGATATTTTAACCCCGAGAGTAGATGTCGTTGCGGTAGATATAGAGGATGACCGCCAAACTGTCCGTGAGGCATTCAAAAAAAGCGGATTTTCAAGGCTTCCTGTATATCGTGATACTATTGACAACATCGTGGGAATTATCAACGAAAAGGATTTCCATTACAGCGATGATATTAAGAAAATCATATCTCCGGCGGTGTTTGTTCTGGAGAATATGAAAATTTCAAAGGTTATGTCTCTTTTAAAGCATAAAAAATCACACCTTGCCGTTGTTACCGACGAATACGGCGGTACGGTAGGTGTTATAAGCCTTGAGGATATTTTGGAAGAGCTTGTCGGTGAAATCTGGGACGAGCATGATATGGTGCGTGAAGATTTCTGTAAGCTGTCAGCTAACCGGTACAAGGTAAGCGGAAATGCGTCTGTTGATAAAATGTTTGAGATTTTCGATATGGAGGAGGACGAGGAAATTGAAAGCACTACCGTAAGCGGTTGGGTTACCGAAGTCCTCGGAAGGATACCTCAAAAAGGTGAGAATTTTGAGTTTAAAAATCTTACCATTGTCGTTACAAAGGCTGAGCAGAACAGAGTTTGGGAGGTTATTATTACAAAACATGCCGCTGCTCAAGAGAAAGACGGATAAAACGTTTTTCAATTATCTGCCACTTAATAAGGCTGTTATTAGATAAATTGCTCATGAACGTGAGCAATTTTTTATTTAAAGGTTTATTGTTCTTGATGTTCTTTTCGGCAAGACCGGTGCAGGCGTTGGTGCAAAAATCACAGAACCACCCGTACAGGAAGAGCCGCACTGAAAGTAATATAAGATTCATGGTAAAACTCCTTTTCCATAGTATTTACGGAAAATTTTGTTTTATGTGCCGATGGTAAAAGGATTTAAGTAGTAGGCTATAATTTTAAAATAAGAGTTTTTAGTAAAAGCCTCGCGTGCAAATATTAAATGACCTCTTTGTGGGGGTTTCATACGAAATGAATAAAATGTATAATATTTGCTCCAGTAAAATCTGTTTTTATGGGAGTTTTTTTGCTTGTTAAATTCGGTGTAATGTGATATACTGATTTACGGAAATTTATAGAAGAAGAGGGATTTTGAAAATGGTCCTTTACATAAAAGATTTTGCGAGAAGAAATGTCGTTATGGTGATTGCTTTTTTTGCGGCACTTTTAACGAGCATAATTGTGCCTGTGGACAGGGCATATATAGGTTACTTTGACTTTAAAACCTTAACCTGTCTTTTTTGTGTGCTTGCTGTTGTATGTGCCCTTAAAAATATCAATTTTTTCTATATGCTTGCAAGAAAGGTTGTGCAGAAATTTAAGAATGCGAGAATGTGTATTCTTGCGTTGGTATACATAACATTTACCGGTTCTATGCTGATTGCAAATGATATGGCACTTTTAACATTCCTGCCGCTTGGGTATTTTGTGCTAACCACTGCACATAAGGAAAAGTATATGGCATTTACCTTTATTATGCAGAATATTGCCGCTAATCTGGGCGGTATGCTTACACCATTTGGCAATCCGCAGAATTTATATCTCTATTCAAAATTCAATATCCCAAACAGCGAGTTTTTGTCTATAATGGTATTGCCTTTTCTGCTTTCGGTTGCGATAATTACGATTTGCTGTATGTTTATTAAACCGGAGCGGCTGTATATCAGCGATGAGAAAATTGCGCTCAAGCCGAAAAAAACCGTAATTTATATGCTGCTGTTTGCTTTGGCAATCGCAATTGTGTTCAGGGGAATACCATATTGGATAGGGCTTTTAATAATACCGACTGTACTTTTTGTTATGGACAAGGCCGCCCTTAAAATGGTGGACTATCCACTGCTTTTAACTTTTGTTTTCTTCTTCATTTTTGCGGGAAATATGGCACGGATTGATGCGGTTCGAGAGGTGTTAATGGGGCTTTTGGGTAAAAATACATTGCTGTTTTCCGAGCTTTGCTGTCAGTTTATAAGCAATGTTCCGTCGGCGATACTTTTGTCGCAGTTTACAGGAAATTATGCCGAGTTACTTGTCGGGGTAAATATCGGCGGTGTGGGAACACTCATAGCATCGCTGGCAAGCCTTATTACCTTCAGGGAGTATGTTAAGCACAACCCGGGAAAAACAGCATACTATATAGGAATGTTTTCTGTATTCAATTTTGGATTTTTGATTATTCTTACTGCAGCAATGATGCTGATGAGGGGAGCTTGAAATGGGTAAATTTAAATTAAAAGCATTATCGGTACTTTTTGTTGCCCTTGCACTGTCGCTTTTGGGCTGCGTGAGTGTAGAGCAATATGAAATAACCAAAGCATATACAGTTTCGGAAAATGCGGATTATACTCTAGTTAATGAAAATGTGCCGGAGTTTTCGGAGGAGGAAATCTCCTTCGTATCATACGAAAGATACTCAGACCTTGACCGTCTTGGCAGATGCGGTGTGGCAACAGCCTGTATAGGTGCTGACATTATGCCTACGGAAGAGAGAGGGAGTATAGGCGGGGTTAAGCCGTCTGGCTGGAAAACGGTGAAATATGATATAGTGGACGGAAAATATCTATACAACAGGTGTCATCTGATTGCTTTTCAGCTCACAGGCGAGAATGCCAACGAAGAAAACCTGATTACCGGAACAAGGTATTTTAATGTGCAGGGTATGCAGCCCTTTGAAAATATGGTGGCAGATTATGTAAAGGAGACGGGAAACCATGTTATGTATCGTGTGACGCCGGTTTTTGAAGGCAATAACCTTGTCGCAAGCGGCGTTAAGATGGAGGCATACTCAGTTGAGGATTCGGGCGAAGGAATTTCCTTTAATGTGTATGTTCCAAACCGTCAGCCGGGGGTTATAATTAATTATGCGGACGGAACAAGTGTCCTGGACGAAAGCTATACTTTGGCGGAAGAGGTGCAAGAAGCAGAAAGCTCACAAAATACATCGACAAGCTATGTGTTAAATATAAGCTCAAAAAAATTCCATCTGCCGGGCTGCTCTTCGGTAGAAACTATGAAAGAAAAGAACCGTAAGGATTTTACGGGAACTCGTGATGAGGCGATTGCCGAAGGCTATAAGCCCTGCGGCAGCTGTAAACCGTAATAACCGGGAGGATTTATTATGACAGCGAATAAGTTCAAAAGAACCAAATATACTTGTTTTTACACATTTATTGCATCTGCGTCGGCATTCAGTCTGCCGCCTATGCTTTTTGTGACCTTTCGTGAAATGTATGGAATTTCCTATACACTTTTGGGTACCTTGGTGCTGATTAACTTTTGCACACAGCTGTCTATAGATTTGATTTTCAGCTTTTTTACGAAATATTTTAATATTCATAAAACAATCAGAACTATGCCGTTTTTAACTGCGTTAGGACTGTTAATTTATGCTGTCACTCCGATGATAGCACCGGACCATGCATATTCAGGACTTGTGATAGGTACAATAGTCTTTTCGGTAGCAGCAGGTCTTGGGGAGGTACTTCTGAGCCCGTTAGTTGCAGCTATTCCGTCGGAAACTCCTGAACGGGATATGAGCCTTTTACATTCACTGTATGCATGGGGAGTGCTGATTGTTGTATTGATAAGCTCTGTGTATTTTAAGCTGTTCGGGAACTTTAACTGGATGTATTTGGCGATATTTTTTGCAATACTGCCGGTTATATCAGGTGTGTTGTTCTGCATTTCGCCTATGCCGGAAATGAATATATCACATAGTCCGTCAAATGCGGCAGAAAGGCAAGGAAAAGGTATACTTCTGTGTGCAGCTTGTATTTTTCTCGGAAGCTGTGCGGAAAATACTATGACAAACTGGATTTCGGGATATATGGAAAATGCACTAAAGGTTCCAAAGGCTATGGGAGATATTCTTGGTATGGCAGCCTTTGCGGTGCTTTTGGGAGTTGGAAGAACATGGTATGCAAAATGTGGTAAAAATATTTCAAGAGTGCTGCTTTTAGGTATGATTGGTGCGGCAGCCTGTTATCTGGTTGCAGGGTTATCTCAAAATGTTGTTGTTTCAATGCTTGCGTGCGTGTCAACCGGTTTTTGCACATCTATGCTCTGGCCCGGCACCTTGATTATGATGGAGGAAAATTATCCAAACCCCGGAGTTAAGGCATATGCATTAATGGCGGCAGGGGGCGACTTCGGCGGAAGCATTGCGCCTCAAATGCTCGGCATGGTGGTGGACAACGTTTCGGCAAGCGGCTGGGCAGGAAGGCTTGGAGCTATGCTATGTCTGACAAGCGAGCAGATTGGCATGAAGGTTGGTATGCTCACAGCATCGATATTTCCGATTTTGGGAATATTTGTTCTTATATACATAAGAAAATATTTTTCGAATAGAAAATTAGGCTGTAATAAATAAGAAAGACGGTGTAAGAAACAAATTTTTACACCGTCTTTTCTACATACCCTTTTTGCAGTTTTTGCAAGAATCACTACAGCAGCTGCAGGTACCTTTTCTTTTTATCACCGACCTTGCGGCGAGGACGCACAAAACAAGGATAACGGCAATTATAATTATATCAGTCATAAAACAATTCTCCTTTTTACTAATTTTATCATATTTTTACGGCTTTTGCAATTATAAATATTGACATGGAGGTAATTTTTTTATATAATAAATAGGATAAAATGGCATAGTTATGTGAAGTTACATAAAGAAAATACAGAAAGGTTATAAAACAATGGAAAAATACGGAGTAAACGAAATAAGAGAGAAATTTTTAAGCTTTTTTGAATCAAAAGGCTGTTTAAGACTGGGAAGCTTTTCACTTGTTCCGAAAAATGATGCCAGCCTGCTTTTAATTAACTCAGGTATGGCACCTATGAAAAAGTGGTTTACAGGTGCAGAAATTCCACCGAAAAAGAGGGTTACAACCTGTCAGAAATGTATAAGAACACCTGATATTGAGTGTGTTGGAAAAACTGCACGTCACGGTACATTTTTTGAAATGCTCGGAAACTTCTCCTTTGGCGACTACTTTA
Source organism: Clostridia bacterium (assembly GCA_045577675.1). Classification (GTDB taxonomy): domain Bacteria; phylum Bacillota; class Clostridia; order UBA1381; family UBA1381; genus UBA1738. The sequence continues at coordinate 5,829 of JAZNIV010000113.1, forward strand.
AGCACGAGGCTATTTCATGGGGATGGGAGTTTTTGACAAAGGTTATGGGAATCCCTGAAGATAAGCTGTGGATTACGGTTTACGAGGAGGACGACGAGGCAAGGGACATCTGGATTAACGAAATCGGTGTAAATCCTGATCGTGTTGTAAAAATGGGTAAGGCCGATAACTTCTGGGAGCATGGCACAGGCCCTTGCGGACCATGTTCTGAAATTCACGTTGACCGCGGCGAGGAATATTCCTGCGGACCTGACTGCAAATTAGGCTGTGACTGTGACCGCTTTATGGAGGTCTGGAACCTTGTGTTTACCCAGTTTGATAAGGACGAGGACGGAAACTATAACCGCCTTGCAAACCCGAATATCGACACAGGTATGGGACTTGAACGCCTGGCTGCAATTATGCAGGGTGTTGAAAACCTTTTCGAGGTTGACACTGTAAGAAATATAATGAATCACATCTCAAAAATTGCAGGTGTTGAATACAAAAGGGATGCAAAAACCGACGTATCTCTCCGTGTTATTACCGACCACATAAGAAGTACAGTTATGATGGTTTCAGACGGTGTTATTCCGTCAAACGAAGGAAGAGGCTACGTTCTTCGTCGTCTTCTCCGCCGTGCGGCACGTCATGGAAAGCTCCTTAACATCAAAGGCGAATTTTTGTATGGTGTTGCAGACACTGTTATTGATGAGTCAAAGCAGGGCTATCCGGAGCTTGCAGAAAAAAGAGAATACATCAAGAAAATTATCAGAATTGAAGAGGAAAGATTTGCAAAGACTATTGATAACGGTCTTACAATTCTTAACGACTATATTGCAGAAATCAAGGCAAATGGCGAAACAGTGCTGTCAGGCGAGAAGTCCTTCAAGCTTAACGATACCTACGGCTTCCCGATTGACCTGACTGTGGAGATTTGTGCTGAGGCAGGAATTTCAGTTGACAGAGAAGGATATGATAAGGAGCTTAAAATCCAGAAGGAAACTGCAAGAAACGCAAGAAAGGACGGCTCAAGCTGGGAGGATAACGACAGCTATACCTTTGAGGATGCCGAGGCTACCGAATTTGTTGGTTACGAAACACTTACTATAGAATCAGAGATAGTTGGAATTGCTGCAGAGGGCGAAATTTCGGCTGAAATCTCGATTGGTCAAAATGGAATTATTGTTACAAATAAAACTCCGTTCTATGCAGAAATGGGCGGTCAGGCAGGCGATATCGGTATAATCACAAAGGATGGAGCAGAAGCAAAGGTTCTCGACACAAAGAAAAACGGAAACGGCGTTTATATGCATATCTGTGAGGTTACAAAGGGCAGCTTTGCAGCAGGAGATAAGGTAACACTTTCAGTTTGCAAAAAGAACAGAATGGCTGTTGAAAGAAACCACAGTGCTACGCATCTTCTGCATAAGGCATTAAAGGAGGTTCTGGGTGACCATGTTGCACAGGCAGGCTCAGAAGTTAATTCAAAGCATCTGCGTTTTGACTTCTCGCACTTTGAGGCTATGACCCGTGAGGAGCTTGCACTTGCTGAAAAGAAGGTTAACGAGGCGGTGCTTGCGGCACTTCCGGTAAAGGTTCAACAGCTGCCTATTGAAGAGGCTAAGAAGCTGGGTGCAGAAGCACAGTTCGGCGAAAAATACGGCGATGTGGTAAGAGTTGTTTCTATGGGTGACTACTCGGTTGAGTTCTGCGGCGGTACTCACCTTACAAACACTGCAAATGTAGGACTTTTCAAGCTGATTTCAGAATCAGGTGTTGCAGCAGGTACAAGACGAATTGAGGCTGTAACAGGCGAGGGAGTTCTGGAATACATCGCTAAAAAGGATGCACTTATTGAAAAAACAGCAATCGCATTAAAGGCAAACAATGTAAGCGAAATTGATATGAAGGCAGAGCAGCTTGCAGCGGAGGCTAAGGATTTAAAGAAGAAATTAGAAGCTATGAATGCAAAGATGGCATCAGGTAAGCTTGACGATGTTTTAAAGAATAAGGTCGAAATTAATGGTGTCTTTGTTGCGGCTGCACGTGTAGACGGTTTAGCTGCAGGAGATTTACGAACACTCGGCGACAACTTAAAGGATAAGCTTGGCTGCGGAATTGCGGTTTTGGCATCCTTTACAGACGGTAAGATTGCATTTTTAGCAACAGCAACTAAAGATGCTGTAGCAAAAGGTGTTCATGCAGGCAAGGTGATTAAGGAAATCACAGCATTAGCCGGCGGCTCAGGCGGCGGAAAGCCGGATATGGCACAGGGCGGCGGCAAGGATGAAGGAAAGATTGACGAAGCACTTTCGGCGGCTGAGGGTATTATAAAGGCACAGTTGGGTTAAGCTATGGACGGCGTAATTATAATAGATAAGCCACTCGGGCGAACCTCTCATGATATGGTGAGCTTTACCCGAAGGCTTTTCGGCATCAAAAAGGTAGGGCATACAGGAACCTTGGACCCGGACGCAACCGGTGTACTGCCGGTTTGTATCGGGAAGGCAACAAAGGCTGCAGATATGCTTACTGCATCTGATAAAGCATACCAAGCGCAGCTTGTGCTTGGTATGACAACAGATACACAGGACGCATCGGGTGAAATTCTTACCGAACAGCCTGTTTTGGTAACAGAAGCAGAAATTGAAAAAACAGTAAAAAGTTTTATAGGCGAAATCGAGCAGATTCCGCCTATGTTTTCTGCAATAAAAAAGGACGGAAAAAAGCTTTATGAGCTTGCAAGAAAAGGTATAACCATTGAGCGTGAAAAGCGAAAAGTGAAGATATTTAATATTAATATCCTCGAAATTGATATGGAAAAGCTGACTGTTACTATTGAGGTTTCCTGCTCAAAAGGAACATATATCCGCACACTTTGCGAGGATATCGGAATGAAGCTGGGCTGCGGTGCGTATATGAACACGCTTGTGCGTACGAAAAGTGCCGATTTTACTCTGGCACAAAGCTATACTCAGGAAAAGCTGCTTGAAATGAAGGAAAACGGAAGCTTAGAAAGTGCTGTAATTCCGGTTGATGAGCTGTTTAAAGGCTGCCCGAAGGTCAAGCTTGACGCTTTTTTGTCTGCAAAAGCAAAAAATGGTGTACGAATACGTCGTAAAAACCTGACGGAAGGTGCTTTTTACCGATTGTATGACGAAAACAATATATTTTTATGTATTTCTAAGTATATAAACGGAGAGCTGGTACTGGAAAAAGCATTTTGGAGCTGATTAAATGGATATTTATTCTTATCGTGAAAAGGATATAAGCACAAATAGCGGCAAACTCATTCATTGCGGTGACAGCAAGGAGTATTTGTGGTATTTAGAGGAAAGCGAAGCTATGGCTGTTTTCTTTGCAGGAGATGAGGGAGATGTTTCGGGTACCGCGATATGCCTCGGTGATTTTGACGGAGTGCATATCGGGCATAGGGCATTATTTGAGACTGCAAAAAAGCACGGAAAATGGGGAGCTTTGATATTTGACAGAAATATCAAGGGAGGATATTTGCTGACAACACTTGCAGAAAAGCTGCGAAGGCTTGAGGCTGCCGGAGCGGATTATGTTGTGATTGCGACCTTCTGTGAAAAATTTTCCAAAAGAACACCGGAGGAATTTGCAAAATTTTTAAAGAATACGCTGCGTGTTAGTGCTGTTGTTGCAGGCTATGACTACCGGTTCGGACGTAAAGCCGCAGGCGATACTGATGAGCTTTTACGCTTATGCGGTGAGCTTGGAATAGGTGCAGAAATAATTGAGCCTGTTACGATTGATGATGAGCCGGTTAAGAGTACAAAAATACGTGAGCTGATTAAATGCGGTGATATAAAAACAGCAAACAGCCTTTTGGGATATAATTACAGTGTTTCGGGAAAGGTTATAAAAGGATTGCAAAACGGCAGAAAAATGGGCTTTCCTACGGCGAATGTTGATTACGACTATGAAAAGCTGCTGCCGCTTGATGGAGTTTACTACGGCAAGGTTATGGAGATTGATGCTGTTATCAATGTTGGTAAAAACCCCACCTTTGATGCTGAAAGAAGAACTGTAGAAGCACATATTATTGACTATAACGGAGATTTGTACGGCGAGGGAATTACTGTTGAATTCATTGAAAAAATTCGTGATGATATAAAATTTGAAAAAATTGACGAGCTGATTAAGCAAATTGAGAGTGATATTGATTATGTGAAAGGAAGGAAATGATTATGGCAAAGAGAACATTAACCGAAATGACCTATGAAAGAGCAAAGGAAAATCTTGAAAAAAATGCCCGGACAATTAAGAGTCTTGAAGAAAATGGTGTACTATTTATAAATCCGGCTTCCTGCTATGTTGAAGAAGGTGTAAAAATCGGAAAAGGCACTGTTGTTGAGCAGAACGTAATGCTTCAGGGTGAAACCGAAATTGGTGAAAATTGCATAGTTGGCATGGGCTGTAAGCTGATAAATACCAAGGTAGGTAATGGCTGTGAGCTTTTGTCGGTTGTAAGTGTTGATGCAGAGCTTGGAAATGACGTTTTGGCAGGTCCTTTTGCATATATAAGACCGGGCAGTAAAATTGCAGATGATGTTAAGGTGGGCGATTTTGTTGAGGTAAAAAATGCAGTTATTGACGAGGGTACAAAGATTGCACACCTGACCTATGTAGGTGACAGTGATGTTGGAAAGCGTGTCAACTTCGGCTGCGGTACGGTTACCGTTAACTATGACGGCAAGAACAAGCACCGCTGCAAAATCGGTGACGACTGCTTTATCGGCTGCAACACAAACCTCGTTGCACCTGTTACGGTAAAGGACGGTGCGTATACTGCCGCCGGATCAACGATTACCGATGAAGTGCCTGAAAAAGCACTTGCTATTGCAAGAGCAAGACAGGTAAATAAGGAAAACTGGAAGGATAAGAGAGATTAAAATGTATTTGGTTGCAGGCTTGGGAAACCCGGGAACGCAGTATGATATGACACGTCATAATATAGGATTTCATGTCATAGACTATATTGCCGACGAGTATGGTGTTAGTGTAAAAAAACTGAAATTCAAGGGGCTTTACGGCGAGGTTAATATAGGCGGCGAAAAGGTGCTTTTATTAAAGCCCCAGACCTATATGAATTTATCAGGTGAAAGTGTCAGGGATTTTGCGTCTTTTTTCAAGATTCCGGTAGAAAATATTATTGTAATAAATGATGATATTTACCTTGATTCGGGAAAGGTGCGAATAAGAAAAAGCGGCTCGGCAGGCGGACATAACGGTTTAAAATCGATAATCTATCAGCTTAACTCAGATGCCTTCCCAAGAATACGTCTTGGAGTAAATTCCGCTCTTCGTGAGCATCAAGACCTTGCAGACTTTGTTTTGTCACGTTTTTCAAAAGAGGAAATTCCTGTTTTGGAGGAAGCGATAATCCGTGCGAAAAAGGCTGTTGAAGAAATTATTAAAAACAATATAGATAGTGCAATGAATAAATATAACGGGTAGCCCGGACGGTGCTGTGAAATGGAGAAAAGGATGAATTTTAAAAATCTGTTGTCGGAATATAAAGAGTATTCCGACTTTTGTGCTGCAATAAAAAAGGGGCAGACACCTGTGTCGGTGGCAGGTGTAGTTCAGTCTGCAATGCCGCAGTTTATCTTCCAGACAGCAGAGGATAAAAAAACGCTTGTAATAACATACAGCGATATGGAAGCAAAACAGCTTGCTTCTGACCTTGAGCTTTATTGTAATGATGTCTTTCTATTTCCCCAAAAGGAGTATGTGTTTTTCAATATAGATGCTCAGAATCGCCACGCAGAGCATGCACGTCTTGAGGCACTTCATAATATTGTGTCAGAAAAAGGCGGGATTGTGGTTGCATCTTTGGAGGCAGCTTTGCAGGTCACCTTGCCTTTTGAAAGGCTGATTGATTCTACTATAAACCTGTCTTGGGACGAGGACTATGACCTTGACGAGCTTTCGGAAAAGCTGGTTAAAATGGGATATATACGTGAGGATGAGGTTTCGGGTAAAGGGCAGTTCGCTATGCGTGGCGGTATTTTAGATGTGTTTTCGCCGCAGTGGGAAAACCCTGTGCGTGTGGAGTTTTTTGATACACAAATTGACTCAATCCGTGAATTTGACGCTATGACGCAGCGTTCTATAGATGCTCTTACCGAATGTACTCTGATTCCATGCCGAGAGCTGATTGACTGTGGAAAAGACGAACTTCTGGAAAAACTTGAAGATGCTGTAAAAAAATTAAAACGCAAAAAATCCGACCAGACAAAGCTTATAGAAAATATCGAGGCGGATATTGAGATACTCTCAGAAAACGGAGAGCTAAGTTCAATTTACAAATACCTCGGACTAATTTTTGATGAAATACCGACAGTGATTGAATATTTTGACAAGGATTCAAGGGTATTTCTGCTTGAGCCAAAGCGAATTGCCGAGCGGGCAAAAACCTTTGAGTGGGAACAGAGTGAAATACTTGAGGACTTGTCGGCAAAATCGCTTATTATTCCGGATAGCACTAACCTGTGGGCAAAATATACCGATTTAGCAGCAAGACTTCAGGAGCTGCCGCTTATTTCGGTAAATTCCTTAACTCATTCTGCTATCAATTACACATATAAATCAATATTTAATTTTACAACCAAAACAACCGTTTCCCTGCATGGAAAGGTGGATTATCTTTACGACGACTTAAAAGAACGACAAAAAACAGGCTCGACGGTAGTTGTGCTTGCACAGAATCGTTCAAGAGGTGAAAACCTTGCAGGAACACTCTGCGACAAGGGTATTAAATGCCGGTATATTCACGAAAACCCTGAATTTGAAAAGGGTGAAATAGTTATTGTACGTGGTGATGCAGGCAAGGGCTTTGAATATCCCGAGCTTAACTTTATTCTTATTTCCGACCGCGAAATTTTTGATGCTGTGCGGAAAAAATCACGCCGTAGGATGGAAAACACTAAACGGCTTAAATCCTACACCGATATCAGTGTAGGCGATTATGTTGTGCATCGGTCGCACGGAATCGGCGAATATAAGGGTATTAAGAAAATGGAGGTTGCAGGAATTACAAAGGATTACCTGCATATTGCTTACCGCGGAACTGATAGCCTATATGTACCTGTCGACCAGCTTGATATGCTCTATAAGTATTCCGGCGGTACAGAAAAAACGATGCGTCTTAATAAGCTTGGCGGCAGTGAGTGGAATAAAACCAAGCAGAAGGTGCGCGTAGCAACGGGGGATATGGCGAAGCAGCTTGTGGCACTTTATGCCGAAAGAGAGCATACAAGGGGTCATGCGTTTCCTTCCGATACGCCGTGGCAGAGGGATTTTGAGGATACCTTTATGTATCAGGAAACCGAGGACCAGCTTCGCTCTATTGAGGAAGTGAAGCACGATATGGAAAGTGAAAAGCCGATGGACAGACTGCTTTGCGGCGATGTAGGTTACGGAAAAACTGAGGTTGCTCTTCGTGCCGCATTTAAAGCTGCCACCGACTCAAAGCAGGTGGCATATCTTTGCCCTACAACAATTCTTGCGATGCAGCAATATGAAACCTTTACAAAACGAATGGCAGATTTTCCGGTAAAGGTAGAAATGCTGTCACGTTTTAGAACAGCAGGTGAGCAAAAGAAAATACTAAAACAGCTTAAAACAGGTGAGATAGATATAATAATCGGAACGCACAGAATACTGCAAAAAGACCTTGAATTTAAGGATTTGGGACTTTTGATAATAGACGAAGAACAGCGGTTCGGTGTTGCACATAAGGAACGTTTAAAAGAGCTAAAGAAAAATGTTGATGTGCTTTCTATGACAGCAACGCCAATTCCGAGAACACTTCATATGGCAATGGTCTCGGTACGTGATATGAGCCTTTTGGAAACACCGCCTGAAAACCGTTATCCGGTTGCGACATATGTTCTTGAGCATAATCCTGATGTACTTGTTGATGCAATGAAGAAGGAAATTTCGCGTGGGGGACAGGTGTTTTATCTTTATAACCGTGTTCAGGGTATATACCGTGTGGCAGAGTGGATAAAATCGCAGCTTCCTGATGCGAATGTAGCTGTCGGTCACGGAAAAATGAACGAGGATGAGCTTGAGGATATTATGTATGACATGGTGAACGGCAAAACCGATATTCTCGTTTGCACGACTATCATTGAAACCGGACTTGATATTCCCAATGCCAACACGATTATCATTGAAAATGCAGATAAAATGGGGCTTTCACAGCTTTATCAGCTAAGAGGAAGAGTAGGAAGAAGTACAAGAAGTGCCTATTGTTATCTGACATACAAGCGTGACGGACTGCTTTCTGAAACTGCTGAAAAAAGACTCAGTGCCATTCGTGAATTTACAGAGTTTGGTTCGGGCTTTAAAATTGCCATGCGTGACCTTGAAATAAGGGGTGCCGGTGATATTTTGGGTAGAGAGCAGCACGGACATATTGATTCTGTGGGATATGATATGTATTGCAAAATTCTTGCGGAAAGCGTTAAAGAGGTACAGGGTATTTCTTCCGGCGAGGAGCCTTTAACTACTGTGGATATTAATGTGGACGCATATATTCCGGAAAGGTATATTAAAAGCAATAATGTCCGTATTGATACCTATAAACGTATTGCGGCTGTGGAAAATGAGGACGATGCATCTGAAATAACCGACGAGCTTATTGACCGTTTCGGTGACCTTCCGCGTGCCGCACAAAATCTTCTGGAAATTGCACTGATTAAATCTCTTGCCAATAATATAGGTATTTGTGATGTGTCACAGAAGGGCGGATTTGTGGTGTTTGAGTTTGCAGACGGCGGACTTCTTCCTGAGTATGTTCAGTTTATAGTGGAAAACTATCCTAAAAACATTGTTATCGGAGCACTTTCAAAGCCGACTATACGCTATAAGATAGAGGAAGGTAAGAAACTGCTTGCTAATATTAAGTTTTTATTACAACAACTAAATGAATTGCATACAGCGGCAAAATGATGTATAATAAGTACAAGAGATGAGGTGTAGCATATGAAAAAGATTATATTTATGCTGCTTGCCATGTTGCTGCTGACCTCCTGCGGAGAAAAGCCTGTGGCAACAGTAGGGGATACAAAAATCACAAAGGGTGAGTTTGAGTTCTATCTTTCATCAATAAAAAGTCAGATGAAAGGAACCGAACTAAAAACAGACGAGGATTGGGAAACTCAGGAAATCGAAGGGAAAAAGGCTATTGACGTTGCAAAACAGCGTGCTCTTGATATTGCTGTGGAAAACACTCTTTATATTGAGGCTGCAGAGGCTGCCGGTCTTACTCTGACAGACGAGGAGAAAAAGCAGGTAAGTACGACTAAAGCTCAGATTGTTGCCAGCTATGGCGGAGATACTGCATATAAGTCATTTTTAAAGGAGAATAATATCTCTGATAAGTTTATTGAAATGATGTGTAAGTCAACTGCATATTTTAATAAGATAGGCAGTAAAATAAGTTCTGAGTCGCCTGTTTCGGAGGAAGAAGGACGCAGCTATTTTGAGGATAACAGGGCTGAAGTAGAAACAGAAATCAGAAAAGCAAAGCACATTCTGATTATGACAGTTGATGAAACAACACGTCAGCCGCTTTCTGAGGAAGATAGGACAAATGCAAAAAAACAGGCAGAGGATATTTTGGCACAGGTGAAATCAGGAGCGGATTTTGATAGCCTGATGAATGAATATTCCGAGGATCCGGGACTTCAAACTGCACCGGACGGATATGTTTTCGGCTCGGGAGAAATGGTTCCGGAGTTTGAACAGGCAACCGATTCGGTTGGATTTGGTGAAATTGCATTTTGTGAATCTGATTTTGGTTATCATATTATAAAAAGACTTCCGATTGAATTTGAGGACGTTTCCGATAATGTCTCAAATATGATTGTCGAGGAACGTATTGATAAGCAGATAGAGGATTGGAAAAATGAATTTTCTATTGACATCAGCCGAAATGAAGATGTTTTAAAGGAAATCAAATAGAAAAAACGGCAATTTTGCCGTTTTTTTTAATGTCAGCTATTTTCTTCCTCTGCATTGTCGAGCGCGTATTTACAGCACTGGAGAACAAGATAATTGAAGGAAACATCATTTTCTGCTGCATAATTGTTTAGTCGCTCAAACAGCTTTTCAGTAAAGCGTACAGTACGCGGTACATTTGCATTTTTAAATTCGTTATCAATTTTAAACATGGTATCACCTCAAGATTTATTATTGACTTTAATTATAAGCTATGATATAATACCAATAATATAACCATAATTGGTTGCATTATTGGTGAAGGAGGTTGGTGCTACACATTGGCATATTGTAAAAATAGGTATATAATGGTAGGAAAACAATATTAAGGAGGAAGAAATCAAATGAAAAAAATTGCAGGAATTTTGCTGACGTTTATAATGCTTGTGAATTTGCTTCCAACTGCATTTGCATCAGGCAAGACATACACTATTGACGAGGTTTATTTTTCAAACCTTTCGGGCAAGGTTATGCAAAACCCGGGAACGTCATGCGTGGTAAATGTAAAGGTGACGAAGCAGGCAGAGCGTCTTGGTGAGGACGTTGTTGTTATTGCTACATATGCTACAGACGGCTCTATGATAGGCTTTACAACCGTAGCCGGAACAATGACAAAGGGTAAAACCGAAACCTTTTCAACGTTGGTGGTTTCGCCGACAGAAAAAAATATCGGCGTGGTAAAGGCTTATATGTGGAATAATATATCCGAAATGAAGCCGCTTTCCACAGTTAATCAGACAATAGTTAATGAAATGGACGAGGGAATAGAACTGCCGCCGATTAGTGAGGAGCCAATAAAACCACTATATATTCCGACTACTGTAACCGTCAATGGAATGATAATTGCAACACCAAACAGCGATTCTGCTTTAAGTAATGGAGAATACATGCTTGGAAATGCATATATTCCTTTGGATTTCAGTAATATTTATACTGCGGAGGAATATGACCTTTACTTAAAGCGTATGAATGCGATTGGTAACTATTATGGTATTCCGGTTGAAGGTGATATAATTTCTTCTATAACTGTTGTTTCTGCTTTGGATTTGTCGGGTTATTTATATGCAAGCGGCGAGTTTACGTTGAAAATAAATAATAAAAACGAGCTTGAGGTTGTAAATTTTGAAGTCATAAGCTTTGACGAGGATAAGCCAGACGATGATGTATCAACTTTTTTCACAGAAACCTCAAGATTTGCAGTTATTAAGAAGGCTGCTGCTCTTGGCAAAACAGAAGATGGCACAGTATGTTACGAAGTAGCAGTTCTTTACGATGGTGAAGAGCAGGTACCCGAATTCAATAACGACCCATCAGCTACACTTGCTGTTGGTGACGCATTCTTCTTCGTACTTGACAATGACGGTCTTGTAATGAGATTTTACGAAGTATTTGATAAGGTTACAGATACATACAGTGACTTCGCTGCAGCAGGTGTTCCTGCAAGTATGTATGAAGCAGGTTTAAGTGCACCTGGTGGTTCAACAGGAGGTTGGAACTTCAACCTTGCTGATGACGGCAGTGACATCCAGTTAGTATATGGTATCGTATCTGATGTTAAGTCAAATGGTATTGAGTTCGCTGTTCCTTACACAGTAGCAGCTGAACCACAGTACGCTGGTCTTACGAAAGTTATAGACAAGAACATCGATGGATACGGTGCAAGTGACAGAGGTGTTTACTACTTCGGTATTGCTGACGAATCTGTAGCATACGTATATGATACAGGCGACACAAATTCTGTAAGAGAATCTGATAAGATTCAGGTAACAGATGCTGAAGCAATGGCTCCATCAAACTTCGATATGTTCGAAACAGCTGTAAACAGCAACATCTTCGACTTCTCAGTACCGAACACAATCGTTCCTACAGAGAACCCGAACAACTATGCTAACTACGCTTTAGCTATGGTTGTTGACGGCGACATCGTTGCTATCTACGCTATTACAAAATAATCAATAGATTATAAATAAAAAGAGTCAGACCTTGAAAAGACCTCAAAAAAGCAGACTAAAAATCTGATAATTGGGAGGCCACATCATGGTTTGGCTCTTTTTATGCTGTGCAATATAACGGGGATTTTATAGTAAAGAAAGTTTCAATATGAATATTTTTTATAAAAATCTTTTAAAAATATTGATAAACACAATAAAATGCTGTATAATAATTGTATATTTTGTAACTTAGAAAGGAATGGTTTTAATGGGAAATAACATACGTCCGGAAACAATGAAGCGTATCAACACAAAAGAGCTGGCAGATGCATTTATTGCAGAGCAGGTGGCAGAAATCCGTAATCAGGTAGGAGATAGAAAGGTACTTCTTGCCCTTTCAGGCGGTGTGGATTCATCCGTTGTTGCAGCACTTCTTATAAAGGCGATAGGTAAGCAGCTGGTATGTGTGCATGTAAATCACGGCCTTTTGAGAAAAGGCGAGCCGGAACAGGTTGTAGAGGTGTTCAGCAATCAGATGGACGCAAACCTTGTTTATGTTGACGCAGTTGACCGATTCCTTGATAAGCTTGAAGGTATTGAAGAGCCGGAAGAAAAGCGTAAGATAATTGGAGCAGAGTTTATACGTGTATTTGAGGAAGAAGCTCGTAAACAGGAAGGTATTGATTTTCTGGCACAGGGTACAATATATCCTGACATTTTGGAAAGCGGTCCGGTAAAGGCACATCACAATGTTGGAGGCTTGCCTGAGGATTTGCAGTTTGAACTTGTAGAACCACTTAAATTTTTATATAAAGACGAAGTAAGAGTCGTAGGTGACGCACTGGGGTTGCCGGCAGGAATGGTTTATCGTCAGCCATTCCCCGGACCGGGCTTGGGCGTAAGATGTCTTGGTGCTATTACCCGTGAAAGGCTTGAGGCTGTTCGTGAATCTGATGCGATTCTTAGAGAAGAGTTTGCGAAAAACGGTCTTGAAGGCAAAGTTTGGCAGTATTTTACAGCGGTTCCGAACTTTAAGTC
>JAZNIV010000114.1:0-4148 GCA_045577675.1 Clostridia bacterium
ATTTAACATACTTCCGGAGGTATCAAGACAGGTATTAATACCCTTGCTGTGGCACAGCCTGAAAACCTCTTGACAAAATTCCGGCTGCAATATCGGTTCGCCTCCCGACAAGGTTATACCCCCGTCATGACCAAAATATTCACGAAAATGTTCAGCCTTTTCCACTATCTCAGACGGTGTATATTCCATACCTCCATCCATACCCCATGTATCGGGGTTATGGCAGCATTTGCAACGCAGGTTGCAGCCTTGCATAAAAACCACAAAACGCACGCCGGGCCCGTCCAAAGTGCCAAGACTTTGAAAAGAGTGAACCCGACCTTTAATCAAACCGCTCATACCGTTTCGTGGAAGGTACGGCTTATAACCTCACGCTGTTGTTCACGTGAAAGCTTATTAAAATTAACCGCATATCCGGAAACACGAATTGTGAGGTTTGGATAATCCTCAGGATTTTCATATGCCTTCATCAGTGTTTCACGATTTAAAACATTTACATTAATATGGTGTGCCTTCTTTGCAAAATACCCGTCCAGAATTGAAACAAGATTTGAAGTACGCTCCTCCTCTGTTCTTCCGAGTGCCTCAGGAGTGATAGAGAAGGTGTTTGAAATACCGTCACGGCAGTCATCATAGCTGATTTTCGCAACCGAGTTAAGCGATGCTAAAGCACCATTTTCCTCACGATTATGCATAGGGTTTGCACCCGGTGCAAACGGAGCACCATTTTCTCTTCCATCTGGAGTTGCCGCTGTGTTTTTACCATACATAACATTTGATGTAATTGTAAGCACTGACAATGTATGAATTGCGTTTCTGTAGGTAGGTGTTTTTCTAAGCTCACAAATCACCTTATGTGCCATATCCTTTGCAATCAAATCTACTCTGTCATCATCATTTCCGAATTTCGGGAATTCTCCTGTAGTTTCAAATTTTGTAATAAAACCATTTTCGTCCATAACAGGCTTTACATTTGCATACTTAATTGCACTTAAAGAATCGGCAACAACCGACAATCCTGCAATACCAAACGCCATAAAACGGTCAACCTCAGTATCATGAAGTGCCATTTGCGTTTTTTCATATGCATACTTATCATGCATATAGTGGATAACATTCATAGTATTAACATACAGTCTTGAAAGCCAGCTGATATAGATTTCAAACCGTTTCATAACTGTATCAAAATCCAATTTATCCTGACTTAAAACTGACATCTGCGGACCTATGTGCATACCGCTTGATGTGTCATAACCACCATTAATTGCAATAAGCAAAAGCTTTGCAAGGTTGCATCTTGCACCGAAAAACTGCATCTGTTTTCCAACCTTCATAGCTGATACACAGCATGCTATGGCATAGTCATCACCATAAATCGGTCTCATAACATCATCATTTTCATACTGAATAGAGTCGGTGTCGCAGGATACCTTTGCACAGAATCTTTTAAAGTTTTCAGGAAGCTCGGTTGACCACAGAATTGTAAGGTTTGGCTCCGGTGATGAACCGAGAGTATAGAGGGTATTCAGCATGCGGTAGCAGTTCTTTGAAACCAAGGTTCTTCCGTCCTCACCCATTCCTCCTACTGCCTCGGTAATCCACATCGGGTCGCCACCGAAAAGCTCGTTATATTCCGGAGTTCTTAAATGTCTTGCAATTCTGAGCTTAATAACAAAGTCATCCATAAGCTCCTGTGCAGTCTCCTCTGTTAAAATTCCTCTTTCTATATCACGCTCTATGTAAATATCAAAGAATGTACTTACTCTTCCAAGAGACATCGCTGCACCGTTCTGCTCCTTAATCGACGCAAGATATGCAAAATATGTCCACTGTATAGCCTCTTTAGCATCCTTTGCCGGCTCGCTTATATCATAGCCGTACATATTCGCCATTTCCTTCATATGACCAAGAAATGAAATCTGCTGGAAAAGCTCCTCTGATAGTCTTACATCATCAGTATTAAAGTTTTCAAGTGCAAGCTTCTGCTTATCCTTTTTCTTCTCCTCAATAAGCTTGTCCACACCATAAAGTGCAACACGGCGGTAATCACCGATAATCCTTCCTCGTCCGTATGCATCCGGAAGTCCTGTGATAACGTGGCATTTACGTGCCATACGCATTTCGTCTGTATATGCTCTGAAAACACCGTCATTATGCGTTGTACGGAAACGGAAGCCCTCTTCTACATTTTTATCAAGCTCATATCCGTATGCTTCGCAGGCCTGCTTTGCCATTCTCATTCCGCCGAAGGGATTGACTCCTCTTTTTAGCGGGCTGTCTGTCTGCATTCCGACAATAATTTCATTATCCTTATCTATATATCCCGGTGCATAGGTTGTAAGTGATGATACCTTTTTAGTATCAACATCTAAAACTCCGCCCTTTTTACGTTCCTCTGCAAAAAGCGCCTGAACCTTCTCCATTAATGCTTTTGTACGCTCTGTTGCAGGTGATAAAAAGCTGTCGTCACCGATATATTCCTTATAATTGACCTGAATAAAATCACGAACATTGATTTCATCCTGCCATACTCCCTCTTTAAATCCGGTCCAATTTGTGTGTTTCATATTCTACTCCTCCTTTGCATATTTTTTAACAATCTGAAAATATAAAAGGGCAATACAGTTTTCTAAACTGAATTGCCCAGACGGTCGGCATTATTACATTTACATTCCCCTTGCGGTACTCCGCTAATCCGTCAGTTATGTAAATTCCTTATGTTTTTAATTATTATACATCAAACCACCGGGCTTGTCAATATTAATTACATTACAAACACAATATATTGCCCTTTATATCAATGTAATTGTCTATATGTAGATTATAGCAGATTTTTTCCGTTTCGTCAACAGCAAAAATAATGAACAAATCATATTATTATTATATTTTTTTATGTAATTATTACATATATATAATAAATTTTATTTTTACCATTGACTTTTGCACTACACTGTGGTAGTATGGTAAAGTAATAAAGTGAAAGGTGATGTTAATATGAAGGACTTTCATTCAGAAGCTACAAAAGAATTTTTTAAGGCCCTTCTTCTTTTGGAAACCGAGGAAGAATGCAGTGCTTTTTTTGATGACATATGCACAGTAAAGGAGCTGCAGGATATTTCCCAGAGACTTGAGGTTGCGAAAATGCTTGCAAAAGGTAAAAGCTATCAAACCGTTTCAAAGGATACCGGTGCAAGCACAGCAACTATAAGCCGTGTCAACCGCTGTCTTGTTTACGGCGACGGCGGGTATAGAAAAATCTTGGAAAAGCTCAATAAAACGGAGGCAGAATAATGAATACGGACTACTTAAAAAGCGAAGAGCGTGCTGTTTTTGCCCTTCGAAAGCTGTATGCACGATATGGCTACAGGCAGTACAAAATGAGTAAATTCGAGGAATATGATTTATATGTGAGAAACAAGAATTTCCTTGTATCTGACCATATTATAACCTTTACCGACACAGACGGAAAGCTTATGGCATTAAAGCCTGACGTTACTCTTTCGATTATTAAAAATACAAAGGATATGGAAGAATCGGTTCAAAAGGTTTATTATAATGAAAATGTGTACCGTGTTTCAAAGGGGACAAATTCTTTTAAGGAAATTATGCAGACAGGTCTTGAATGTATAGGCGACATTGATAACTACAGTATCTATGAGGTAATTATGCTTGCATTAGAAAGCCTTGCAAGCATTTCGGACGACTTTGTTCTTGATATTTCGCACTTAGGAATTGTTTCTGAAATTATTTCCTCAATGAACCTTTCAAAAGAATCAGAACGTGAAATTTTAATTTGCATAAGTGAAAAAAATCTGCACGGAATTACTGAAATCTGTGATAGAGAAAATGTCGATGCAACTTCTCTTATCAGGCTCGTTTCAGCCTATGGTTCTCCCGATAAGGTTATTAAGGCGCTAAAAGAGCTTATTCCCGAAAGCAAAGCACTTTCGCAGTTAGTTGAAATTATTTCCTTATTGACACAAACCGGGTATAAAGATAATATACGTATAGATTTTTCGGTTATTAACCATATGGGATATTATAATGGTTTTGTATTTAATGGATTTATAAACGGAATTTCGACAGCAATCCTTTCCGGAGGTCAGTATGACAGACTTATGGAAAAAATGGGCAGAAAATCCGGTGCA
>JAZNIV010000115.1:0-13944 GCA_045577675.1 Clostridia bacterium
CATTGCAGATGTATTGTTTTTAATATTCGGAGGTAAAAATGACAAATAAGTTTAAATCCGGCTTTGCCGCAATAATCGGTATGCCGAATGTGGGAAAATCAACGCTTTTAAATACTATTGCAGGTCAAAAAATTGCAATAATTTCAAATAAACCGCAGACGACGAGGAATAAAATTCTTGCCATACATACAACTGAGGACTATCAGATTGTATTTACAGATACACCGGGAATCCATAAGCCGCACAACAAGCTGGGCGAGTTTATGGTAAAGGTTGCGAAAGAATCTATGAACGAAATGGACGTTGTTATTTTCGTAGTAGATGCATCAAAGCCGATACTGCCTATGGAAAAGGAAATTGCAAAAAATATTGATAAAACCGGCGTTCCGGCAATACTTGTTCTTAATAAGGTTGATCTGGTAAAAAAGGAGGATTTACTTCCAATTATTGCAGATTATTCAAACCTGCATGAATTTTCGTCGATTGTGCCGATTAGTGCAAAAACCGGTGACGGTGTAGAAATTCTTTTAAGTGATATTGAGTCGCTCTTGGAGGAAGGACCGCAGTTTTATGATGAGGAGTCGGTAACCGACCAGCCGGAAAAACAGATTGCGGCAGAAATTATCCGTGAAAAAATGCTGTGGCTTTTGGATAAAGAGGTTCCGCACGGGATAGCAATTGAAATCGAAAAAATGCAGGAATGTGAGGAAATTACAAAAATTTATGCCACGATTTATTGCGAGAAAGCAAGTCATAAGGGCATTGTAATCGGCAAAAACGGCGAAATGCTCAAAAAAATCGGGCAAAAGGCAAGAGTGGATATTGAAGAGATGCTGGATAAAAAGGTTTATCTGGAGCTTTGGGTACGCATCAAAAACGACTGGAGAAATTCCGACAGAATGATAAAAAATTTTGGATATGATGTATAACCAAAAAGTGACAGTATAAAGAGCTTCAAAATTACCAAACCTAACAACATAAGCTTGAGGGGGTAATTTTATGAAGATGAAGGATTTATCATGGAAGGCTTTTAAGGAGACGGGCGATATTGACGCTTATCTTTTATATAAAACGGTTGAAACTAACGAAAAGCAAAGGGGCAGCCAATGGAATGCTGTAAAACAAGAGGGATTGTCACAAGACGTGCAGACTACGGTGAATCAAACTGTATGCTGACCGTTCTTGCGGAGAATATGGGGGTTATTTCTGCCTGTGCCTACGGAGTGCGGTCAAAAAGGAGTAAGCTGAAGGCGGCAACGCAGGTTTTGTGCTATGGTGAATTTGTGTTGTCTAAAAAGCACGGCGAAATTTACCGTGTTGAGTCGGTGGAGATTATAGACAGCTTTTATCCTGTGTGTGAGGATATTGTAAAGCTGTCCCTTTCCGGATACTTGTGTGAGCTTGCAAGGGAGGCTTTTGCAGACGGCGACAGCTTAGTGCTTAGTCTGCTTCTAAATACTCTTTATGTGCTTGCTTATAAAAATCTGGAGCCGGATTTTGCAAAGGCAGTATTTGAATTAAAGCTTTCGCAGTATGCAGGATATGAGCCGATGCTTGATAGCTGTATAGGCTGTGGAGATACAAACAATTTATGCAGCTTTGATTTCTCGGGGGGACTAAAATGCTCCGCCTGCAGGACAGGGGCAGATATGAACATTGATGTCGACTTATACAGGGCAGTTAAATATATTTTTGAAGCTGAGGATAAAAAAATCTTCTCCTTTAACGTTTCAGATGAAGTAAGGGAAAGGTTGTCGCTTTTAGCAGAAGGATATATTCTAAATAAAAGTGAACGCACATATAAATCGCTTGATTACTACAAAAAAATGATATAAAGAAAGGGTACATATTATGGAAAGACGTGATAAACAGAACTATTATCTCGATATTGCCGAGACGGTTGCAGAAAGAGGAACCTGCCTGAGACGAAATTACGGTGCGATTATTGTCAAGAATGATGAAATTATTTCAACAGGCTATGTTGGGGCTCCAAGAGGCAGAAAAAACTGCAGTGACCTTGGCTTTTGTATAAGGCAGGAGATGCAGATTCCGCGAGGGGAGCGGTATGAGATGTGCCGCAGTGTGCATGCAGAAGCAAATGCCATTATCTCAGCATCACGAAATGAGCTTATAGATTCAACCCTGTATCTTGTAGGGCTTGAAGCAGATACCGGTGAAATTGTCGCAAACAGCTGCTGCTGTGCTATGTGTAAAAGAATGGTCATTAATGCCGGAATTAAGAATGTGGTAATCCGCGATACCGATACAGAATACCGTATTATTGATGTAAATGACTGGATTATTAATGACGAATCCTTGACCGGTGTAAAGGGATATTAAAAAAAGTTTTGAAAATATGAAAAAAATGCTTGCATTTTTTGTTTGATTGTGGTAAAATAGTTAGGTATTATGTATTAATCTATTCGGAGGTGACATTTATGCCTAACATTAAATCAGCTAAAAAGCGTGTATTGGTAATTCAGAAGAAAACTTTGATTAACCAGATGCATAAGACTGCTCTTAAGACTGCTATTAAGAAATTTGAAGATGCAGTTGAAAAGAAAAATGTTGATGAAGCAAAGGTTTTATTCAACGAAGCTGGAAAGAAGCTTGATCAGAGCGTAAAGCAGGGAATTTTGCACAAGAACAATGCTGCAAGAAAGAAATCTCAGCTCGCTTTAAAGCTTGCTAAAATTGACGCATAACACTAAAAGCTGCAAATGAGCAGCTTTTTTTGTACTTTAAATTAAAAACTGGTTATATAAAATTTAATCATTCTGGTAATTGTGATATTATCAGATTTTGTTTATACTATGTATAAGATTTGGATAATAAAGGGAGTAGTTATATGAAAAGAGTAGTAACAATTCAGGACATTTCCTGTTTTGGAAAATGTTCGCTTACGGTTGCATTGCCGGTCATTTCTGCGATGGGAGTAGAGGCTGCAATTCTTCCAACTGCGGTTTTATCAACTCACACAGGCGGATTTAAAAATTTTACTTTCCGTGACCTCTCTGAGGATATTCCGAAGATATTTAACCATTGGAAGGAAGAAAATATTGAATTTGACGCAATTTACACCGGTTATCTTGGTTCGTTTGAGCAAATAGACCAGATGAAGGCGTTCATTGATGCAAAGCCGGAAAAAACAATCGCCTTTGTAGATCCGGCAATGGCGGATAACGGAAAGCTGTATGCAGGCTTTACGCCTGAATTTGCACGCCATATGGCAACACTATGTGCAAAAGCGGATATAATTGTACCTAATTTAACCGAAGCATCATTTATGCTTGGTATTGATTACGTAGAGGGCGGATACGATAAGGCATATATTGAGGATATCCTTAAAAAGCTCGTAGGACTTGGTGCTAAAAAAGCTGTTTTAACAGGTGTAAGCTTTAACGAAAGCGAGCTTGGATTTGCTATGTATGATAGTGAAACCGGAGAATTTTCATATTATTTTAATGAAAAAATAGATGCTAAATTCCATGGAACAGGAGATATTTTTGCGTCGGCATGTGTTGGTGCCCTGATGCGTGGAAAGAGCCTTTATGAAGCACTTAAAATTGCGGCAGACTATACAGTTGAGTGTATAAAAATAACTATGCCGGATAAGGAAAAGCATTGGTACGGTGTCAAATTTGAGGAAGCTGTGCCATATCTTATAAGTATGCTGTAAAAAATCAGGGACACTCTGTTTTTCGGAGTTCCCTGTATTTTTATGCGTTTCTTGTTTGCCGCCGTAGTCTTGCAGCCTCCCACTCAGCACGTTCTTCGTCGGTATTTAAAATAAGTCCCGGAACTTCTGCAGGTCTGTCATTTTTGTCGAGTGCCACCATCACAAGGAAAGCACTGTTAATAAGACTTCTTTTTCCGTCAAGCTGCTCAATATAAGTGTTTACGCATACCTCCATTGAGGTTCTGCCTGTATATGTGATGTGTCCTGTTAAAACAAGGGTATCGTTTACTCTTGCCGGCTTTTTAAACTCAAGCCGGTCAACTAAAACAGTGGTTACGTTCTTCTCACTGTGCCGCCTGGCGGTAACTGCCGCAACAATGTCAATCCATTTCATAAGCCGGCCGCCGAAAAGCCTGCCAAAGCCGTTCATACTTGACTGCGTTAAAATCTGTACCTGCTCTGTGTACGAATCCTTTACTTCCTTCAGCATATGAATCATCTCCTTTTTTATATTTTGCCGCCTTAATGTAAAAATATTAAAAAAGATATTCGATGATAAAATAAAAATAGTATTTTGGTTGTTTTTATTAAAAAAATGTGATAAAATAAAAGAAAAAATCGGAGGAATATATGTTTAAGAAATTTTATCCTGATTTTAAATATAATGCAATTTCTGATATTGAAGAGAATTTCTTTGCAAAGCATAATATTAAATATGCACTTTTGGACATTGATAATACTCTTGTCAGCTATACCTCACCTTTAGCAGATGATAACGCAAGAGCATTTTTGAAAAGACTACAGGATGAAGATATAAAATACGCATTTGTGTCTAACAATCACAAAAAAAGGGTTGAAGGATTTGCAAAGGAGTTTGGTGCTTATTTTGTTAATGATTCGGGAAAGCCGCTTTTGTTTGGGATAAAAAGAGCAATGCGAAAGATTGGAGCCAAAAAAGAGGAGACGGTTTTGATAGGTGACCAAATCTTTACCGACGTTTATGCCGGAAAAAGGGCAGGGCTATTAACAGTTATGGTTGACCCTATTGAGGCAAAGGAAACTCCGTTTTTCGGAATCAAACGCAAACTTGAAAAAATAGTATTAAAGGATTACAAAGGCTAATGAAAAAACTTGCAATTATAGGTTATCCGGTGTCACACAGCTTTTCGCCGGCGATGCACAATTTCATATCGAAAAAAATGAACGCATCTTATAATTATGAGGCTGTGGAGGTTGCACCAGGTGAGGTGGCGGCAGCTGTTGAAAAGTTGAAAAATGACGGCGTTTGTGGGTTTAACGTAACAGCACCGCATAAATTCGAGATTATGAATTATCTTGATGAAATCTCGGACGAGGCAAGACGTTACGGCTCGGTGAATACAGTTGTGAACAAGGACGGTAAGCTGTATGGCTATAACACCGACGCAGAAGGGTTCTATATGTCGCTCCTTTATGAAGGTATCATACCTCAAAATAAGCACATACTTATCTTAGGTGCCGGAGGTGCAGCACAGCCTGTTGCACTTAATCTTGCCGAAAAGGGTGCTGCGTCTGTAACGGTTGTAAACCGCACAAGGGAAAAGGCTGAGCGTATTAAAAAGCATATAAAAGAATGTATCGGCTATGAAATAGGTACGTCGCTTTCGAGGGATCATTATGATATTGTGATAAACTGTACGACTCTCGGAATGGGTGATAATAAAGAAATGTGCCCTCTTTCAGATTTTTCGGTAATTGATGAAGGCTCAAGCGTGATAGATATGATTTACAATCCGGCAGAAACATTGCTTTTAAAGCGTGCTAAGGAACTGGGTGCAAAAACATTAAACGGTCTTGGTATGTTGATTTTTCAGGGGATTCTGGCATACAGGCTGTTTACGGGAATTGACGTTCCGGACAGCATTGCAGATGAAATTTTAAAAGAGGTATTTAAAATATGAATATAGTATTAACCGGATATATGGGCAGCGGAAAGACTGCGGTGGGAAAATATCTTGCTGAGATTTGCGGACTTCATTTTGCCGATACCGATGCAATTATTGAAGAAAAGTGCGGTATGTCGGTTACGAAGATATTTGAGGCAAGCGGCGAGGAATATTTTAGAGGCATTGAGGCATCTGTTATAAAAAATGTAGCAGAAGCAGATTCCATGGTGATTTCCACCGGCGGCGGAGTTGTTTTAAGAACAGAAAATATCGCGAAATTAAGGGAAAACGGCGTGATTGTTAACCTTGAACCGACAGAGGACATTATCCGTTTAAGACTTAGCGATGATGACGGGACAAGACCGCTGATTAAAGGTAGCTCAATGGAAGAAATAATTAAGCGGTTTAAAACAAGAAAGCCGTATTATGATAACTGTGATGTCAAAATTTGTGTAACAGAGGATAAGGGAATTGCGGAAACGGCAAGAGAAATTATAAAGGCTTTGGAGGATAAATATGAAGGCGAATTTCGGTGTGGCGGGAAATAGTGACAGCTTCTATGCGGCAGGGCATAAGGCTTCGGAGGAAATGCCGAAGTGGCTCTGTGAATTTGGGCTTGATGCATATGAATATCAGTGCGGAAACGGTGTGCGGTGCGGTGAGGTAACTGCAAGAAAAATTGCTGCTGCGGCAAAGGAAAACGGTATTATAATGAGTGTTCATTCGCCGTATTATATTAATCTTGCAACGCCGGAGGAGGAAAAGCGTGCCAGTAGCATTAACTATATAATGCAGTCTGCACAGCTTGCTACCTACCTTGGCGGAGACAGGGTGGTTGTCCATAGCGGAGCCTTGGGGAAACTGACAAGAGAGGAAGCTTTAGAGTATGCAAAGAAAACCTTGAAGCTTGCAAGACAGGAGATGATTTCTGGCGGATTTGAAAATATCCGGCTGTGTATTGAAACTATGGGCAAAATCAACCAGCTTGGAAATCTCTGCGAGGTTATGGAGCTTTGTGCTATTGATGACAGCTTCCTGCCATGTATTGATTTTGGTCACTTAAATGCAAGAACTCTCGGTGGACTAAAGACAAAGGAGGATTTTGCCGTAATTTTTGACACCATTGAAAATAAGCTCGGAAAAGAACGGCTGCAGACTTTTCACAGCCATTTCAGTAAGATTGAGTATACAAAGGGCGGCGAGAAAAAACACTTAACCTTTGAAGACAATATATTTGGACCGGACTTTGATTTTGTTGCGGAAATTCTGGCAGAACGGGATTTGGGACCTACAATAATTTGTGAATCCTGCGGAACGCAGGCAGAGGATGCTTTTGCAATGAAAAAAATGTATGAGGCTGCTTTTTAGCAAGCCTCATTTTTCGGGAAAACTTTATTTAAAGTGCTTGACAAATGAAAAAGTATGTATTATAATTATTTTGTTATGCTGTTGTAGCTCAGTAGGCAGAGTACATCCTTGGTAAGGATGAGGTCGGCGGTTCAAGCCCGCTCAACAGCTCCACGTCGGAACAAGTTTCGCTTGTTCCGATTTTTTTATTTATATAAAAAAATCAGTCACCTGCTTCACTGTTCCTCCTTTTTCGTAAAAAGGCACGCTCGGCTCGCCTGTTCGTTTGTAGCGCACTCACAACGGCTCGCTGTCGCTACCACCTTTTTACGAGAGTGTGCCTTCGGCACAGTTGAGTCGGTCTTTCTATGCTCCGCTGCTCCTTTTTCGCAAAAAGGTTACGTTCAAGTCGGCTATTCGCTTGTAAACGCACTCATAACACCTTTGTTTCACTACTAACCTTTTGCGATAGTGCCTTCGGCGTAGTTGCATCTATATTGCGTTTTTTACTTATATCCGCTTGCGGAAGGCTTTTTTGTATTGCGACGGAGTTTGTGAAAAATATTTTTTAAAGCAACGGCAAAATGTGTTAAGAGAATTATAGCCGGAGTCATAGGCTATTTCTGTAAGACTTTTGTCAGTTGTCCGTATTTGAGAAGCAGCATATTCAGAACGTATGTTGCCCAGATATGTTTTAAATGGAATGTTTAGTCTATCGCAAAACAGATGTGATATATATGAGGGGTGATACCCAAATACTTTAGCAATATGGTTGATGCCTAGCTCTTCTTTAAAATTTTCATTTATATAAGCTATAATTTTTGATGGTAATTCTAAATTTCCTTCCATTGGTATCATTTCAAGTACACTCAACAGGTTAGATAGTATTATATAAGTCCAGCCAATCATTTCGATATCGTTAATTCGCATTGTGATTTTTTGAAAGGCAAGGGCTGTGTTTTCGGAAATCACGCTTGCATCGATAAATGGATTACGGGGATATTTTGTGATGATATCCGGCAGGTTTTCGGCTAATAACTTGGTGTCGCAAATGATTGCCACGATTTCGGTGGGCTCATTTAATAATGAATCACATTCTATATATTCATGTATTGTGTTAGGGAAAATTGCAATAGCATCTCCCTTTTTTAATGTATAAATCTTTTCTCCCACTCTTACATTTTGCATTCCCGAAAGGCAAAATGCTATTTCCAGATAACTGTGAAAATGCGAAGGAAAGTTATAGGTTCTTTTTTTATGAGATATAAAAATTTTTTTTTGTTTTATTTCAAAATATGGGTGCACAATAATCCCCCTCAATCTTTTAATAACATAATTATAACATAAATAGTCGAATAATTGCAATATAATAGCATATTTTGGTGAATATTTTATGACATTATGGTTTGAAACAGATTCTGTATGTGATATAATCAAGAAAAAGGAGTGATTTCAAATATGGAAAAATGGGCAAGAATTAAGTATCAACCCTGTCTGCCATTGGGTGACAACAACTCAAAAATAACAGGGTGTGATAAACATATACAGCTTTCAAGAGAGGCTGCGTGTGAGGGGACTGTGTTGCTGAAAAATAATGACAGCATTTTGCCTGTGAAAAAAGGAACAAAGGTTGCAATCTTTGGTAAAGCACAGATAGACTATGTTAAAGGCGGCGGAGGCTCAGGAGACGTGCATTGCGAATATGTGCGAAATATTTACGAAGGCGTAAAGACGAAACAGACAATAGAGGTATTTGATGAGTTGTCACTTTATTATAAGGGCTATGTTGAAAAGGCATATAAAGTGGGCGAAACTGTAGGTCGACTCACGGAGCCGGAAATTCCTGAAGAACTAGTGAAATCTGCTGCAAAATTCACAGATACGGCAATCATTACAATAAATCGCTATTCCGGCGAAGGTTGGGACAGAAGAGGAGATGGCACAGATCCATACTTTGAGCTTAGTGTTCAGGAAAAAAATATGGTAAACACTGTATGTGACAATTTTGATAAAGTTATTGTCCTTTTGAATACGGGTGCTATGATAGATACTTCATGGTTTGCAGATAATAATAAAATTCAAGCTGCTATTATGATCTGGCAGGGAGGTATGGAAGGTGGACTTGCTGTTGCTGATATCTTAACAGGAGAAGTAACTCCATCGGGCAAGCTGGTTGACACATGTGCAATTTCTTTGGCTGATTATCCTTCATCAGAGGGCTTCCACGAATCTGACGACTATGTAAAATATACCGAAGACATTTTTGTGGGATATAGATATTTTGAAACTGTTCCGGGAATGAAGGAGCGAGTTGTATATCCTTTTGGATATGGGCTTTCCTATACAGAATTTGAAATCAAGAACACGTCAGCACATACAGTTGGCAATAATATACTGGTAAGTGCAGATGTTAAAAACATCGGAGAGTATTGGGGTAAAGAGGTCGTTCAGGTTTATTACAGTGCTCCCGAGGGGAAAATAACAAAACCTGCCCGTGAACTGTGTGCCTTCAGAAAAACAAAGTTGCTTGCTCCCGGCGAAAGCGAAACGCTGATGATGTGCTTTGATATCAATGATATGGCATCCTATGACGATAGGGGCGACGTTGAAAAATCTGCTTACGTAATGGAAGCCGGCGAATATAAAATATTTGTAGGTACAAGTGTTCGTGATGCAAAAGAGATTGAGTTTAAATATGAACTTAAAGAAAATAAAATTTGCAAAAAGCTTACGGAATATTGCAAACCCACAAACCTCGGTAAAAGGTTAACTGCGACAGGTGAATATATTGATGTGCCTGATGAGGAGTATACTCCAAAAACTTTTGCTTGTACGTATGAATGTGATATAAAAATCCCTGAGGATGGAACTGAGAAAAAGCAGCTTATAGATGTTGTGAACGGCGAAATATCTCTTGATGACTTCATTTCACAATTGAGTGACGATGAGCTTCTGAGCTTATTGGTTGGACAAAAGAATACCGGAGTTGCAAATACTGATGGTATGGGAAATCTGCCTGAATATGGCATTCCTGCCCCTATGACAGTGGACGGGCCTGCAGGGGTGCGAATCAAGCCCTATACCGGAGTCAGAACAACAGCATTCCCTGTGGCAACAATGCTTGCGTGCACATGGAACCCTGATATTCTTGAAAGAATTGGTGTTGCAGGTGCTCTTGAAACTAAGGAAAACAATCTCTCTATGTGGTTGACACCTGCCCTTAACATCCATCGCAGTCCGCTGTGCGGAAGAAACTTCGAATACTATTCTGAGGATCCGCTTGTGTCAGGAAAAATGGCAGCCGCAATGGTAAGAGGCATTCAGTCGCAAAGAATTGTAGCAACTCCAAAGCATTTTGCCTGCAACAACAAAGAAACTAATCGAAAAGAATCAAATTCCATTTTATCGGAAAGAGCACTGCGTGAGATTTATCTTAAGGGTTTTGAGATTTGTGTTAAAGAAAGCGACCCTAAGCTTATCATGACGGCATATAACATTGTTAATAATGTGCGTGCATCCGAAAATGCAGAATTGATTACAGGAATTTTAAGAGGTGAATGGGGATACAACGGACTTGTGACAACGGATTGGTGGAATACTGCTGAAAAAAGTGCCGAAGTTAAAGCCGGCAATGATATCCGTATGCCTTCTACAACAAGTGACAGAAAACAAAAATATATAGACACAATTTCAGTTAAAAATACAAGAAATGAGCTTGCGATATGCGTAAAGAGATTACTTGAAATGATTTTGTGGCTCGAATAGAATGTAATAAAGTGGCATCTGAACAATTTTGTTCTTCGACGGTCTGCGGCGAGCTTTTTGGTTCGCCGCATTTTTTATACAAAAAATACAGGATATATTGTTTGAAAATGTGGCAGTAGGGAAAAATTTCGTGCTGTATGGGTTAAAATATTGACTTTTGGGAACTTTATTTGTATAATAATATTTGGAAATTTTATTGTGAAAAGAGGAATTTTAATGGGAATCAGAATTGGTATTGTCGGGTACGGAAATTTGGGAAGAGGCGTTGAATGTGCGATAAAGCAGAATAATGATATGACCTTATACGGCATTTTTACACGCAGGGAGCCGTCTGAAGTGGAAACTCTTACCGGTGCTGATGTTTATCATATTGACGATATTTTAAATCACAAGGACAATATCGATGCTTTGATTATATGTGGAGGCAGTGCAACCGACCTGCCGGTTCAGACACCGGAGCTTGCAAAAAGCTTTAATGTTATTGACAGCTTCGATACTCACGCAAAAATCCCTGAGCATTTTGACAGGGTGGATAATTCTGCTAAGGCTGCCGGAAAGATTGCCATGATTTCTGTTGGCTGGGACCCCGGAATGTTCTCGCTGAACAGGTTATATGCAGAGGCGGTTTTGCCTGATGGCAAGGACTATACCTTCTGGGGAAAGGGAGTAAGTCAGGGACATTCTGACGCAATCCGCAGAATTGATGGTGTTTTGGATGCAAGACAGTATACCATTCCTGTAGACGAAGCTCTTGATGCAGTAAGGAGTGGAGCAAATCCTGAGCTTACTACAAGGCAAAAGCATTTAAGAGAGTGCTTTGTGGTTGCAAAGGACGGTGCTGACCTTGGAAGAATTGAAAACGAAATTAAAACTATGCCGAACTATTTTGCCGATTATGACACAACGGTACACTTCATTTCTATGGAGGAATTGATGCGTGACCATAGCGGTATTCCGCATGGTGGCTTTGTTATCAGATGTGGAAAAACAGGGCTCAATAAGGAAAATACGCACATTATTGAATACAGCTTAAAGCTTGATTCTAATCCGGAATTCACTTCATCTGTTTTGGTTGCGTATGCACGTGCGGCGGTGAGAATGAATAATGAGGGAATGAGCGGCTGCAAAACAGTATTTGACGTTGCACCTGTCTATCTTTCACCAAAGCCTGCAGAAGATTTGAGAAAAAGGTTATTATAAAACTATAAAAGGGACTGTAAAAAAATTACAGTTCCTTTTTTGGGGATAGGAAAAATTGTTTGGAATGAATAAAACGAGCCAAGGCCTTGCCTTGGGTTACCCGATGGCGTACGCGTGTACGCCGAGTGGCTCGTTTTATTCATAGCAAAAAGGCATAAAAATAGAGAAATCTCTGTTTTTTGAGATTTCTCTACATTAATTTAATCAAAAGTCAGGCCTGTAAAAGTTCTATGTTGTCGCCTTTTTGAACTCCAGACTATTTTTACATCCCCTTTGCTTATTCTTTGCCATCCCAACAATAGGTACATAGCTTGCATTTGTCAAGCCCAATTGCCTCGATAACTCCGTCAAGGGATTGGAATTCCAGTGATTTGAAATTGAGCTTTTTGCATATGGTATTTCTAAGATTTTTACCACGTTCGCTTTTTGAATTGCTGTATTCGTCAAGATGCTTAAGCCCTTCCTCGCCTTCAAGCTCCACAATGGTTTTGCGTGTTATAAGCTCCATCGGGCTTGTTGCACGTGAGAAGTTTAAGTATTTACAGCTATACATAATCGGCGGACATGCAGAACGCATATGTACGGACCTTGCACCGTTATTGTAAAGGAAATCAACAGTGCCTTTAAGCTGCGTTCCACGTACTATTGAATCGTCCACGAACAGCAGGTTTTTATCCTTAATCAAATCGTGGATAGGAATTTGCTTCATTTTAGCAATTTTATTTCTGTCGTCCTGATGAGTTGGTGTAAAGCTTCTTGCCCAGGTAGGAGTGTACTTGATAAACGGACGGGCGAAAGGCACGCCGCTACCGTTTGCGTAGCCGATTGCGTGCGGAGTTCCGGAATCCGGCACACCGCTTACATAGTCAATGTCCTCGGCATTTTTAGAGGCCTTGTCATCACGGGCCATAATTTCGCCGTTTTTGCAACGCATAACCTCAACATTAACCCCTTCATAGGTTGACGTAGGGTAGCCGTAGTATGTCCAGAGGAAGGAGCATATACGCATTTCCTTTCCCGGCTCTGCAAGCTGTGTGATGCCGTCCTTTGTGACTTCAACAATTTCTGCAGGACCCAATTCCTTTTCTATTTCATACCCGAGTTTTTGTGCGGCGAAGGATTCAAAGGTAACGCAGTAGCCGTCCTCACATTTTCCTATCATAACAGGTATACGTCCTAAGCGGTCACGTGCTGTAATGATTTTACCGTCATCTTTAAGAATTAATATCGATGCGGTTCCGTCAATTGATTCCTGTGCAAATTTTATACCATCGATAAAGTTGCTTTTTTGGTTTATTAATGCGGCGATAAGCTCGGTTGAGTTAACAGCACCGCCTGTCATTGCGTCAAAATGCCCGTGAGACAGAGAAAAATACTGCTCAATAAGCTCGTCCGAGTTGTTTATAATGCCGATTGTGCAAATGGCATAAGAGCCGAGCTTAGAACGGATAAGCTTTGGCTGTGGGTCGTAGTCGCTGATACAACCAATGGCAGAGTTACCTGTCATTTCATCAAAAACACCGTCAAATTTTGTTCTGAAGGGTGAATTTTCAATATTATGAATTTCACGCTGCAGACCGATTTTCTCGTCATATGCCGCCATACCTGCACGACGTGTACCTAAATGTGAATGGTAGTCAGTACCGAAAAATACGTCCGAAATTACGTTGCGTTTGCTGACTGCACCAAAAAAGCCTCCCATAGTCATTACCTCCGGCAATATAAGATGTTTTTATTTTACCATATTTGAAAAAACAGGTCAATAACTGATAAAAAATACTGTCAATTTGTCGAAAAAAATAAGTAAAAAGTCCCGTTTTTGTTGTTTATTGTTTTGAAAGCCGTCAGACGGTTTCTACCTTAATAATGTTTGTGTTACCTGATTTACCCTCGGCTCTTCCGCCGGTCATAACAATGCTGTCACCCTCTTTAAGGTTTAAAACCTCTTTTGCCTTTTGAAGTGCGTGGTAAAAAAGAACGTCTGTCGAATCAAACCGCTCGCTGAGTACCGGGATAACGCCCCAGGAA
>JAZNIV010000116.1:0-5165 GCA_045577675.1 Clostridia bacterium
AGCGTACTTTTTAAGTTCGGGTTCTAATAAATCAGCAGGACGGCAGGTGATAACCTGTTCATCGCCGATAGCCTTTTTGCGAACGTCTTCGTTAACTTCGGCAGGAAGTCTACCGTATTCGCCACGGAGAAGACCCTTAGACTCCTTGGGAACCATCTTGTAACGTTCGCCTGCAAGCACGTTAAGAACTGCTTGAGTACCAACAATCTGGCTTGTGGGGGTTACAAGGGGAGGATAGCCGCAGTCCTTACGAACGCGGGGAATCTCTGCAAGTACTTCATAGTATTTGTCTTCCGCACCCTGCTGCTTCAATTGAGAAAGAAGGTTGGAAAGCATACCGCCGGGAACCTGATAAATAAGGGTTTTAGTATCAACATTGAGTACCTTGGGGTCGAGTGTGCCTTCTGCCTTCATCTTGTCAGCAACGGTACGGAAGTGAGCCGCAACATCACCTAAAACATTAAGGTCAAGACCTGTATCACGCTCTGTTCCCTGCATTGTTGCAACCATCGCCTCTGTTGACGGGTTTGCAGTACCGTTTGCAAGCGGTGATAATGCACAGTCAACAATGTCAACACCGGCCTGAGCCGCCATAAGGTTTGTCATATCGCCTGTACCTGCTGTGTTATGTGTGTGCAGGTGAATCGGCACACTTATGTTTTCCTTGAGCTTTTTAACAAGCTCATATGCATCATACGGCAGAAGAAGGTTTGCCATATCCTTGATACAGATTGAATCTGCACCCATCTTTTCAAGAGTTTCGGAAAGCTTTACAAAGTAGTCAATATTATGAACAGGGCTTACTGTATAGCTGATTGCAGCCTCACAGTGTCCGCCGTATTCCTTAACAAACTTTATTGCAGCCTCTAAGTTTCTCGGGTCATTTAATGCATCGAAAACTCTTACAACATCAATACCGTTTTCAATTGATTTTTTGCAGAACTGTTCAACAACATCGTCTGCATAGTGCTTATAACCCAAAATATTCTGACCACGGAAAAGCATTTGTAGCTTTGTATTCGGCATATTTGCCTTTAAGGTTCTCAGTCTTTCCCACGGGTCCTCATTCAAAAATCTCATACAAGCATCGAATGTTGCACCGCCCCAGCACTCTAAGGACCAATAGCCAATACTGTCAAGAATTTTGCAGGCAGGAATCATATCCTCTGTTTTCATTCTTGTAGCAGCCTGAGACTGGTGAGCATCACGAAGAATTGTATCTGTTATATATAATTTACTCATAGCAGTTATCCTTTCTGAAAATCAATCTTACTGGAACAATGCAAGCATTACTCCTGCTGCAATTGCCGAGCCGATAACACCTGCAACGTTCGGTCCCATCGCGTGCATCAAAAGGAAGTTCTTCGGGTTTTCTGCCTGTCCTACCTTCTGAGAAACACGGGCAGCCATAGGAACTGCTGATACGCCGGCACTACCAATAAGCGGATTGATTTTGTTCTTTAAGAACAGGTTCATAAACTTAGCAAGAAGCACACCGCCGGCTGTACCCATTCCAAATGCTACAACTCCCATTGCAATAATACAAAGTGTAAGCGGTGACATAAATGTTTCAGCTGTTGCGGTTGCACCAACCGAAAGTCCTAAGAATACTGTAACAATATTCATAAGCTCGTTCTGAACTGTCTTTGAAAGTCTGTCACAAACACCTGACTCTGTTAACAGGTTACCAAGCATTAAGCAGCCTACAAGCGGAGCAGCTGAAGGAACAAGCCATGCAACAAATATTGTAACAACAATCGGGAATATAATCTTCTCTGTCTTTGAAACAGGACGAAGTGCTGTCATAACAATCTGTCTTTCCTTCTTTGTTGTAAGTGCCTTCATAATAGGAGGCTGAATTACCGGCACAAGTGCCATATATGAATATGCTGCAACTGCGATTGGTCCTAAAAAGCTTGGTGCAAGCTTTGACGTTACGTAGATTGCAGTAGGGCCGTCCGCACCGCCGATAATACCTACAGACGCAGCAAGCTTTTCAATAATTGTTCCGTTTAATAATCCGTCTACATTCGGAATAAGCGGGAACAGCTCTCTTACACCTAAGAATGTAACAAATATTCCAAGCTGTGCAGCAGCACCTAAAAGAAGGCTTTTAGGATTTGCAATTAAAGGACCGAAGTCTGTCATTGCACCAACGCCTACGAAGATAAGACATGGATAAATACCAAGCTTAACTCCTAAGTACAGTATGTCTATAAGTCCGGGAGTTATAACCTGTCCTGCTTCATTTGCAGCACCGCCGAATAAATCCCAGTGAACATGACCGCCTGCAAACAGTGCCTCGTGATAAACCTCTGCACCGATAAGGTTGGTGAGCAGCATACCGAATGCGATAGGCAGAAGTAGAAGCGGCTCAAATTTCTTAACAATCGCCAGATACAAAAGCACACATGCAATGAGCACCATCAGAACTGTTTTCCAGTTATCATCAAGCGACAGCATATAAAAGCCTGTCTGGTGAATAAAATTCATTATTGTTTCCATTTTTTAATCCCCCGATTATTTAATTGTGCAAAGGAGGTCGCCTGTCTGAACAGAAGCACCCTTTGTAACGCCAACTGATGTAACCTGACCGTCAGCACCTGCCATGATTTCGTTTTCCATCTTCATAGCCTCTAAAATCATAAGAACCTGACCTTTTTTAACTGTATCTCCTACATTTACCTTAACATCAAGAATTGTTCCCGGCATCGGGCTTGAGATTTTTTCGCCTTCGCCTGCAGCAGCCGGTGCCGGTGCAGCAGCAGGAGCAGCAGCCGGTGCTGAAGCTTTTGCAGCACTTGCTTCTGTTTCGCTCATTAACTCAATTTCAATTTCATAGCTTGTTCCGTTTACGTTTACTTTATACTTTTTCATTTTTTTGTCCTTCCTTTCTTTTCTTAACCGCACACCGCGAGTTATACTCTTTTAAATGATACTACTTTGATATTGTTTGCTTCTGTACCAAGCTCTTCCGCTATAACAGCACTGCAAGCAGCTATAATTTCCTGCTTGTTTAAAATCGGCTGGTTTACTGCCGGTGCACTTACTACAGGTGCTGCGGCTGCTGCCTTTTCTTCCTTTTTAAACATACGGCATACAGCACTCATAATATAGCATATTACAATAAGGCTTATAAGACCTACAAATACGGTTCCAAGACCTAAGCCCACAACCATCGCATTTGATAATTCCGCCACCTTTGCTGCTTCAAGTGCAGCATTTGCTACCTCTGTCATAAACAACATCCTCCCTTCAACAATTCTTGCTATCAGGCAAAATTATTATATTTTTTTCAAATTTACCTCATTTTACATTTTACAATAAATTGTGCCATTTTGCAAGTACTTTGACAAATTTTTCACTATTTTATTAAAAAAAGTACACATTTTGGGATGTGTACTTGAAATATTTGTTTACTTTTATATTTTTCTACAGATTTTTAAGGTAGCTGACCTCATGTGAAGTAAGGTGACGCCATCTTCCAAGCGGAAGATTTCCGAGACTGACTGTGCCGATACTTATTCTTTGAAGTTCCTTAACCTTCGAGCCGACCGCCTCAAACATCCGCCTTACCTGACGGTTTTTACCCTCATGAATTGTAATCTTGATTGTTGTGTGCCCGTCAACGGCATCTAACATTTCCACCTTTGCAGGAGAGGTCATAAATCCGTCGTCAAGCCGCACTCCGCCTCGCAGTTGTGCAAGACCTTTTATACTTATTCCGCCCTTTAAGACAGCTATATAAGTTTTTTCAATATTATGCTTTGGATGTGTTACCTTATAGGTAAAATCGCCGTCATTGGTTAATAGAAGTAGCCCCTCTGTATCATAATCAAGTCTGCCGACAGGAAAAATACGCTCGTTTATTTCATTCCCCATGAGGTCAATAACCGTCGGCCGCTCAAACTGGTCCTTTACGGTCGAAACATAACCAACCGGTTTATTAAGCATAATATAATACAGTTTTCCGCTCGGCTTTATCGGTTTTCCGTTAACCTTCACGCTGTCCGCTCCGACTTCCACCTTGACTCCCTGCTCAGTTACCTTTTCGCCGTTTACAGTGACCTTTCCGTCTGTAATAAGCTGTTCTGCACCACGTCTTGATGCCACACCGCACATCGCTATATATTTTTGCAGTCTCACAATTTCGCCCATCGTTATACCTCCTCAAAAAGCTCGCCCATAAGCACATCGGTAAGAGCCTCGTTATTTATGCAAACACCTTTCCTTAATGCACTTTTTAATATCTTTATGCCGTCATCTGAAAAGCTGCAGCTATCACAAATCAAAACCTGCGAATACCGTTTTCCGTTTAAATACAGCTTCCCTTTTTTGGAGCTTGCAAATTTCTCAAGCTCAAATTCATCTGTCACGTCAAAGGCAAAGCCCTTCTCACGCAACATATCCTCATAAAATCTTCCTTCCGCAGCTGCTAAAACAGCAGGTGTTTCCTGTCGCACAGCACTCTTCCTTTTGCGGTACACATATCTTTCCATTATACCTCTTGATGGCTTTATCAAAAGTATGTCTGACGTTTCATTTTTCGGCATATTTAAATCCCGAGAAATTGCCACCGAGTCTTTAAGTGAGCAAAGAAGTGCATCTGTTTCAGCATTTCCCGTGAATGCGGCAACCGATATTCCCTTTTCCTGCATACGGAACGGATTTATCATATTTCCTGAAAGGTCGTACTGAATTTCAGGCTTTCCTATATTAAAGGATATATCCTTGCCTTTTTCGCTTGCCCACTTTACAATTGGAAGAAAATAGTCATTTAAAATTACAGTTTCTACATTTCCGTAGTACCATGACCTTACCGGACTTATCATAGCTTCATCAACAAAAAGCTCTAAAAGCTGTTCATTTGTAAGCTCATATTCCGGCTCACCGACATAAATAAGTCCTGAAAATTCCGGTAGAGGAAGAATAAATCCGTCTACAGAAGCATTTATTTCTTCAAGCTCTGCAACAAGCTTATCAAGGCACTCTACCGAAACGGTGCGTGCAGTTCCCGGCCTTTTAGAAAATCTTCCACCGATATTTTCAAGATATGCACATTCTGTATTTTCGTATTCATTAACAAAGATATAAGCCTTAAGACCTGTTTCTTTAGCTCTTTTAATCATATCTAAAGTATTTCTGCTCAGGTCAATTGCAACTCC
>JAZNIV010000117.1:0-16114 GCA_045577675.1 Clostridia bacterium
TTAAAAATGGAATGATTTCTGCAAGATTTTTTCCTCCGACTGCATTAAACACAGCATCTGCATTTGCAATGGCCTCTGCTATTTCTTCTTTTTGCGAAAATCCAAGTGCACTTACGTTTTTTACAATACAATTCTTTTCGCTGGCACCTAAGATATTCACTGTATATTCTTTTCTTTCATTAATCAAATCTACAAGAGGATCAAATTTTTCCACAAACACAAAGTCAATATTGCTTAAATACAATAAATGCCCTATAAAACCTCTTGCAATTTTTCCTGCTCCAAAAATCACACAACTCATTTTACCAAATCCTTTCTTTTTATAAATTTGAAAATTTAATGTATTGCTCTTTGAGCGATGTGTATATATTTTTATATATATCGTAGCGTTTTAAAAGAGTAGCTCTGAAATCTCCGCTCGGGGAAATTTGATTCACAACTCTGTTAAAATTATCACCGGTTTCAATTCCCATAGCATTTGCTGCAACCTTGACTGCACCGAGAGCCGAGGTATCATTTTCCTTTAACGTAGAAACCGCTGTATCAAACATTTCGGCTTTTAAGCTGTTTAAGGCTTGATTTCTTGATGCCCCGCCACTGATGATAAGCTTGTTGTATTTCGGGAAGCCCATACTTTCGTATATGTGATACAGGCTGAACACAATACCCTCAAGAATTGAATATGCCATATCCTGTTTTGTGCAGGCTGAGCTTATTCCGAAAAATGTACCCCTGGCATTACTGTCAAAAACAGGGGCGCGCTCTCCGTTTAAGTAGGGGGTAAATATTGGTGGCTTGTTATTTAAGCATTCACCTATATTTATATCATCAAGCCCGAAATTTTTTATCCCGAAATCAAGGGAAGCACCGCTGGAGGCGGTAACACCATAGTGAATATATTTGTCAAAGTATACACCCGAAACCATCTTTGTATTGCAGTTCAAATCATCGCATATAAGCCCTAAATGTTCGCTTGTGCCTGTGATGTCAAACATATCTCCGATATTTTCTGCACCCATTCCGATGACCGAAGAAAAGAAGTCATTAAGCCCCGCAAATACAGGTATACCTTCGGGGATGCCGATGTTTTTCTCGCACATCTTGGTGGTTAATCCTACCATAGTATCAGGTGAAACAACAGGAGGAAGAACATCACCGGATATTCCGATTTCTTTTAAAAAGAAATTACTATATGCACCCTTTTGCGTATGAACAAGTCCGCGGAAGGAGTATTTGTCGGTTACGCACCTTCCTGTCAGCTCTTTTAAAATATAGTCCTTTGGTTGACAAATGCTCTCTATATGCTCGTAATGCTTTTTTATATACATCAACCTTGGAATAGGGTATGATAATATATCGGGGTGAGGCATTGCAATTTCCTCAATAAATTTTTCAGCGGGAAAACGATTTTTTATGTATTTAAGTTCTTCGTTCCCGATGCCGCTATCCCAGCTTATTACGTCCTTGTTGTTTATGATGTATGTTCCAACCTGAGAGGAAAGGCCTATTGCCGAAATATTTGATGTATCAAATTCTCTGGCTGCCTCTTTTATCGCATTCATCCAGCCTGTAGGTGTCTTTTCGCTATACGATGCTTTTGCTTTTTGGATTTGACCGTCAGGGTGCCAAAGTACTAACTTAACAGAGGAGGTTCCAAGGTCGATTCCAAGAATACTTTTACTCATTTACAAATACCGCCTTAACAAAGCCTGCAGGCCGTGTTTTTGCATGAAGAAGACCTGTTTCAAAATCCTCCAGCTTAATTCTTTCTGTAATAAAGCAAGAAAGGTCAACACTGCCGTCTTCCATAAGAGAAAGTGCTTTCTTGTGCATATTCCAGTTATTTCCTGCACCGATTACCTTAAGATTTTTAATATGAATATCGTCAATTCTTATATTCATCATTTTGCCCTTTCCGTAGCCAGCAAGGGCAAGTGTTCCGCCTCTTTTAAGTATTCTGAGACTTTTTTGAATACATTCCTCCGCGCCGGTTGCGTCGATAACCAAGTCAGTACCCTCAGGATGAAGCTTTAGCATCTCTTCTTCAAGATCCTGTTCTTTTGTTGCAACAGTTGCATATGCCCCCATTTCCTTTGCAATTTTAAGGCCATCATTTGAGCGTGCACATACTACAATCTTTTTAAGCCCCATTACCTTAGCGGCTGCCAATATACAAAGACCTATAGAACCTGCACCTATAATTAAGAGGGTTTGCCCTGCTTTTACACGAGCCTTTTTCAGTGTTCCCAGAGCAACGCCTAATGGTTCGCAAAGCGCAGCATTCTCAAAAGGAACACAGTCCGGCTTTTCGCACAGACCATATACTGGTGCAAGCATATACTCAGCATATGCACCATTTCTTTTAAAACCAATTTCCTCAAAGCTTTCGCAGTAACGCCAGTTTCCGCTTCGGCAGGCATCACATTTTAAGCATACAACATCAGAGCTTCCAATGACATTTTTGCCTACCCAGTGAGCATCCTCCTCACTTCCTACGGCATCAACTATACCGCTCCATTCGTGACCGGGAACTAATGGATAGTTTGCAGGAATGTTTCCTTCAACAACCTCTAAGTCCGTTGCGCATATAGCGGCAGCTTTAACTTTAATTCTTGCAAAGCCCGGAGGAGGGGTAGGAACTTCAAGTTCTTCAATGCAAATTTCGTGTGGTTTTTTGATTACTACACCTTTCATCATTCATCTTCCTTTCTTAAATTCATATATTTTATTGAATGTTCAATCGCAATAAGTGCTGCACCTGTTGCAGCGTTTTCAATGTCTATAAAAGAAACATCTAAAGAGCTTTTACTGTCATTTTCTTTTAAACGATTTAAAAAAGTATCATAAAACAAATCCTTATATTGCCATATTTCACCGCATAAAACAATTTTTGATATGCAGAGCATGTGAGATGCATTTAAGACCGCAACTGCAAGGTGATTAGCCATATCATAAAATATACTTAAACTTTCTTTATCACCATCTCTGGCCTTTTTGACCAACTCGTCAAACCTGCATCCTGAAAGAGCCGACATTCCGCTCATAGATGCATACGCCTCAAGACAACCCTGTTTTCCGCAGCTGCAGAGCATACCATTAGGAACTGCAATAGTATGGCCGATTTCAAACATACCCGGTTTATCAAATATTTTGCCGCTAAGTAAAACCGACATACCAATACCTTTATCAACCCTTAAAAGAATTGCATCCCTGTAAATTTGATCGGTTGAAATAGCGTATAGGATACAGTTCGGGTCGTGCTCAATAAATGCAGGCACATTAAATTCCTTACTGATAATATAAGCCAGAGGGACATTTGACCAATCCTTGCAATGGGGAATACTTATGGATATTCCGTTTTTAGCATCTACCTGTCCTTGCATTGCAATGCCGATACCTATAATATTTTTGTTGTCAGCAAGGCTGATTGATTCCTTTATAAAGCTTATGATTTCACTGAGAAGTGAATTTTTATCAGAGTAAGCTGTCTTATAAAAATTATTTCCGATAACTTCATTTTTCAGGTTGATAAGTACAGATTTAAAGCCTGAAATATTTATATCAACTCCGAGAACAAAATGATCCTTGCTGTTTACTTCAAGATATGACGGAGTGCGGCCGGCACTTTTTGCTTGCTTGCATTTGAATTCCCTGATATAATTTGCCTCTAACAAATGGGAGGTTATAGTAGAAACAGCGCCCCAGCTAAAGCCTGTCTTTGCTTCTATTTCCTTCCTGGTAATCCTTCCGGATTTGCGAATAAGAGAAAATATATCAGCAGTGTTAGCCTTTTTCATATCTACTTGGTTAATATATTTTTTCAAATTATGCACCTCCGTATTGACAATTATATCACTGCGTGATATAATTGTCAATATGAAATTAAAAAAAGGAGAAATGTTTTATGAAAGAAAAGATAATTAGTACGGAGATTTTGCCAAATCAAGTAGGGTTATTTTATATCGGTCAGGTTGGATATATCATAAAATACAGAGAAAAGTACATAATGATAGACGCATATCTTTCTGATTATGTTGACAGAAATTGTTCAAGCGAGAATGTTAAGTGGGTAAGGCGTTATGATGCACCGATACAGGCAAACGAGCTTGATTTTATAGATTATGTATTTTGCACTCATTCACATTTTGACCATGCAGACCCTGACACACTTTCTGTGATTTCAAAAATTAACAGCAAAGCAAAATTTTATGTATCAAATGCAATAGTTGATACAATTGCAGGCTATGGTATTGACAAAGCAAGAATATGCGGTATGCATGCCGATGAAACATTGGTTCTTGATAATGATATGAGTGTTACGGCGATAAAGGCTGCCCATGAAGAATTCCATATGGACGAAAACGGAGATTTTCTTGAAATTGGCTTCAAATTTAATCTTGGCAAGACATCTATTTATCATGGCGGAGACGGCTGTCCCTATGACGGACTGGAAGAAAGCATAATGGGATGTGATGTGCTGATTGTCCCTATAAACGGCAGAGATTATTACAGAACAAATGTTTTGGATATAATAGGATGCTTTGATAGCCGTGAGGCTATAATTATGGCTAAAAATATAGGAGCAAAGCTGATAGTTCCTACACATTTCGATTTATATGATGTAAACTGTGTTAACCCTGCACATTTTGTGGATGAGCTTCAAAAAATTAATCCTAAGCAGGCATACCATATTTTTGTTCCAGGCGAAGGATATATTTACTTTTAATGTTGGAAAGTATTAAACATTCGCAAAAAGTAGCGTAAAAATGTAAATGGGGCTGTTTCACTAAAAAAGGTGCGGCAGTCCTGTTTTTTTTGCACAAAGTGCCGATATTAAATATTGAAAGATAAAGAAATATATGGTATATTAAATTCAGCAAAAAAATATATGGAAAGTGGTGGTTAATATGAAAAAGAAAATTGTAGCAGGTATTGTAAGCCTTATGATGTCAGTGAGCTTTATCAGTCCTGCATTAGCAGCAGAGCCTTCATCGGTAGATATTAAGAATATTATTTATATGATACCTGACGGAGGCGGAATGAGTCCGTTTTATCTTTCGGATGCCCTGAAGCAGGCAGGAGGTTGGGATAGGGAGGTTTATCCTAATTCAACTATTACCGAAAAAGAGGAAATGTATATAAAACAGTACCTTGTAGGTGCTATTACAACTCATAGTGCTAATTCGGATGTAACCGATTCAGCGGCTGCAGGAACGGCACTTTCATCAGGATATAAGACAAAAAACGGATATGTAGGTATTGATCCTGATAAGCTTCCTCATGCCAATATTTTAGAAGCTGCTCAATATGTTGGTAAAAACGTCGGAATGGTTACAACATACGAGTGGACAAATGCAACTCCTGCGTCATTTTCTGCACACGAAAAGGATCGTGGAAATTATCCGCCTATGTCTGAACAAATTGTAAATCAAGGCATTGATGTTGTTCTTGGCGGGGGCTTTGGAGCTGCAAAATGGGGAGATATTATGGAGGCAGAAATCCGCGGCTATGACATAATCAATACTCGCGATGAACTAAATGAGGTTCAGCCTGGAGATAAAATATGGGGTAATCTTGTATCAGGTGCATTCCCTTATGATATTGAATATAGCGATAAAACTCCGAATCTTGCAGAAATGACTAAGGCAGCAATTACTGCACTTGATGACGGGAATGAAAACGGATTCTTCCTTATGGTGGAAGGAAGTAAGGTTGACGGAGGCGGTCATGCTAATTTTGCACAAGGTATGGTCGGCGAATTCCTTGCTTTTGATGAGGCGTGTAAAGTAGCTCTAAAGTACGCAGAGGGTAGGGATGACACACTTGTTGTTATAGTGCCCGACCACGATACAGGTGGTATGAATCTTCCGGAAAACCTCGAAAATGCTGTGAGCGAGCTTAAAAAAGGCGTTGAACCTACAGATGTTACATGGGAATCAACAGACCATACCGCAAGACATGGCGGAATGTTTATGTATGTTCCGGAAGGACAAAAGTATCCTGAGGGTATTTCAGGCAAGGATATAGGGCAGGAAAAGGCTTTTGAAGAAAATGTAGTGGATAATACTGTTATTGCTCCATATCTTGCAGATATTATAGGTGTGAGCCTTGAGGATATTACCAAAGAACTGTTTGTTGATGTTACCGATATGGGTACATACAGTAGGGAGCTTGGACTGTTCACTTTTAACGACTATCCAATATCTGTTCAGGATAATGTGTCATATGCTTATGTTAACAATGAGGTTGCAGACCTTGAAGGTCAGGTTACATTGATGATAAATAATAGATTCTATGTGCCTCAGCTTCTTTTGGATATTGCGGAGGGAAAAGCAGATTATAAAATTTGCGAATATGCCTGCCCTGTAGATTCATCTATGGACACATATATGCCTGATACAACGGATATAACAAAATGGAATGGTCGTATAAAGATAAATAACCTGCTTACCGGTGAAAAGCTTACCGGTAAAATCAAGTTCACATATCCTGAAGCATTTGCAAAAGCAGAACCTATCAGCATTAATGTTGATGGTGCAAGCTCAGCGGTTTACGAGTTTGAATGTCCTGAATTTGATGCCGGTGGTATTGATGTCGTGTTCAGGTATGATATTATCGCAGATAACGGCAAAAGCTATTCCTTTGAGTCAGGATTTAAGGGTCTTGCTTATGCGGGATATGCTGATGGTGAAGTGAAGATTGACGGCATAATCGATGAGGAAGTATGGAATAACGGTATTGTAATGACCTGTGACGATGCTTCAAGAATTGTCATGATTGAAGATTGGAAAGGCGACCGCGATTTGTCAAGTGATTTTTCAATTCTTTGGGATGAAGAGTATTTTTATCTATATGCAGTTGTAACTGACGAGATTTTATCACCTGATGCAGTTGCTTCAAATCTGTGGAATGGTGACAGTGTGCAGTTCGGTCTTTATCATGATACCGAGAATGCCTTGGTTAACGGCACAGCAGGAGCTGATTATGAAGAAATAGGCATAGCATTTATTGACGATAAGCCTACTGCATACAGATTCAGAAGCCAAGCCGGTAATACTCAGAAAGGTGAAATTGAAATAGGCGAAGGTTTTGATATGGCTTGTGTAAGAAATGGTGATGATCTTACATATGAATTGAAGTTCAGGTGGTCAGACTTGTTCGGTTATGATTTCGTTCCGGAAAAAGGCAACGTTTTAGGTTTCTCCGCACTTATAAACGATAATGACGGTAGCGGCAGACGTGGTTGGATGGAATATGGCAGCGGTATCGGTATGAGTAAGGATGTTAATTTGTTTGTAATGATGCCACTTCTTGATTTCTCAGAAGATAGTGATGAAATTAAGGTTTATGTAAATGGTGAAAGGATTAAATCTGACGTCCCTCCGGTTATAATCGAAGGCAGAACAATGGTGCCGATAAGAGCTATCTTTGAGGCATTAGGAGCCGAAGTTCAATGGGATAATGATACAAAGACTGTAATTTCGCAGCTT
Source organism: Clostridia bacterium (assembly GCA_045577675.1). Classification (GTDB taxonomy): domain Bacteria; phylum Bacillota; class Clostridia; order UBA1381; family UBA1381; genus UBA1738. Next base: position 7,491 of record JAZNIV010000117.1, read on the forward strand.
GGAGATAGCACAGCCACTATGCAGATTGGCAATAAGGATATAACTGTGAATGGTGAAATAAGGGAAATTGATGTACCGGCACAGATTGTAAATGACCGCACATTGGTATCCTTAAGCGCAGTATCAGAAAGCTATGGCTGTGATGTTAACTGGGATCAGGATACAAAAACTGTAACGGTTACGAAGTAAATGATAAAAAAACAATGTTTCTTTTCAGGAAACATTGTTTTTTTGTATTATTGGTGGTATAATACTCCTAATAAACAACAAAGGTATCGAAAAAGGCTATGAAGAGGATTTATGCTTATGAGAATACCTCTGCTGATTACGAACAGGAGATAAGAAAGCTTTCCGATAAATACCTATTTAATTTTCGGGAGCTTTTACAAGGAAAAGGAAAAATGAAGGAACATAACAGTTTTACAAAAGGTATTAAAGACGGATTGCCGATATGTCTGGGATATTTGTCTGTTGCATTTGCCTTTGGCATTTTTGCGACAGAAAATGGATTAAACATATTGGAGGCACTTTTAATTTCAATGACAAATGTGACATCTGCAGGTCAGCTTGCAGGCGTGCCGATTATTGTTTCAGGCGGAACATTAATAGAGCTTGCGGTTTCGCAGCTGATTATAAACCTGCGTTATGCACTTATGTCTATTTCGCTGTCACAGAAGCTTGGCAGAAGTATAAAGCTGTTTGACAGATTTATAATTTCGTTCGTAAATACGGATGAGGTTTTTGCGGTGGCATCAGCTAAGGCGTCACTTGTCGGAAGAAATTATATGTATGGACTTATTCTTATGCCGTATATCGGTTGGAGTATGGGAACTCTTCTTGGTGCAGGGGCGGGAAATATTCTTCCGGCATCTGTTGTTTCGGCACTTGGAATTGCAATATACGGAATGTTTGTAGCAATAGTAATTCCGCAGGTCAAGAAAAGCAGGCAAACAGCGATGTGTGTTCTTACAGCTGTTATACTAAGCTGCGTATTTAAGTATGTGCCGATGCTTAATGAAATCCCATCAGGATTTACAGTTATAATATGTGCGGCTTTAGCAAGCTTGATTTTTGCAGCAGTAATGCCGGTTGAAAATAAGGAGGCGACGGATGATGAGAGAATATAGCTTTTGGATTTACCTTCTTGTAATGGCGGGAATTACGTATTTAATAAGAATGATACCTCTCGTTCTTATAAAAAAGAAGATTAAGAATAAATTTGTTTTGTCTTTTCTATACTACATACCGTACACAGTTTTAAGTGTAATGACAATACCTGCAATTTTTTATTCAACCACAAGCTATGTATCTGCTACGGTTGGTTTTATAACTGCGGTTATACTTTCGTATTTTGAAAAGGGACTTTTGCAGGTTGCCGCACTTTCATGCGGAGCTGTATTTATAATTGAGCTGATATTAATATAAAATACAGTTGCAGTTATAAAGATGCTATTGGCAAATTTTTATAACGTTATTTATTTGAAAAAAACAGAAAAATATGTTATACTGATTGTAGGTACATATTTTATACGAGGTAGCGTAATATGAAAACAGGACTGATTTTAGAGGGTGGTGCTATGCGTGGTCTTTTCACCACCGGAGTCACAGATGTAATGATGGAAAACGGCATTGAGTTTGACGGTGCTGTTGGTGTTTCTGCCGGTGCGGCATTCGGCTGTAACTATAAGTCGGGACAGATAGGCAGAGCAGCAAGATATAACATTAAATATTGTAACGACAAAAGATACTGTAGTCTCAGGTCGCTTATTTTTACAGGGAATCTTTTCGGAGCGGATTTTTGTTATCATGAGCTTCCTGAAAAGCTTGACCTTTTTGATAATGAGGCATTTAATGAAAATCCAATGGAATTTCACGTTGTTTGCACAGATGTTCTTACGGGAAAGCCGGTTTATAAAAAATGTGATGTTGCAGACGCTGACTTTCCTGAATGGATCAGGGCATCGGCATCACTTCCGTTGGTTTCAAGGATTGTTGAAGTAGGCGGACGCAAGTTGTTAGACGGCGGTATTTCCGATTCTATACCAATTAAGTATTTTGAAGGTCTTGGATATACTAAAAATGTAATTATTTTAACTCAACCTAAGGGATATGTTAAAGAGAAGGCAGGAATGATTTCCTTGATGAGAGCTTTGCTAAGAAAATATCCGGAAATGATTAAGGCGATTGAAAACAGACATATTATGTATAATGAGACAATTAAATATATAGAAGAAAAGGAAAAAAGGGGAGAGATTTTTGTGATACGCCCTGCAGATGTTCTTCCGATTAAAAGAACATCAAATGATCCTGAAAAGCTTCGAGAGGTGTATGAAATAGGCAGACAAGAATGTATTGAACAGCTTGAAAAATTGAAGGAATACCTAAATAAAAGGCAGTAACCTGCCTTTTTTTAGTTTTGTGATATAATTGTCTGATTGTTTATTATTGGATATGAAATAAGCTCCGTTGAATCAAGATTTTCCCTTTGCATAGCTACAGCTTGTATACAGCTGTTTTCATATGTTTTATAATAATAAATCCCATTATCTGTATTACAGCATGAGGAATATACTGTGATTTCAAACTTATCATTAACCTTAACCACACCCTTTGTGTGTTCAACGGACGAAAGTATGTGGAAAAACTGAGTAATGCTTTTATCTTCTTCATCTTCGCAAACGGAGTTAAGCTTTGTAAATGCCGCACGCACGAACCTCGACTGTGACGACAAATCTCCCGGAAGTCCAAACCCACCCATACCTCGGGAATAGGTGCCTAGTGTAATTTCTTTTGAAAAGGTGTTTTCCGGATCGGAATTTGAAAGATGCATATAGTTGTTGAGATTAAAGAGCTGCATTTCAAACGGCGGACTGTTTGTAAGTACCCCGATTGGGTTTTTATGAAGATGTATACCGTCAGCCAGAGGCTCAATTACAATGGAGGAGGTTTTGTCGGATAACATCCAATGCAGCGGCGAAACAGGGAATCTTTCATTAAAGCAAATTTCTGCAATATTTGCATTTTGCAGAAGATGTGCAGCCTCTTTTACCGAGCTGCACAAAGATAAAATCCATGGGATTAGTTCAAAAGGTGCAATATTGCTTTTTTCCTTATTTACCGGAAGATATTTAGCATTCCCCGGGAAATTTAAAGCTGCTATAGCTAAGCCTTTTTCATTTACAGCATCGTAGTAAAGCGGAAAGTTATCCTCTATTGTTGCAATGCCAATCATTGCATAGTGTTTTTTAATGTTTGGCTGATGTCGGAAGTTAAAAGGAAAACAGCGAGGTGTTATTGTAACTGTCTCATTATATGAATATTCAAGGTCCAGATTTCTTCCGAAGTAATTGTTTTTAGTTTTTAAAGCAATTGCAGTACACATAATAAAATCCCTCCATAGCTATTATATCCAAAACTCGGTAATAAATCCTGATAAAACATTGACACGTGTATTTTTTATGTGTTATTATGTATGGAGTATAGTGTTTTAAAAGTGAGTTTTATTGACGAATTCTCAAAAAAAATATTATATTGGATTATTTTTTCATATTAATTATAATAATGCTGAACGGTATTTTAGTCAAAATGTCGATATGGAGGATTTATGAAAACTGAAAAAAATATTTTAATTGCCTTTGTTTTGAATCTTGTGTTTTCATTTCTTGAATTTGCGGGAGGGATTTTTACCGGCAGTGTCGCCATTATTTCTGATGCTATTCACGATATTGGGGATGCAATTAGCATTGGTATTTCTTATATTCTTGAGAAAAAAAGCAAAAAAGAACCTGATGACGAATACACATACGGCTATGTGCGATACTCTGTTATAGGAAGCATCGTTACAACGCTGATTCTTCTTTTCGGTTCAATAGTTGTTATTTATAATTCGCTTGTCAGAATTATTCATCCTGTCACAATTAATTATAACGGAATGATTTTTTTGGCTGTATTCGGAGTAGCTATAAATTTTTGTGCGGCATTTGTAACGCGTGAAGGCGATTCATTAAATCAGAAAGCTGTAAATCTTCATATGATTGAGGATGTTTTGGGGTGGATTATTGTTTTAGTCGGTGCAATTGTTATGCGATTTACCGATTTTGTTATTATTGATTCGGTTATGTCAATTGCAGTTGCGATATTCATTGTAGTCAATGCTATAAAAAACTTGAAAGAGGTTTTGGAGCTTTTCCTTGAAAAAACACCTCATGGCATAAAAGTGAAGGAGATAAAAGAGCATATTGCCGGTATTGACGGAGTAATAAATGTTCATCACGTTCATATCTGGAGTATGGATGGTCAAAATAACTATGCCACAATGCATATTGTCACCAATTGCGACGCACATACGATAAAAGAAAAAATCAGGGAAGAGTTAAGGCATGATGGTATTGGTCATGTTACACTTGAGCTGGAAACTGAATATGAGCATTGTATGGAAGAAAAATGCCATACGGAAATAAATCCTTCCGTAGGGCATCATCACCATCATCATTAATTAAAATTCCAGCCTTTTTGTAATAATTAAGTTATTTCTCAATTCTTTCGGCAAGCTTTTTAATAGCTCTTTTTTCAATTCTTGATACATAGGAGCGTGAAATGCCAAGGATTTGAGAAATTTCTTTTTGTGTTTTCTTTTTCTGATTGTTAATTCCATATCTCCAGCATAGAATTTTTTTCTCGTCATCGGTAAGAGCTTCCTTCATAGCTGAGTAAAGCTTTTGAGTGTTTATTTTCAGGGCAATAATATCTGAAATATCGTCTGTGTCTGCCGGAAGTATATCGGAAAAGGTCATATTATTGCCTTCTTTGTCTGTGCCGATACACTCTTCGAGGGATATTTCTCCGGCGGTTTTTTTGGATAATCTGAGCATCATCAATACTTCGTTTTCAATGCACCTTGCAATATAGGTTGTAAGCTTAGAGGTTTTTGCAGGATCAAAGGTGTTTATACCTTTAATTAGCCCGATTGTTCCAGTGCTTACGAGGTCATCAAAGTTATTTTCTGTAGCATATTTTTTTGCAATATGAGCTACAAGCCTTAGGTTATGCTCAATGAGGACATTTTTGGCATTTTCATCACCGTTTGCCCACAGGTCAAGATAATGCTGTTCCTCTTTTTTTGAGAGCGGTTTTGGAAACGCATTGCCGCCTCCAACAAAACCTAAAAGTAGCATTATGTTTTGAATTATTTGTATAAAAAATTCAGACATCAAATCACCTCAGATTAATATATGCTAAAAATAACAATTTGTGCATGTTTATCTGTCCTGATTTATTAAGGATATACATAAAAAACAGCCGCAATTAAATGCGGCTGTTAAAGCTATAAATTTATCCAAGTCTTGCTTCAATAATTGTTGCGAGATATTTTGCCTTTTGTGTAATAATATCCTGATTTTCTCCCTCTATCATTACACGAACGCAAGGCTCTGTCCCTGATGCACGAACTAAGATTCTGCCTTTACCGTCAAATTCCTTTTCAAGACTTTCGATTTCTTCTAAAATTACCTTATCTTTTGAATAGTCATTTTTTTTGCTGTTTGAAACCTTGGCGTTAATTATGCACTGTGGCATTGTTTCGTAAATCTGTGCAAGCTCAGACATTTTCTTGCCGGTAAGCTTCAAAATTTTAAGAATATTAAGTGCAGAAACCAATCCGTCGCCGGTTGTGTTGTGATTCAAGAAAATGATATGACCTGATGCTTCGCCGCCGAGACTATAGCCGGATTTTAGCATTTCTTCAAGAACATATCTGTCACCGACAGTTGTCTGAACCGTATTAATTCCAAGCTCCTTTGCCTTTAGTATAAGTCCAAGATTTGACATTACGGTAATGACTAACGTGTCTTTTCTTAACATTCCCTGGTTTTTTAAGTACTCGGCACAGATTAGCATAATCTTGTCGCCGTCGATGACATTACCAAGCTCGTCGATAACCATAAGTCTGTCTGCATCACCGTCAAATGCAAGACCAATATCAACGCCTGCGTTTTTAACATAGCTGCAGATGTCTTTAAGATGAGTTGAGCCGCAATTTAAGTTGATATTAGTACCATTTGGGTGGTTGTGAATAACAAAAGGTTCACCGCCTAATCCGGAGATTACCTTGGCAGCCGTTTTATAACTTGCACCATTTGCACAGTCGATTGCGATGCGCATATCCTTTAAATCACAATCAATAACACTGCGTGCAAAGTCTGTATAATCTTCAATTGCGGTTTCGCATTTTCTCACTGTACCAACGTCGTCTCCGGTTGGTAAATCAATTTCCTCGGAGTTGTCAAGGACAATACCCTCTATACGCTCTTCAATTGCATCGCTAAGCTTATATCCATTGGAATTAAATATTTTAATACCATTGTATTCAGCAGAATTATGCGAAGCAGAAATCATAATGCCTGCCTCTGCGTCATATTTGCGTGTTAAATAAGCAACAGCCGGGGTAGGGATGATGCCGAGAGTTACAACCTGTGCACCGACAGAGCATAACCCTGCTGCAAGTGCAGCCTCCAGCATATCGCATGAAATTCGTGTATCCTTACCAATTAAAATTTTAGGCTTTCTGTGACATTCTTCTGTAAGAACAAAAGCTGCTGCCTGACCTATTTTAAATGCAATTTCGCAGGTAAGCTCCTGGTTAGCAACACCTCTTGCACCGTCCGTTCCAAATAATCTTCCCATAATTATTTCCTCCCAATCATTCTACAGTAACAGATTTTGCCAGATTTCTTGGCTTATCAACGTCAAAGCCCTTTGCTGTGCACACATAATATGCAAGGAGCTGCAGCGGAATTATAGCTGCAAGAGGTGCAAGTAATGGGTCGATTTTTGGTAGCTTTATAACCTCATTATAAGCTGATGTATCAGAAAGGCATGAGGTAAATCCAATTGTGTATGCACCACGTGCTGTAACTTCCTTTACATTGCTGTTTAGCTTGTTGCTGATTTCAGGGTTTGTGCATATAGAAATTACTACAGTATTATTTTCGATTAGAGCGATTGGACCATGCTTTAACTCGCCGCTTGCATATGCATCTGAATGAATATATGAAACTTCTTTAAGCTTTAGGGAAGCCTCAAGTGCAATAAAGTAGTCAAGCCCTCTGCCGAGGAAGTAAATGTCACGTTCCTTTGCGATTTTTTCTGCAAGCTTTTTGACATCTTCTTCGGATTTCAATATATCAGTGATAACACTGTCAAGAGTTAATAATTGATTTTTCATATCATCAAGCTCAGTCTTGTTAACGGAATTTTTTAACTCAGCAAGATGAATTGCAAAAAGATAGAAGGCGGCAAGCTGTGTTGTGTATGCTTTTGTTGATGCAACCGCGATCTCCGGACCGGCATAGGTGTAGAACACATAATCAGCCTCACGTGCAACAGACGAGCCTACAACATTTGTAATTGCATAAACCTTGTTGCCAAGCTTTTTTGCCATACGAAGCACAGCAAGGGTATCGGCAGTTTCACCCGACTGACTGACAACCAAAACGGCTGTGTTTTTTGTAATTAACGGGTCGCCGTATCTGAACTCAGATGCAAGACACACTTCACATGGGACTTTAGCAAGTGATTCAATTGCTTTTTTACCGATAAGTCCGGCATGGTATGCAGTACCACAGGCTACAATATACAGTTTTTCAATCTCATTTGAAAATTCTATATTGTCAAGGTTTAATTTAAGGTCTTTGTCAAGACGTCCGCGAAGGGTATTACGTATTGCCTGTGGCTGCTCGTGAATTTCCTTGAGCATAAAGTGGTCATAGCCCTCTTTTTGAGATGCCTGTGCCGAAAATTGCACCTTAAATATTTCTTTGCTGATTGGTTGTAAATTTTTGTCATTAATAGAAACACCGTTTTTTGTCAGTGTTACAAATTCATTATCGTTTAGAAGATAAACATCCCTTGTTTCAGATAATATTGCAGGAATATCCGATGCAATAAAATTTCCGTCAGGACATAAACCGACAATAAGCGGACTGTCTTTTCTTACTGCGACAATTTTATCAGGTTCGTTTGAAGAAATAACCCCAATTGCATAGCTTCCGTCAAGCTTTTCGGTAGCCTTAATTACAGCTGATAAAAGGTCGCCGCTATAATAATAGTCAATCAGATGGGGAATAACCTCCGTATCTGTTTCAGATTTAAAGGTATATCCTTTTGAAGAAAGATAATCCTTTAGTGCCTCATGATTTTCGATAATTCCGTTATGAACAACAGCAATTGTTCCGTCGGCATTTGTATGCGGATGCGAATTTTTGACTGACGGCACACCGTGAGTTGCCCAACGGGTGTGACCAATACCAATATTTCCGTTTAAGGGTGATTTATCAAGAATTTCACGAAGTCCCAAAAGCCGCCCTTTTTCCTTTGCAACGGAAATTTTTTCATCACAAATAACAGCAACACCTGCTGAGTCATAACCTCTGTACTCAAGGCTTTGAAGTCCGTTTAGCAAGAGGTCGGTTGCGGTTTTGGAACCGATATATCCAACTATTCCACACATATTAAATTTTACTCCTATAAAAGGGCACGAAAAAAAAGCCCTTTTTTCCGACATATTTAAAATATTTCATAGTACACATCTTTGTCTGCAGATTACTCTGCTGGTTTATATGTGCACT
>JAZNIV010000118.1:0-7739 GCA_045577675.1 Clostridia bacterium
TATGCTGTCCCGGCTGCGGTATGACGCGAGCAGCTTTTTCAATAATAAAACTTGACTTTGCGGGTGCATTCCACTATCATCCGCTTATATTTATTATGCCCTTGTGTGCAATAGTTTTTCTGATTCGAAAAAGATTACCTAAAAAATTATACAAAGGCTTAATTACAGCTACGGTTATATTGTTTACGGGGGTATATGCTTACAGACTTTTAACAGGCAACGAGCACATATATATTGATTTCACCCGTGGCTTTATTTATCAGATGGTGCAATATGTAATAACGTTGTTTTAAAATTTACTACAATAAGCAAAAGCTATTCAGTCCCGTGGACCGAATAGCTTTTTTCTTTGATAAGTCCAAAGAATGTTTTCAGCAATTACTTACGGGTATAATTAGTTGTTACCCTGCTCGTAAGCCTGAATCATCTTCTTAACCATCTGACCGCCGATTGAACCAGCCTGTCTTGCTGTTAAGTCACCGTTGTAGCCTTGCTTTAAGTTTACTCCAACTTCATTAGCAGCTTCCATCTTGAAGTTTTCCATAGCCTGCTTAGCTTCAGGAACATTAATTCTTGATCTACTCATTGTTTTTTCCTCCATACTTTTTGAACCTACTTACGTTCATCTGTTTTCTATCTAAAGCAGCCGTTTGTCAACGACTACATTGCTATTTTGTGATATTAAGCTTAAAATATAACTATAAGATTTTTCCAAATAAAACGTAATTTTTGGAAGAGGAATATTGATTTTTTAAATAAGAAAAAAGACAGATTACTCTGCCTTTTTGAGGGTTATTTTTGTTCGTCGCCCAAGAGTGTTTTAAAAATTTCGTTATAAACCTTTTCGGGATTTGCCTTAAAATTACGTATAATTCCTGCCGCTACATCACGTGAACCGGCATAAAATGTAAGCTCCATTAAAGGCGACGCACTTTCATAAAAAGCACACTCTACGTTATATTCATTGTCGTTTATGGGAACAAGTGTTGCTTTTACACTCTTTTTCAATTTTTCCTGTTCAAAAAATGGATTTATATGTTCCTCGATTTGTTCGCGGATATACACAGGAATGGAATGTGCAAAAAAGCCGTTTGCTTCAATTCCTTTTTGTGTAAGCTCATAAATCGGCATTTTTTCATCAAAGCCGTTTGGAAGAACTTTAACATATTCTATTCCGACAAGATTATCAAGAGCAATCTGAAAATTAGCAAAATTTATATTGCAGCTATCGAGAGTAAGACAGGAAAGCTGTGAATGAGTAACTCGTCGATTGGCCTTTGAAAGCGTAAAAAGTATTATATATTGAATAGTAACAGGGTCGTCAACCTCACGCAGATACATAATAAATCCTCCGGGATAATTTATTTTTAAAGAAATATAAAAATATTATAGCATATTTTTATAAAAAATGATATAATATTTTAAAAAATATTTTGAGGAGTAAAAAAATGCCAAGATTATCAGAGGAAGAGGAGCTTTACAGGCAGGCACAAATGCGTGAAATTGAAAACAGGTTAAAAGCTGAGGGCTACAGTTTTATTGCCGGAGTCGATGAGGCGGGAAGAGGACCCTTGGCAGGACCTGTTTATGCTGCTGCAGTTATTTTGCCGGAGGATGCACGTCTTGACGGAATTAACGATTCAAAAAAGCTTTCGGAAAAAAAGAGAGAGGAGCTATTTGAAAAAATAACAGAAATTGCAGTTTCATATGCAGTTTTTGCTGTTGATGAAAAGGAAATTGACGAAATTAATATACTAAATGCAACGCATAAGGCGATGAACGGTGCAGTGAAAGAACTTAATATAAAGCCGGATTATGTGATCATTGACGGTAACAGTATAAAAGGAATGAATCTGCCGCACGAGACTGTAGTAAAGGGTGACGCAAAGAGTATTTCAATTGCGGCTGCATCTATTCTTGCTAAGGTATCAAGGGACAGATACATAACAAAAATGGCGGAAAAATATCCGGAGTATGGGTTTGAAAAGCATAAAGGCTACGGAACAAAGATGCATACCGATGCAATTTTGGAGCATGGAATAAGCCCAATTCACAGAAAAACCTTCTTAAAAAAGCTTTTGGGGGATAAGATATGACAACGAAGGAAATTGGTGATTTTGGAGAAACAATGGCGTGCCGGTATCTTGAAAAAAACGGTATTTCGGTTTTGAAACGTAATTTCCGCTGTCGAAGCGGGGAAATTGACATTATAGCAAGGGATGGGGAAACAATTGTTTTCTGCGAGGTGAAAACACGTCTTTCAAAGTCATACGGAACTCCTGCTGAGTTTGTGGATTTTTACAAGCAACAGAAAATAATAAAAACAGCACTTTTTTATCTCGGAAGAGATGACGTGGATATGCGTTTTGATGTAATTGAGGTAATGTACCGTATTTGCGGAGATGCTTTGTCGGTTACAGAGATTAATCATATAAAAGCTGCATTTTAAAATTAAAAGGAGCAGGTGTATGGATATTTTTGATGCACATTGTGATACTATAAGCGAGCTTTTAGACAAGGGAAAAAATCTTTCTGAGAATGATTTACATATTGACATTAATAGGCTTTCAAAATATCCGTCATACACTCAGGTGTTTGCTGCCTTTGTTGCACCGGAATATGCAAGCTGTGCTATGGAGCGGACAAAGGCTATTATAAATAAGTTTTACGATGAAGCCTTGAAAAACAGGATAGCTGTATGTAAAAGCTATGCAGACTGGGTAAACCGAGAGGAAAAAGTAAAGGCATTTTTGAGCCTTGAGGGTGGCGACGGCATACAGTCGCTCTCTGACCTTTCTGAGCTTTACAGTATGGGAGTCAGGATGATTGCCCTTACTTGGAATTTTAAAAACAAAATTGCCTGTGGTGTTATGGAAAAAGAGGATAGCGGACTGAGCAAATTTGGTGCAGAGGTTGTCCGTGAAATGAACAGGCTGGGAATTATAATTGATGTTTCGCATCTTTCGGAAAAATCCTTTTGGGATGTTTTAAAAATTTCCAAAAAGCCTGTATGTGCAAGCCATTCAAATCTTAAATCTGTAAAAAATCATATTCGCAATCTGACAGATGAACAGTTTATGAAGATAAAGGAAACAGGCGGTGTTGCCGGTATTAATTTTTATCCGCCGTTTTTTGGAAATGATATAAAGGAAATTGTTTGTCACACCGACAAGCTTTTGTCACTCGGTGGTGAGGATAACATTGGTCTTGGCAGTGACTTTGACGGAGTAGACAGCCTTCCTTCCGGTATTTCGGGAGTGCAGGATATGGAAAGGATTATAAAAATGCTGCCCTACAGTACCGAAATACGTGAAAAAATAGCCTTCCGTAACTTTTTAAGGGTGATTAAAGCACACAATTGTTAAAGTTGCATATTTATGTATAAAATTAAAATAATATTTTGTGCAAGTGAATTTGAAATTTTTAGTGCGCAAATATTGCAATTTTAACGGAAAAGTTGTATAATAAAGATATATTTTAAAGTAAAATGAAATTTTTGCGTTATAAAAAATGCAAAAAATATATTCGGAGGGCAATATGATTTCAAAAAAAGCAGCTGCAGTGTCACCATCACCGACACTTGCAATAGATTCAAAATTTAAGGAAATGAAAGCTAACGGCGAGGATGTTGTTGGCTTTGGCTGCGGTGAGCCGGATTTCGATACACCGGAGCATATCAAAAAAGCGGCAATTGACGCTATTATGGCGGGAGAAACAAAATATACTCCTGCAAGCGGAACACTTAAATTGAGGCAGGCTGTTGCAGAGAAATTCAGACGTGAAAACGGTCTGGAATACAAGCCTTCCGAAATAGTTGTTTCAAATGGTGCAAAGCATTCTCTTATAAATGCATTTCAGGCTATATGCAATCCGGGAGACGAAGTAATTGTACCTGCACCTTACTGGGTAAGCTACCCTGAAATGATTAAGCTTGCTGACGGTGTTCCGGTTGTTGTAAATGCAAGTGAGGACAACAACTTCAAGGTGACAGCGACAGAGCTTAGAGCAGTGCTTACTCCTAAAACAAAGGCGATTGTAATTAACAGCCCATCAAACCCGACAGGTATGGTTTATACAGCAGATGAGCTTCGTGAAATTACTGATTTTGCAGTTGAGAATAATTTATACGTTATTTCTGACGAAATTTATGAGCATCTTATATATGAAGGAAAGCACGTGAGTATCGCCTCCTTTGGTGAAAAAATAAAGGACCTTACAATTGTTATAAACGGTGTTTCAAAAACCTTTGCGATGACAGGCTGGAGAATTGGATATGCCGCTGCAAATGCAGAAATAGCAAAGGCTATGGCAAATATTCAGTCACACGCATCATCGAACCCGAACTCTATCGCACAGGCTGCAACAGTTGCGGCACTTGAGGGCGGCATGGAGGAGGCTCATAAGATGCTAAAAGCCTTCCGCAGACGCCGTGATTTTATGGTGGATATGTTCTCAAGCATTGACGGTGTTTCCTGCAAACGTCCAAATGGAGCATTCTATATAATGATGAACATTGATGAGCTTATAGGCAGAACAATGTATGGCGTAACCATAAAGGATGCAGACGATTTTGCAAAGCTGTTTTTGGATGTTGCCAAGGTTGCGGTTGTGCCGGGAACAGGCTTTGGTGTGAATAACTATGTAAGATGGTCTTATGCAACAAGTATGGATAACATTGTAGAGGGAATTGAAAGACTTAAAAAATTCCTTCATGCGGCAGAGTTTTAATAAAAACGGAATTTTATAACCCTTTTGTGAATAGTATTTAGTACTATACACAAAAGGGGATTTTTATGTGAAAAATATAAAGGTTATAATGTTTTTTGTGCTGCTTGGACTATATTTTGCCGGAGTTTTTGCAGGAAGCCTTCAGCAGGCTCGTACCGAAAAGCAGGACGAGATGTATGAATATCTTGAGGGAGCGGTGTCAGGATATAATGCGGCGGTGGGTGATAGCATAAAAAGTGTTGCGAAGGACAATGCAAAAGCCTATGCGGTTATTTTGATTTGTACGTTTTTTAAAATAGGTGTTCTGGGGCTTGGTGCTGTGATGATGATAAAGGGATATACTGCAGGCTTTGCAATTACAGCGGTGATGCGGTACTATGGTATAAAGGGAATTCTTTTTTGCGGTGCAAATCTGATTTCTGCTGTTGTGCTGATTCCGTCTTTTGCTTTTCTCGGAGGCTTTTCTTCGTATAATCTTTTGTATAACCGTCAGGATAAGCGGATTTTTTTGAAGCAGTATTTTATTATGGCGGCACTCTTGGCATTGGTATTTTGTATTGATAGCCTGACAAGGGGAGCTCTTTCCTCGGTGTTTATGAGGCTTGCGTTAAGTGTGGTAAAATCTGTTTAGAAAATATTATCAAAAAATGTCTGTACTTATTTTAAATTTGTGATATAATCAATATGTAAGATTGATTTTGGAGGGAAAATGATGCAGGAGCTTTTAGAAGGGTTCGTTTTTTCGCTGATAGGTGAGCAGGCAAAATCTAAAAACACAATCCTGTCATATAAGCGTGATGTATCGCATTACCTTGATTTTCTAAAGGAAAGAAATATAAAAAATATAGCTAAAACAGACCGTACAACAGTGCTTACATATCTACTCCTTTTAAAAAAACAGGGAAAGGCTGCATCAACAATTTCAAGGCGGCTCGCGTCGCTGAGGTCCTTTTATATGTATGTTATTGACAGTGGCGTTAAGATGAAGGACCCTACTATGAATCTGGAAACACCGCAGGTGTCACGAAAAAAACCAAGTGTTTTAACTACGGCGGAGATTGAACTGCTGCTTTCTCAGCCTGAATGTGTTGACGCAAAAGGTTATCGGGATAAAGCGATGCTGGAGCTTTTATATGCAACAGGAATAAAGGTCTCTGAGCTTATTAACCTGACCATAGACGATATTAATTTAAAGCAAGGGTATTTAAACTGCCGTACTGCTACTCACGAGCGTGATGTGCCTATAGGTAATCTTGCGGTGGCAGCGGTAAGCAACTATATGGATTTTGCACGTCCTAATATGGTGCCTGATGACAATGTAAGGTTTCTTTTCTTAAACTGCAACGGGACAAAGCTTTCAAGGCAGGGCTTTTGGAAAATCTTAAAGCAATACAGGAAGTCTGCGGGTATTGAAAAGGATATAACTCCGTACACACTTCGTCACTCCTTTGCAATACATCTGCTTGAAAATGGTGCTGATTTAAAGGCGATTTCTCAGATGCTTGGCCATACGGATATCTCTGTTACGCAGGTGTATACGCAGATTGTAGACGGCGGAATCAGGAGCATTTATGAAAAGGCACACCCGAGGGCTTGAGGGTAGTGCAAAAAAACTTGTTTATTGTGCAAAAAATAATGCTTGCATTATGTGGTAATAAGTGGTATAATAGAATCGTTGTGGTTAAATTACATAGTATCCGATTTTGAGGAGGAAGAAAAATGAATATTGATCTGAACGATGTTCTGGATAAGTTTGCTGTTCATGCAAAAATAGAAGAATATGGAAACGGTCACATCAATGATACCTACAGAACTTCTGCAAAGGATTGTATCTTGCAGAGAATTAATACGAACGTATTCAAAGAACCGGAACAGATGATGGAAAATATAGACAAGGTGACATCTTTCTTAAGAGATAAGATTGAAAAAGAGGGCGGAGATCCGAACCGTGAAACAATGAGAGTCATCAAAACGATAGACGGCAAGAACTGCTATAAGGTTGATGATGACCATGTGTTCCGTATGTATAGCTTTATAGAAAGAACAAAAAGTATAGATGTAGGAACAAAAGAGGATATGTACCGTGCAGGAATCGGGTTCGGTCATTTCCAGAAGCTGCTCGGTGATTTTCCGGCAGATACTCTTTATGAAACAATTGCTAACTTTCATAATACTCCCAAGCGTGTAAAAGACCTTGAGGAGGCTGTTTTGCTGGACAAGGCGGGACGTGCTTCATCTGTTATGGAAGAGATTGAATTTGTGCGTGAGTGTGCGGCATTTGCATCGGTTGTTACAGATGGTATTTTGGATGGCTCAATTCCTTTAAGAGTTACTCATAACGACACTAAGATAAACAACATCCTTTTTGATGAGGAAACAGGCGATGCGGTTTGTGTTATTGACCTTGACACTGTTATGCCGGGAAGTGCACTCTACGATTTTGGTGATGCACTAAGAATCGGTGCTTCAACCGCAGCAGAGGATGAAACTAATCTGGATATTGTAACTTTCGATACAGAAATTTTTGAGAATTTTGCAAAGGGTTACTTCAGCGAAATGGGCGAAAAGCTTACAGAAAGAGAGATTGAGCTTCTGCCGTTCTCTGCAAAGCTTTTGACCTTTGAGTGCGGAACAAGATTTTTGACCGACTACTTAAACGGAGATACATATTTTAAAATTCACAGAGAGTATCATAATCTTGACAGAGCAAGAAACCAGTTTAAGCTGGTTCGGGATATTGCGAGCAAGGAAGAAGAATTAAATAATATCATAAAGGGCTTAAGAAAGTAAAAAGCTTGAAAAGATATGAGCCGACCACCCTGAAAAGCAGACCAAAAGCTGATGATTGGGAGGTCGGTTTTTTGTTATGCAAAGATAAACAATGATTAATGTTGCGTAAATTTATAAATTATGGTAAAATATAAACATAATTATTTAAAAATGACAAATACTAATTGAAAAAAGGAGAGAAATATATGTTCAGAGGAAAAGTAGTAGTAATCGGTGCGGGG
>JAZNIV010000119.1:0-4689 GCA_045577675.1 Clostridia bacterium
ATGGCAGACCCGGCTGTGATTTCCTTAGCAGGCGGCTCGCCTGACCCTGAACTTTTCCCGACAGACAAGCTTTCGGAAATTGCCGCTGACGTTCTTAACAATGACGGAAAAAAAGCACTTGCTTATGGTACAACCGACGGCTATGGACCTTTAAAGGAAGAGCTTTTAAAAAGGGCAGATAAGGTCGGAGCTGTTACAGACGGCGATAAGATTATTATAACAACCGGCGGTCAGCAGGGGCTTGACCTTGCGGCAAGGGTTGTAGTTGAGGATAACGAAGATATTGTGGTTGAAGCACCGAGCTTTGTGGGTACTTTAAATTCACTAAGGAGTGTTCGTGCGAACCTTATCGGTGTTCCGATGGATTCTGACGGAATGAATATGGAAAGCTTAGAGGAAACCCTGAAAAATAACAAGGTTAAGCTTATCTACACAATTCCGAATTTCCAGAATCCTACAGGAATTACGATGTCGCTTGAAAAAAGAAAGAAAATGCTTGAGCTTGCAAAAAAATATGACTGCCTTATTATGGAGGATAACCCGTACGGCGACCTTCGCTTTGCCGGCGAATATGTGCCGACAATAAAGTCGCTTGATACCGAGGGAAGAGTTATTTATGTAAGCTCAATGTCAAAGATATTATCTCCTGGTCTTCGTGTCGGATATATTGTGTGTGCAGCTGAGCTTTGCGATAAAATTGAGATTATGAAGCAGGTTAACGACGTTCACACACCTTGCCTTACACAGATGATTGCTTATGAATTTTTAAAGAGATATGATATTGAAGAGCATATTAAAAAGGCATGTGAGGTGTACGGCAGAAAGTGTCGGTTTATGCTTGAATGTATGGATAAATATTTCCCTGAGGATAAGGGAATTAGCTGGACAAAGCCGGAGGGCGGACTTTTTATACTTGTAACCTGCCCTGAGGCTATTGATGCTGCAGAGCTTTCGATTGAGGCGGTTAAAAAGTATAAGGTTGCATTTGTTCCAAGCAATAACTTTGCTACAGATATGGACGAAAAAACAAGCTCCTTCAGGCTTAACTACTCAACAATGCCGGAGGAAAAGATTGAAGAAGGCATTAAGGCAATCGGTGCGATGCTTGCAGAAAAGCTGAAATAACAGGAGGGATTTGAAATGGAAGATAAAAAGACGATTTTTTCCGGAGTTCAACCCTCCGGAAACATTACACTCGGTAACTATCTCGGTGCTATAAAAAACTGGGTAAGCTTTCAGGATGAGTATAATTGCATTTATGCGATGATGGACCAGCACGCAATAACCGTGCGTCAAAATCCGCAGGAGCTTAGAAAACGTACGCTCGATTTACTTAAAATATATATTGCGTGCGGAATTGACCCTGAAAAATGTCTTTTGTTTATTCAGTCGCAGGTGCCGGCACACGCACAGCTTGCATGGGTTTTAAACTGCTACACCTATATGGGAGAGCTTTCAAGAATGACGCAGTTTAAGGACAAAAGCTCAAAGCATGCCGATAATATAAACGCAGGACTTTTTACATATCCTGTGCTTATGGCAGCTGATATACTTCTTTATCAGGCGGATTTGGTGCCTGTTGGAAAGGACCAGATGCAGCACATTGAAATTACAAGAGATATTGCGCAGAGGTTTAACGGAGTTTACTGCGGAGAGGGTAATCCTGTATTTAAAATTCCGGAAGGATTTTTGCCAAAGGCAGGTGCAAAGGTTATGAGCCTTGCCGAGCCTACAAAGAAAATGTCTAAGTCGGACGAAAATCCTAAGGCTTATATTTCACTTTTAGATGATATGAATGTGATTGCGAACAAGATAAAGTCCGCAGTTACCGACTCTGAAGGAGTAATCGAATATCGTCCTGAGGATGAAGCGAAGGCGGGTATTAATAACCTGCTTACGATAATGTCAGCAGTTACAGGTAAAGATATAGAAAAGATAGCAGCTGAGTATCAAGGCAAGGGCTACGGTGACTTTAAAAAGGACGTAGCAGAAGCAGTTGTCGAAGAAATCAGACCGATTCGCACAAGATATGATGAGCTTTCCAAGAGTAAGGACTATCTTGTGGAAATCTGCAAAAAGGGTGCGGAGGGTGCTAACTACATTTCGCAAAAGACTCTTTCAAAGGTTTATAAGAAGGTCGGATTTGTTATTTAATGAGGTATAGCTATGAATACTAAAGAAATTATATTTTTAATTCTTACATTTGTGGTTGCGTTTGTGTTCAGCTTTGCCGCAACACCGATCGCATACCGCCTTGCGTTTAAGGTGGGTGCGGTGGACGTGCCGCGGGATAAGCGGCGTATGCATAAAAAGCCTACACCAAGAATCGGCGGAATTGCTATAATTTTTGGGTTTTTGGTTGCAATCTGCTGTTTCGGAAGAATGACGAGAGAGCTTACGGCAATGCTCGTGGGAGCGGCTATAATTGCCGTTATGGGCTTTGTAGATGACTGTAAAAACCTTGATGCTAAATTGAAGTTTGTAATTCAGATTATTGCCGCACTCGTGGTTATGATTGGCGGAAATATCAGAATAACAGTTTTTACCAATCCGAACATTTTCTCAAACAGTCAGTATCTTGTGCTTCCGTGGTGGCTTTCGGGAATTGCAACAATTTTATGGATTGTGTTTATCACAAATGCGGTTAACTTTATTGACGGACTTGATGGTCTTGCGGCAGGTGTATCTGCAATAATGTCGGTAAGCCTTGTGTTTATCGCAATTCGTGTGGGTGAGTATTCTGTTGCGGTTATTGGACTTGCCATAATGGGTGCGTGCTTCGGATTTCTGCCCTTTAACTTTAATCCGGCAAAAATCTTTATGGGCGATACCGGCTCTACCTTCCTCGGATTTATACTTGCGACCTTGTCAATTCAGGGAGTGTTTAAGAGCTATGCGGTTATTTCCTTTGCAGTGCCGCTTCTGATTTTAGGACTTCCGCTTTTTGATGCGATGTTTGCTATGATCAGAAGAATATATCATGGAAAAAGCCCTATGTCGGCGGATAGAGGGCATCTTCATCACAGACTGATTGATATGGGCTTTTCGCAAAAACAGACGGTGTTTATTCTGTATGCCATAAGCGGAATACTTGGAATAACAGCGGTGCTTTTGGCAGAATATGGAACAATCCGTGCCCTTATTCTTATGATATGCGTGGTAATATTCCTGTTAATTCAGGGTATGGCACACAAAAATCCCCTTACCGAGGATGATGAGGAAGAAAAGTAAAAATAGTAGAAAAGGACGGCTTACCGTTCTTTTTTAATACAATTCTTAACAGAGTGTTAAGCTTTTATTAATATTTATTAAAAGTGTTGACTTTAAATTTTTTTGGCAATATAATGAAGATATAAAAGACTTTTGCGGAGGAAATAATGGAAAAAGGAATACGAAAGATTAATATAGGGGTATCAGAAATTCCGCCTGATGTAGACAAGCTTTTTGCTCCTGCAGGGCAATTTAAAGAATTTATGATGATGTACTCATGTGCTATTAAAGAGGTCAGGACGAAGTTTGAAATTTTAAATGACGACCTCTCGGTTACATATAACAGAAATCCTATCGAAATGATAAAATCCCGAATAAAAACGCCGTCGAGCATTATCGGTAAAATGCGTAGAAAGGGAATAGACCTTAATATGAATTCCCTGATGTACTACATTGAGGACGTTGCAGGGGTCAGGGTTATATGTTCCTTTATTGACGACATATATGAGGTTGCCAATATGCTTGTTTCTCAGGACGACATCACCCTTGTTAGTGTAAAGGACTATATAAAAAATCCAAAGCCTAACGGCTACCGAAGCTATCATATGATTGTTGAGGTTCCGGTGTTCTTTGCCAACCGCCGTCAGAATATGAAAGTGGAGGTACAGCTCAGGACTATTGCTATGGATTTCTGGGCAAGTCTTGAGCATCAAATGAAGTATAAAAGGGAGATAGACGGCTCGGATGAGATTGTTAAAGAGCTTAAGGATTGTGCCGACAGAATTGCGGCACTTGATTTAAAAATGCAGGAAATTAATTATACTATAGCAGATTTAGGAACGGATAATTAAAACGGAGTGCGATGCACTCCGTTTATACTTAGTTATCATTTTCAGCATTGAGCTTATCGAGCAGCTTTTCAATTCTCTTTGCAGGAACGAGAAGCTGACTTATTGTATCATCATGGTTTAAAGTGTTGATAAGCAGTGAAATATACTTAGACATATCAACCTCACAGTACCATTCTCTTTCGAAAAGCTCCGGCATACGGTAAATAAGATTTGTTGTAAATACCTTTGTGATTTCGCCTTTTTTAAATGCCTCGTCAAATTTTTCAAGACCATTGCAGAAAAGGCCAAAGGCTGTGAAAATAAAAATTCTCTTAGCACCCTGTTCTTTAAGGTTTTTTCCAATGTCAAGAACAGATTCGCCGCTTGAAATCATATCGTCAATAATCATAACGTCCTTGCCTTTAACGTCACGACCTAAATATTCGTGTGCTTCAATCGGATTTTTACCATCAACAATTATTGAGTAATTTCTTCTCTTGTAATACATACCGAGGTCAAGACCTAAGACTGATGAATAATACATAGCACGCTTCATTCCGCCTTCGTCCGGAGAAATTACAATTGTATCGTCCTTGTTAAAGGATATATCCGGAACCTGACGTGACAGTGCTTTTATCATTTGATATGT
>JAZNIV010000120.1:0-7970 GCA_045577675.1 Clostridia bacterium
AACTGCGTAGGGTCGAGCTTATTTCCTGTACCCATACAGCTTATTATGGGAACAGAAAACTTATTTGCTTCCTCGATAAGTGTCAGCTTAGATGTAACAGTATCAATAGCATCTATAATATAGTCAAATTCAGAAATATCAATTTCTTTTTCTTTTGTATAAAAACAATTATGTGCCGTAACATTGCAATCGGGGTTTATATCTTTAATTCTTGATGTAATTACGTCAACCTTTGTTTTACCTACAGTTGATGTAAGCGCTACAAGCTGTCTGTTAATATTAGTTACAGAAACAATATCATTGTCAACCACCGTAATATTGCCTATTCCGCTGCGTGCAAGTGCCTCGCAGGCAAAAGAGCCAACTCCGCCAACACCAAAAACTATTACTTTTGATTTTTTTAGCTTTTCAATGGAATCGTTTCCGATTAATATCTCTGTTCTTGAAAATCTATCCATATTACATAAGCTTTTGAAGTGTTTCATTTACAGCAAGAAGAAATTCCTCTGTGCCAACCTTCTTGATATTAGGCAGGGTAGACATCATTGCCAGATCTCCTGTCATAATACCGCTTTCGATTGTATCGATTGTTGCCTTTTCAAGGTTATCAGCAAAACGGCAAAGCTCCGGAGTTCCGTCAAGCTCACCACGTTTTCTTAAAGCCCCCGTCCATGCAAATAGTGTAGCAACACTATTTGTTGAAGTAGGCTCACCTTTTAAGTGCTTATAATAATGACGCTGAACAGTTCCGTGTGCAGCTTCATATTCATATATTCCATCCGGAGAAACAAGTACAGAGGTCATCATAGCAAGACTTCCGTATGCTGTCGCAACCATATCACTCATTACGTCACCGTCATAGTTTTTGCAAGCCCAGATATATCCGCCTTCTGAACGAACAACCCTTGCAACCGCGTCGTCTATTAATGTGTAGAAGTATTCAATACCTGCTTTTTCAAATTTTTCCTTATATTCTTTTTCAAATATTTCAGCGAAAATATCCTTGAAGTGGTGGTCATACTGCTTTGAGATAGTATCCTTAGTAGCAAACCAGATATCCTGCTTTGTATCAAGAGCAAAGTTAAAGCAGCATCTTGCAAAGCTTGATATAGAATCATCCTTGTTATGTAGTCCCTGGATGATTCCGTCTGTATCGTCAAAATTATGTATTAGCTTTCTTGTTTCGTTTCCGTCCTTGTCTGTGCAGACAAGCTCACACCTGCTGCCTGCCTTAACCTGCATTTCTGTATTTTTATATATATCACCATATGCGTGACGGGCAATTGTGATAGGCTTTGTCCAGTTTGGGATATATGGAGTAATTCCTTTAACAATAATCGGTGTGCGGAATACTGTACCGTCTAAAATAGCACGAATGGTTCCGTTAGGAGATTTCCACATCTGCTTTAAGTTATATTCCTCAACTCTTGCCGCATTTGGAGTAATTGTTGCACATTTAACAGCAACGCCATATTTTTTTGTTGCTTCAGCAGAGTCTATAGTAACCTGATCATCGGTTTCGTTTCTGTATTCAAGCCCTAAATCATAGTACTCTGTCTTTAGGTCGATGTAGGGAATAAGAAGAATATCCTTAATCATCTTCCAGATAATTCTTGTCATTTCGTCGCCGTCCATTTCAACGAGCGGTGTTTTCATAAAGATTTTCTCAGCCATATTTTTCTCCTTATATTTACTAAAATTTGTGTATATTTTACCATAAAAATCTGTTAATTTCAACCTTGAATTATATACAAATTTTTGGCTGTAACTGCTGTTTTTTTGTATAAGAATATTTTTAAATTACAACAGTTTTATGACGAGTTGCGTGACAGTTTATATTGACTGCAACAGGAAGTCCGGCAATATGAGTGGGGAAGTACTCGATATTTACGCCAAGTGCTGTTGTAGTGCCGCCAAAGCCCTGCGGACCAATACCGAGCATATTAATTTTTCTAAGCAACTCCTCTTCCAAATCAGCATAATAATGATTATTATTTCTAATATCAATATCACGTGTTAATGCATACTTTGCAAGCTGTGCAGCCTTTTCGAAGGTTCCGCCAATCCCTACCCCTATAACCATTGGAGGACAGGGGTTAGAACCGGCGGTTCTCACTGTTTCAATAACAAAGTCGATTACACCGTTAACGCCGTCAGAGGGATTGAGCATTTTTATGGCAGATTTATTTTCACTTCCAAACCCTTTGGGTGCAAATGTAATTTTCAGCTTATCACCGTCTGTGAAGGTGTAATGTATAACAGGCGGTGTATTATCATTTGTGTTAACCCTGTTTAATGGGTCAAGGACAACCGATTTACGCAAATACCCGTCTGTGTATCCTGATTTAACTCCTTTTTCAATTGCACTTGAAAGATTATCTCCCTTAATTATGACCTCCTGACCGACCTCTACAAAGAATACAGCCATTCCGGTATCCTGACAAATCGGGACCTCTTTTTCAACTGCTATTTCAGCGTTTTCAAGTAGGTTTTTCAGCACATTTTTTCCGACCTCGCTCATCTCTGTTTCTAAAGAAGCTTCGATTGCTTTTTTTATTGAAGGGTTTATATGACAATTTGCCTCAATGCACATCTTGTGTACGGCATTTGTTATTTGTTCTGAATTTATTATTCTCATATACCCTCCTAATTTGTCAGATGCCATGAAGAAAACCACCTGAGTGCTGTTTCAACATATTCTCTTTCAACAGGATAGCCGGATATAACCGGATAGAACATTGCAAAAAGCAAAACAGCAAGTGCAGTGTATATAATAAATATTTTCTTTGTGTGTATATTTTTTTCATAAAGTCTGTATGCACTGTGCGAAATCAGCAGTACTATGAAAGGTACACACGGGAAGTAGTGGTAAATAAACGTTATTCTTGTAACCG
Organism: Clostridia bacterium; assembly: GCA_045577675.1. Taxonomy (GTDB): domain Bacteria; phylum Bacillota; class Clostridia; order UBA1381; family UBA1381; genus UBA1738. Next base: position 2,895 of record JAZNIV010000120.1, read on the forward strand.
GAATCCATGGAATAAGCTGGGCAAGATAACCTATAACAAGAAATAGCGATATTCTGTTTTTATTTTTAAATGCATCGTATATACAATAAATTAATGCTAAAATTCCAACCCACCATACAAGAGGATTACCAAATGAACTTATATTTTCTGTTAACTCACCTTTTTTACCGCCGTAGAACCATATAGGACGGTAATTAATCGGCCAGGTATACCATGGTGATGAATAGTCGTGAGTCGAGCTTACTACAGTTTTGCCGTGGTATAGGAGCATATCAATCTGATTTTGAATTATGCCCGCAAAACCCGTACCGGACGCACGCATAAACGGAATGTACGACAGGGTATAAATAGACAACGGAACAACCACAAACATCAAAATGCAGAACAATATGGTTTTGGTTATTTTTACTTTGAATTCGCCGGCATTCTCTGTATATTTATGATACAGGGAAATAAAGAATATTAGTGCAAGTCCAACTCCTGCATATACTCCTGTCCATTTGCATGCTATTGCAAAGCCCATCGCAGTTCCGCTTAGTCCCAGATAAAGGACATGCTTTTTAATTGATTCTGTAACGCTCATTGTATAATATTTATACATAAACAGATACATAAGCATTATAAAGAATGTAACGTATACGTCAATTGTTGATATTCTGGTCTGCGCGAAGTGCATAAAGTCAAATGTAAAGAGTAATGTTCCGCAAACAGTAAGCCATGTTAAGCCTGAAAGCTTTTTGAGGAAAATATATATTACCGGAATCATAAATATGCCAAAAAGCGTACCGATTATTCTCCAGCCGAACGGTGTCATATCAAACATTCTAATTCCAAGCGAAATCAAGGTTTTTCCAAGTGGTGGATGTGTCCATTCATAAACCTCCATTTCGTGTATGAATTCATATGCGGTTCTTGCATGATAAATTTCATCGAAATATGTGCAGTTTCTGTGGCTTATTCTTTCCGGAATTGTATCCTGTTCGTCAAAAAGAAGCTCAGGAGCATTAACAGGAATTATAGGTATAATATTCTGATTAAATACAGCAAGCTCCATAATATTTACTGTATCAGTTGCAGAAAGCGTAACGTAGCGGCCTGTAACCTTATATGAAGGTACAACATTCCAGTAAAAAACATTGCCCTTGTCGGTGGTCATAGAATAAGTTGTATTTCCTGCCTCGTCGGTTAAGACAACATTAAGCTTTCTTTCTTCCTTAAGCTCCGTTGGACCTAAATACACATACATCTGTGTCAGCTCAACGTCCTGCCCTAAATCTAACGTAATAGGTGATTCAGGAGAAAGCTCTGTATAGGTTTGCGGAGCGGTAGTATCTCCGAGGTTATATAATGCAATTACTCCGTATACAATGCTGATTGCTAAAATTATACCAATATCAAAACGTGATATATGCTTGTTTTCTTTCTCTGTCTGTGCCACATTAGAATGGTCTTTTTTCTTAAACTGAATAAAATTACGTTTTGTATAGACCAAAAAGAAAACAAAGAAAATGGCTGTAATCCATCCTAAAACTAAAGGCATAACAGTTCCTGAGTTAAAATACTCCTGCGGATTATAGTAAAACAGTACATGCACCATATTCATAAGCTGTGTTATTGAAAGCCCTGCATATAATAAAAATTCTGTTTTATTAAGAGAAATACAGCATGCACACAGCATCAGAATAATTGCAGGGAATGCATATCTTTCGTGCATTCTTACCGACAGCATAAATATGGAAAAGCATATAAATGCAGATGTGTAAAAATATCTGTTTTCTGATTTTTTTGAGAAGAATATAACTGCTGAGGCTGCGATAATTGCAATTACCATAATGTATCCGACCGCATTAATAAACATATTAGGAACAATCCAGTTTTGTCCTAATGCTGACCAGAGGTTATATGCATTGACGGATATATAATTATATGATTCAATTGTGGATTGATATTGCATTACAACATTTTCTATGCCAAACGGAGCGGCAAGCAGGAAAATAAGAGCTATTGCAGAAAGTCCCAAAAGCAGATTTTTAATGAGTTTTTCCTTTGAGAAATTGTTAAGAAAAACATTTTCAATAATGCCGTAAAGCAATACAGGTGCATAAAAAAGTGACTGCGGTTTTATGAATAAAGACAGTCCGAAAACAAAATAAGCAGTATACATTTTGTTTTTCATCAGGCAGTATAGCATAATTAGTATAAAGAGTGTAAAAACAGAATCAACCTGTCCCCAAATTGAGGAGTTGAGAATGATGGCTGGATTAAAAAGGAAAAATATCGTTAGCAGATTTTGGATTTTCGGATTATTATGCCTTTCTGCCAATCGGTAGACGATATATCCGCACAATAAGTCACAAATAATAGCCGGAAGCTTTAATATCATATATGTTACTTCAGGGCTACATTTAAATACGTTTTTGATAAAACCGATAACATACAGAATATACATATATCCCGGAGGATAGTCTGTAAAAAACTCACTTGTATAGAAATTTTTAAAGCCGTCTTTAAATACTATTTCAGACCAATTGTAAAAACAGCTCATATCTGATTCATGTCCCGGATAAAAGAACAAGCATGCAATTCTGACAACTAATGCAACACCTGCAATAATAGCGAACATATTAGTCTTTTTACGGACAAGCTTAGAGGTTCTTATATTTTCAACCTCGGAATAGAATAAAACAATTGCAATTGTGGCTGCAATCGCTGCGATAAATAATGAAATTATCAAAAATACCACCTCTTTCGTAATATTTACTATTATAACCTTTTTTTTCATTTTTTTCAATAGAAAATGTTTATTTAATTATAAAATGGGTATATATTTATTAGAGAGTAAAATCTCAAGAAGTACAAAGGGAGATGAGCGTATGAAATTTAACATCATTGGAAGAAAAATTACGGTAAATGAAAAGAACTCGGAGTACATCAAGAAGAAAATCGGAAAACTCGATAAATTCTTCAAATCAGAGCCGGATGCAAGAATTGTAATCGGAACTGTAAAGGACAAAGAATATATTGAAGCAACAATATATTCAGACGGAATTATCTTCAGGGCAGAAGTTACCGATGTAGATGTTTTTACAGCTACCGATAAGGTTATAGATTTAATTGAAAGACAAATCAGAAAGAATAAAACAAAGCTTGAAAAAAAGACAAGAAGGGAAGCTTTTGATGACGTTGTACTTTTAAGCGGCGATGACTACATTGATGGCGAGGACATATCTGAATTTAAGATTGTTAAAAGAAAACGCTTTCAGGTTAAACCGATGAGTGCAGAAGAAGCCGTTCTTCAAATGAATCTTCTTGGTCATAATTTCTTTGTATTCAAGAATCAGGACACTGATGAAATGAATGTTGTATATAAAAGAAAAGACGGAGATTATGCAATTATCGAATCAACCGACTGATTGCATATCCTCGGAGGTTGGGGACTCGTAATCCGGCGAGTCCTCTTTATTTAAAAAAGGATTTTAAGGTTTTTTGTCGTATATTTAATATGGGAGTGATTAAAATGTATATTTTAGCAATTAACGGCAGTCCTGATAAGGACGGAAATACGGCATTTTTGCTTAAGGAAATTTTAAAGCATTGCAAGGGATGCGAAACCGAAATAATAAATGTGTCAGAAGTTATAAATGCTGCAAAGGTACCTTTTTGTGTATCCTGCTCAAGCCCATGCAACAAAAGCTGCTATAAGGAAACCTTGCTCGAAGAAGCTTTTGACAAAGTTAAACGGGCAGATTTTGTTATTTTCGGTTCTCCTGTCTACTTTGGTTCTATGTCAGCCCAGCTAAAGGCATTCTTTGATAAAACCCGTGCTATACGTGGTGAAAAAGCATGGCTTTCAAAGCCTATGGCTGCGGTAAGTGTCGGTGCTACCAAGTACGGAGGACAGGAAAGAACTATTGATCATATTCATTCCTGCGGCCTTGTTCTTGGTATGAACATTATAGGAAATGGCAGTGAAATATCAATGGGACATTTTGGTGTATCTGCCCATAGACCGTCAAACGAGGATGAATATGCTATTAAACAATGCGAAAGTCTTGCTAAAACCATAATGAATTATGCTATTTAGTATAATTTTAAGCAAAAAGGTAAAATTACATAAAAGAAATAAAGGATTTCGCCCGCCTTGTGTCGAATAATATATATGGGCAAAAAATAAAAGAAAGGAGATTTTTATGCCGAGATATTCTGATGAATTAGTTAATGAAATTTTTGCACAAAACGATATTGTGGACTATGTATCACAGTATGTCCGGCTTAGAAAGAACGGACGTGATTATACAGGCCTATGTCCGTTCCACAAGGAAAAATCTCCTTCCTTTCACGTTAATCAAGATAAGCAACTTTTTCATTGCTTTGGCTGTGGTGCCGGCGGAAACCTTGTTCAGTTTGTTATGAGGTCGGAGGGGCTTGATTTTGTAGAAGCATTAAAGCTTATGGCAGATAGGGCAGGAATAATACTTCCTGAGGATGATAATATAGTTGACGATAAGCTTTATCAAAAAAAGAAACGGATTTATTCTATGAATAAAGCAGCGGCTCGTCTTTATTATGAAACCTTAACCAAGGAAGAAACCGGTAAGCCGGGACTTAAATATTTTCTGGAAAGAAAGATCAGTGCCAATACTATCACAAAATACGGGCTTGGATATGCGCCGGACAGCTTTGATTTTTTAAAACGACATATGAATAAGCATGGTTATTCTGACGATGAGCTACTCGAGGCAGGACTTTGTGTTTCAAAAAATGACAAAATTTATGATAAATTTCGTGGAAGAGTAATGTTTCCTATTATAGATTTAAGAGGAAATGTGATTGCGTTTGGAGGAAGAATTATTGACGCTTCAGAAAAAGACGGATATAAGCCTCCAAAATATCTTAATTCTGCCGAGACACCGGTATTTAATAAAGGTAAAAATTTATTTTCATTAAATCTTGCAAAAAAATCAGACCAGGCTCAATGTATCCTTTGCGAAGGGTATATGGACGTTATTTCTGTGTATCAGGCAGGAGTAACGAATATAGTTGCAACATTAGGTACAGCACTTACTGAAAATCAAG
>JAZNIV010000121.1:0-2058 GCA_045577675.1 Clostridia bacterium
ATCGGTACAAACCTCGATATACTTGATTTTGACCGAGGCGCGAAGATTGCAGGAACTCGCTTTACCGTTTATAAAGGTCTTGGAGCAAGACTTGAAAGAAGCGTTATTTCGTATTTCCTGAATACTCACACAGAGCATGGATATACTGAAATTTTCCCGCCATATATGGTAAACAGAGCATCAATGACAGGAACAGGTCAGCTTCCGAAGTTTGAAGAGGATGCATTTAAGGTGACAAATAACGGATATTTCCTCATTCCTACAGCAGAGGTTCCGGTAACAAACCTGCATAGAGATGAGATTTTAGATGGTACAAAGCTACCTATTAAATACTGTGCATATTCAGCATGCTTCAGAGCCGAGGCAGGTTCTGCAGGACGTGATACCAGAGGACTTATCCGTCAGCATCAGTTCAATAAGGTTGAGCTTGTTAAGTTTGCAAAGCCGGAGAAGTCATATAAGGAGCTTGAAACACTGACAAATGACGCAGAAAGACTTCTTCAGGGACTTGGTATTCCGTATAGAGTCGTATGTCTGTCAACAGGCGACCTTGGCTTCTCATCTGCCTGCACATATGATATTGAGGTGTGGATGCCAAGCTACCAGAGATATGTTGAAATTTCCTCCTGCTCAAACTTTGAGGATTATCAGGCAAGACGTGCTAATATAAGATATAAGGAAAATCCTAAAGATAAGGCACAATTTGTTCATACCCTTAACGGCTCAGGACTGGCTGTAGGAAGAACTGTTGCTGCAATTCTTGAAAACTATCAGAACGCAGACGGCACTGTTACTGTACCAGAAGCACTTATTCCGTATATGGGCACTGATATTATTAAATAAGTTTATAAAAGCGGGGTGGGGTTTTACCTCGCTTTTATATTACTGATTGGAAAGATGATTTATAAGTATTTAGCATTGATGATATAAAATATAAGGAAAGTGACAGAATAATATAAAATTATTATGTAAACCAATGTATAAAACTATCAACACCCAAAAAAAATGATTTCAACATCAAAAAGTATTAATTTATGTGGATTTCTCGTACTTATCCACTTTATCCACATACTTATCCTACAAAATGTGTGGGTTTTGAAATGGCTTAAACACGTAAATGTTGAATAATTTTGGTGGTTTACAAAATATTATGCAAGTAATCCACATTTTAGGACGAAATTTTACGCATTTATCCAAGCTTTGCTGTTGTTAGACTAAAATTATCGCATAACAAAGGGAAAAATTAAAAAAGAGAGTTATCCACACATGTTAATAAACAGCTGAATAACTGAATTTTTATGCATGAAAGGGAAAAAGAATGATTACACCAAGACTTGATATGATTTTAAGGCATGTAAGCGGTGAATCCTGTGCTGATATAGGCACAGATCACGCATATATTCCTATCAGATTAGCCGAAAAGGGAATGAGGGTTATTGCAACCGATATACGCCCGGGACCTCTTAAAATGGCAGAACAAAATGTTAAAAAACACGGGCAGAGTATTGAGCTAAGACTTGGAGGCGGATTGTCACCTATAGAAGCCGGGGAGACCGAAACCGTTATAATAGCGGGAATGGGCGGCGAAATGATTGAAAATATAATAAAAGCAGACGAGGAAAAGGCCCGAAAATGCTTGCTTATTCTGCAGCCGATGAATTCTCAGTATGAACTCAGAAAATTTTTGATAGAAAATAATTTTAATATTGTTGAGGAGGATATTGCAGTCGAAGGCTTTAAGGTGTATAATTTAATGGTAGTAAAAAACGGAAAGACAGAAGAAGCTTATACCGAAATAGACCTGCATTTACCGAAAAGGCTATACCTGCATAAATATTTCCCCAATCTGATTGCAAAAAAGAAAAGGGAATTTTTGAGGATATATGAAGGACTTTGTGCGAGTGCAGGAGATAAGGCAAAGGAAAAAAATGATATGAAGGAGCTGCTTGATGCTCTGGAGGACATAGAAAAGAGGATAGAACGTGAAGCTTAATGAGATTATAGAGATAATTGAAAAGGAATTTCCGAAAGAAAAGGCATATGAATGGGATAATGTCG
>JAZNIV010000122.1:0-16077 GCA_045577675.1 Clostridia bacterium
CGGTAATGACTACCCAACACACGACGGTACAGGTGTAAGAGATTATATCCATGTTGTTGACTTAGCACTCGGTCACCTGAAAGCTATTGAGAAAAAGTCAGGCGAATCAGGTGTTCACACATATAACTTAGGAACAGGCAACGGCTACTCAGTGCTTGATGTCATCCACGCATTTGAAAAAGCTTGCGAAAAGGAGCTTCCTTATAAAATTGAGGAAAGACGCCCTGGAGATATTGCCGAGTGTTATGCTGATCCTGCAAGGGCGAAGGCTGAGCTTGACTGGACAGCTACAAGAGAAATTGCCGAAATGTGCGAGGACGCATGGAGATGGCAGTCAAATAATCCTAACGGCTATAACGATTAAAACAAAAAAAATAACTCAGTTCAATCGAACTGAGTTATTTTTTATGCATTGTTTTTTGTATAGTTTAAAAGTCCGCCGGCATAAATCATATCCTTTTGCCTGTCAGAAAGTGAAACATTCGCCTCGAAATCAAAGCCCTTTGTTTTATTTGTAACCTTTATTACATCACCATTTTTCAGTTGATTTATAATATCGGTAATTACAAGCTCATCACCCTCTGTAACCTTGTCATAATCAGCTTCATTTGCAAAGGTCATCGGAACAATACCTGCATTAATAAGGTTTGCCATATGGATTCTTGCAAATGATTTCGTTATAACAGCCTTAACCCCAAGATAAAGAGGTGCTAAAGCAGCATGCTCTCTTGATGAGCCCTGACCGTAGTTTGAGCCGCCGATAATAATTGACTTGCCCATCTCCTGTGCTCTATCGTGGAAATGCTCATCGCACACAGCAAAACAGTATTCGGAAATCTTTGGAATGTTTGAACGAAGCGGCAGTATTTTTGCACCGGCAGGCATAATATGGTCAGTTGTAATATTATCCCCAACCTTTAAGCTTACCCCTGCCTCGATATTTTCGCTAAGCGGCTGCGATACAGGGAACGGCTTTATGTTCGGACCTCTTAAAATCTCAACAGTATCCATCTTGTCCTCCTCAATCGGCGGAACAATCATATTATCATTTATCTTAAATACCTCAGGAAGCTTAAATTCCGGCATATCCCCGATTTCTCTCGGGTCGGTAAGGTATCCGTTAATCGCAGAAATTGCAGCCATTTCCGGTGAAACAAGATAAATCTGTCCGTCCTTTGTACCGGAACGTCCTTCAAAGTTTCTGTTAAATGTCCTTAAAGAAATACCCTTTGAGTTTGGTGACTGCCCCATACCGATACATGGTCCGCAAGCACTCTCAAGTATTCTCGCACCGGCATCAATTAAAATTCCCAAATCTCCGTTTTCAGCAAGCATATTTAAAACCTGCTTTGAACCGGGGGCAATTGAAAGCGATACGTCAGGGCGAACTGTTTTTCCCTTCAAAATATGTGCAACCTTCAGCATATCGAGAAGTGATGAGTTTGTGCATGAACCAATACAAACCTGGTCAATCTTCATATTGCCGATTTCACTAACGCTCTTTACATTATCCGGCGAATGAGGACACGCAGCAAGCGGAACAAGCTCGGATAAGTTAATTTCAACAACCTCGTCATATACTGCATCACTATCAGCTTCAAGAGGTGTATAATCCTGTTCTCTTCCCTGAGCCTTTAAGAATATTCTTGTAGTTTCATCTGACGGGAAGATTGAAGTTGTTGCGCCAAGCTCTGCACCCATATTTGTAATCGTTGCTCTTTCAGGAACAGACAGAGTTTTTACACCCTCTCCGCAGTATTCAATGACCTTTCCCACACCGCCTTTAACAGACAGTCTTTTTAAAACCTCTAAGATTACGTCCTTTGCCGCAACCCATGGACTCAGCTTTCCTGTAAGGTTTACCTTAACAACCTTCGGACAGGTAATATAGTATGTACCGCCGCCCATTGCAACAGCAACGTCCATTCCGCCGGCACCTATTGCAATCATACCGATACCGCCGCCTGTAGGTGTGTGGCTGTCAGAACCTATTAGAGTCTTTCCCGGAATTCCAAATCTTTCAAGGTGAACCTGATGACATATTCCGTTACCCGGTCTTGAAAAATAAATTCCGTGCTTTTTGCAGACACTTCCGATAAATCTGTGGTCATCAGCATTTTCAAAGCCGGACTGCAGTGTGTTATGGTCTATATACGCAACGCTCTTTTCAGTTTTTACTCTCGGGACTCCCATGGCCTCAAATTCAAGGTATGGCATTGTTCCTGTTGCGTCCTGAGTAAGAGTCTGGTCAATCTTAATTCCGATTTCGCTCCCCTTTATCATTTCGCCTTCGACTAAATGAGCTGATAAAATTTTCTCCGTTAATGTTAATCCCATACGCCTTTCCTCCATCAATTAATATTTCAATTTTATACTTTTTCTGCTGATTTGTCAATATTACAATGCGGCACACAAGAAAAAAAGTTAAAAATCACAAATTTTTCCGCCATTCATATTATGGTATTAGTCAAACAGAACGGAGTTGATGTTATGAATGCCCTTGCAATAGCGGTTATAGCCGTACTTTTGGTTATATTCCTGATTATTTCACTTGAATGTGTTATGCGGCGGAATTTCTCCTATATTTATACCACAGCAGAAAAGTCAGAGAGTTGCATCGAAGCACAGCTCAGAATCCTCCTAAAAAAAAATCCTAAATCGGAAATTATTGTTATAAACAAAACTCAAAATCCTGAAAATGAAGAAATATTAAAAAAGCTTGCACAGGACTTTCCGGAAATACATATTATAAAAGCCGACAGTTAAACTGCCGGCTCATTCCCTTAGATATAATATTTCTTTTTATATTCTGCATACTGTTCGAAGAAGTCGTTTTCTCCGTCCTTTTTAACGTGGCTTAAGTATTCATGAGTTTCAAAGGAATTGTTCGCAATTTCAAGAATACAAACCGCAATATTTGAACAGTGGTCAGACACTCTTGCGTAGTTGTTGAGAAGGTCGGAAAGGATAAATCCAAGCTCCATAGTACAATCACCTTCACGCAGACGCTTGATATGATTACTCTTAATCTTAGCCTTCAGCTTGTCTATAATCTGTTCAAGCGGCTCAACACTCTTGGCGGTTTCGCAATTTTCTTCTACAAGTGCATTTGTTGTAATATTCAGTATTTCACATACAGCCTCGGTAATTGTATGTATTTCCCGTACAGCTTCATCTGAAAAACTAATTCCCTTATCATTGATTTCCTGTGCAACCTGCAGAATATTTACGGAGTGGTCGGAAATTCTTTCCACGTCACCTACAACATGTAAAAGCTTTGTAACCTCACGGCTTTCGCTATCTGAAAGACTGCAGCTTGCAAGATGCACAAGGTAAGTGCTTATCTTATCCTCATACATATCGACAAGGTCTTCTTTCTCCTGTATTTCCTTTGCCAGCTTCTCGTCAAAATCGCTTAAAAGTCCTGTAGACTCGATAATGGACTGCTCTGAAATTTCCGCCATTTTACATACAAGCTCTCGGCACTTTTCCACAGCAAAGCCCGGAACAGACAAAAATCTTTCATCAAGTGTATCAAAAATATCAGCTTTTCTCTCGTTCTTTTTGCTTTTAATCGTAACATCTGCAAGCTTTTCAATCCAGCCGCAGAACGGCATAAGGATAACAGTAGAAATGATATTAAACACAGTGTGTATTATAGCAATATATCCTGCTCCTACAATATCATTCATAAACTCAAAGCCAATAGCCGCATTAAGGATATAGAATGGAATTGTAACTGCTAAAACGCCCAAAATCTTTATATACAAACAGGAAAATGCAACCCTTTTTGAATCTGTATTACCATTAATTGCAGACAAAATCGGTGTAATTGTAGTTCCGATATTCTGCCCCAAAATAATCGGAAATGCAGTTGAAAAGCTGATTGTGCCTGTAATAGAAAGTGCCTGCAAAATACCCACAGATGCTGATGATGACTGAATTATAGCAGTAAGCATAGTTCCCACCAAAATACCCATTACAGGGTTTGAGAACATAACAAGTATTTTTGAAAATGCAGGGCTGTCCTTAAGTCCGCCAACGGCACCGCTCATCGTGTCCATACCAAACATCAGTACACTAAAGCCCAGAAGGATTGAGCCGATGTATTTCTGCTTGTCACTTTTTCCTGCCATATTAAGGATTATACCTATAACTGCCAGAATAGGTGTAAAGGACGACGGCTTAAAAATCTTAATCCAGAAGGTATCTCCGGAAAGCCCTGCCAAGCTTAAAAGCCACGCTGTTACAGTAGTGCCGACATTTGCACCCATAATAATGCTGATAGTCTGACCAAGCTTCATTATGCCTGAATTTACAAAGCCAACAAGCATTACCGTAGTTGCAGATGAGGACTGAATAATTGCTGTAACTATAAATCCAAGCAAAAAGCCTTTAAGCCGGTTTGATGTCAGCTTACCAAGAATTGCTTCCAGCTTACTTCCCGAGAGCTTTTTCAGCCCATCTCCCATAACGTCCATACCGTAAAGGAACATAGCAAGTCCGCCCAAAAGCGTTAAAATTGAGAAAAAGTCCATACAATTTTCCTCCGCTAAATATGTTTTTCTTAAACGTAAAATTTATATATAAAGGCTTTCAGCCTCATACCTCCATAATTATAGGCATAATCATAGGGCTTCTCTTGGTTTTATCATAGATATAATGATAAACACTGTTTTTAACAGAAATCTTCAAAGATGACCAGTCATGGTTACGTGAACGCATACAGCTTTCTATGCTGTCACGCGAAATTTCCTTGATTTTAGTCATCAAATCCTCCGATTCACGGACATATACAAAGCCTCTTGAAATAATATCCGGCCCTGAAATAATCTGACCTGTTTCGCCCGAAATTGTCATAACAACAATTATAAGTCCGTCCTGTGCCAGAAGCTTTCTGTCCCTCAAAACTATGTTTCCTACATCTCCCACTCCAAGACCGTCCACCAAAATCTTTCCGGCAACAACATTACCCGTGACCTTAGCCTCCTTCATTCCTATTTCCAGAATATTTCCGTTTGTAAGAACGAATGTATTGCTGATTCCCATATCCTCTGCCAGCTTTGCGTGGAGCATCAGATGCCTGTGTTCGCCATGAACCGGAATGAAATACTTTGGCTTGGTAAGTGCAAGTATCATTTTAAGCTCTTCCTGACACGCATGTCCTGAAACATGCACCTCTGCAAGTGATTTATATATAACCTCTGCACCTATTTTAAACAGCTCATTTATGACATTAGACACAGTCTTTTCGTTACCCGGAATTGGTGTTGCGGAAATTATAATTAAGTCGTCCTTGGTAACCTCTACCTTTCTGTGATCTGAAAATGCCATTCGTGTAAGTGCACTCATAGGCTCGCCCTGTGAACCTGTTGTTATAATAACAATTTTTTCGGGCGGATATTTATTAATATTGTCAAGAGTAATCAACACTCCCTCCGGAACCTTCATATACCCTAAAAGCATTGAAATCTCAACTATATTTTCCATACTTCTGCCTGAAACAGCGACCTTTCTGCCGTTTTCTGCAGCAGCATTAATGATTTGCTGAACCCTGTGTACGTTCGACGCAAAGGTTGCAACAATAATACGTTTTTTACAGTTTTTAAAAATCTCTTCAAACCGTTTTCCCACAGTTCGCTCACTCATAGCATAGCCCGGACGCTCTACGTTTGTACTGTCCGACATAAGTGCTATAACGCCTTCGTTTCCCAGCTCGCCAAGACGTGCAAGGTCTATCATTTCGCCTACAATAGGGGTTGTATCAACCTTGAAGTCGCCCATATGCAGGACAATTCCTGCAGGGGTCTTAATAGCAAGTGCACAGGAATCAGCTATAGAGTGATTTGTGCGTACAAACTCAACCGAGAATGTACCTGATACCTTTACGGTATCGCCTGCCTTAACCCTTACAAGCTTTGTACGGGAAAGAATACTGTGCTCTTTTAGTTTATGCTCAACAAGCCCGATTGTAAGACGTGTTCCGTAAACAGGCACATTAATCTGCCTCAGAAAATACGGGAGACCTCCTATATGGTCCTCATGTCCGTGGGTAAGAAAAATTCCCTTTAGCTTGTCTCTGTTCTTTTCTACATAGGAAATATCGTTAATTACAAGGTCAACACCCGGCATATCATCGTCGGGGAACGACATTCCGCAGTCTACCATTATCATCTCATTTCCGAATTCGATGACGGTCATATTCTTTCCGATTTCATCAAGACCGCCCAATGGTATTATTTTCAGTTTGCTTCGTTTTGCCACTATTTTACCTCCGTTATTATTTCCGAACACAACAATTATTTTTATTATACCACAATTTACATTATTTAGTCAATGTTTTTACCCCAAAAAACATTGACTCGCTTATATAATTTTTCCCTGATACTGATTATAAAAGCACTAAAAAGGCGGACACTCTGCCCGCCTTAATTATTTATATATTCATTTGTTTTTTCACATCTTCAATAAGCTTGTCAATTAGTGCATTTCCCTCTTCCATACTAAAAGCAGCTGTGCCGGTATAAAGCTTGATTTTCGGTTCTGTTCCCGACGGTCTTATAATAAAGTACGTTTTTCCGTCTGACAAATCATAGCGAAGAACATTTGACTTAGGAAGTCCTGTTTCATCCTGCTGATAGTCGGTTGTTTTGGTAACTGTCATTCCGATTACGCTGTTTATAGGCGACTTTCTCAAGTTTACAAGAATTTCCGCCATTCTTTCCATTCCGTCCTTGCCGGGCATTGTGAAGGAAACTGTTTTTTCTGCATAGAATCCATAGGTTTTATAAATATCCTGAAGTGCCTCATAAAGAGTCATACCCTTTGTACGATAATATGCCGCCATTTCGGCAATCAGCATTGTTGCAACAACACCGTCCTTATCCCTTGCATGATTTCCCACAAGGTAGCCGTAGCTTTCCTCAAAGCCTATAAGATATGTGTGATTTTTCTTTTCAGCAAATTCGGTCATCTTTTCACCGATATATTTAAAGCCTGTCAAAAGACTCATAATTTCAACATCGTATGCCTTTGCAATTGCTGCAGCAAGCTCGGTTGTAACGATAGTTTTAATAACGACACCATCAGCCGGAAGCTTGCCCTGCTCTTTCCTTGCACGAAGAATGTATTCAACTAAAAGTGCACCTGTCTGGTTGCCTGTTAAGGTTCTGTAAACACCTTCTCTATCTCGCACAACAATTCCCACCCTGTCACAGTCCGGGTCTGTTCCGATAATCAAATCAACATCATTTTCCTTTGCAATTTCGATTGCAAGAGCAAATCCTTCAGCATTTTCCGGATTAGGTGACTTAACTGTTGAGAAGTTTCCGTCCTCGTTGTCCTGCTCCTTAACCACAAAAACATTTTTAAAGCCTATTCTCTTTAAAATTTCTTTAATCGGACGGGCACCTGTACCATGAAACGGCGTGTAAACAAGCTTCATTGTATCGGCAACCTCAAAAACAGCCTCCGGATTGATCTGCTGAGTTTTAATTATTTCTAAGAACTTTTCGTTAAGCTCGGGGCCTACAATTTCTAAAAGTCCGGCATCCTTTGCCTCGTCAAGAGCAATAACCTTCACATCATCAAATACATCAAGACGTCCTATCTCGTCAATAACAATCTGTGCTGCATCCGGAGGAAGCTGACCGCCGTCCGGTCCGTATACCTTAAAGCCGTTATATTCCTTCGGGTTGTGGCTCGCTGTAATCATAACACCTGCACCTAAGCCAAGCTCACGTATTCCAAAGGAAACCTCTGGAACCGAATGTACTGTGTCAAACAAAAATGCCTTAACTCCGTTTGCTGCAAGAGTTTTTGCAGTTTCCTCAGCAAAAATTCTTGAGAAATTTCTCGTGTCATAACCGATTAAAACACCCTTATCCGCTGTTTTTGCATCCTTTACGTACTTCGCAACACCCTGAGCAGCACGGCGGACATTATATATATTCATTCGATTTTTACCTATTCCTAAAATACCACGCATTCCCGCTGTACCGAATTCCAGTTCACGGTAAAATCGCTCTTCTATTTCTTTTTCATCACCTGCAATTGATAAAAGCTCCTGTTTCTCTTCTGATGATAAAAGGCTGCAGCCTTGCCATCTTTCGTAGTCTGTTCTGTAATCTGTCATTTACCCAACATTCCTTTCCTGATATTATGTTTTAAACTACAAACTGTATTATACATTATTTTGCTCTGTTTTTCAACTATTTTTTAAGGAACAATTTTCTGCATATTTTTCTATTTCCATATCCTGCGGAACCGGAGCCTCAAGCTCTATCCGTTTATTAAGAAACGGATGCGAGAAGGTAACCCTTCTGCAATGGAGACGTATTCGCTCATCCGCAGCCTCCTTGCCATACAGAAAATCAGCATAAATAGGAGTCCCGATATGTGAAAGATGCAGCCTCAGCTGATGTGTTCTGCCTGTTTTGGGCATAAGCCGTATAAGCGACATCCCGCCACATTCCTTTATCACCTCATAATCTGATACAGCTATTTTTCCGTCAGGTGCAATACACCTTGTGATAATACCCTCTTTTGCTCTTTTTATCGGTGCGTCAATTCTTCCGCTCCGCTCCTTTGGTACTCCGACGCACATAGCCACATATTCCTTATAAAATTCACCCGATTTTAGCTGCTTTGAAAGGCGGTCTGCCGACACAGCATTTTTTGCAATCACAACCACACCCGATGTATCTCTGTCAAGACGTGTAACCGCTCTAAAGGTAAAGGGAATATCCCTGTAATAGTACATAACCGCATTGGCAAGAGTACCTTCATAATGCCTGACCGACGGATGCGTAGGCATATCTGCCGGCTTATTCACCGCAAGAATATCCTCGTCCTCAAAAAGAATGTCAAGCGGTATATTGTTTGGAACAATATTTCCAGAGGGTGCGTCCGGCAATGTTATTTTGAGTAAATCCCCTGCCTTAACCTCCTTTACAACATACTCCTTTTTCCCGTTAAGAAGTATACTGTCACCTTTTTTCAGACGTGTAATCATAGCAGACGAAAACCCAAAGTATTGCTTTAATATGAATTTTATGCTTTTTCCGTCAAAATTATCCGTAACGCTTAATTCAAACTCCCGCAAGCTCTCTCACCTCAAATTTATTATACGATATTACCCGAATAAAAGCAATCTTTTTGTGCAAATTTATACAAAGAAAAATTTTTTATTGACAAACAAATTGAGCGGTGCTATAATAATTAGAAAAATAAGAAGAAGGGGTACCAAAATGAGTAACCTACGCAATACATTTGAATACTTTTATGGCTTTACTTATTATTTTAGTAAGGCCTGTTTGTGTTGCTTGGTAGACTGTTAAAAATCATTTCGGTATTTAGCGGGGATTACGGGTAACACGTAATCCCCGTTTTTAATTGCAATAAGAAAGGAAGAGATAAAAATGATTCTTATTTTAAAAGAAAACTACGACAAAAAACAGCTTGATAACCTGACAGACTGGCTAAAGTCACAGGAATTTGAAATACACCTTAGCGAAGGTGCACACACTACTATTTTAGGCTTAATCGGCGATACGTCAAGCCTTGATATTGATATGCTTTCAACGCTCGACATTGTTGAAAGTGCAAAACGCATACAAGAGCCTTACAAAAATGCAAACCGTAAATTCCACCCTGCAGATACCGTTATTGAAATTGGGAATAGCAAAATAGGCGGCGGGAACTTCGCAGTAATTGCAGGACCTTGCTCGGTTGAGTCGGAAGAGCAGCTTACCGATATTGCAGAGCAGGTGAAAAAAAGCGGTGCAGCAATGCTTCGTGGCGGTGCATTTAAACCAAGAACCTCTCCGTATGCTTTCCAGGGGCTTCGCCAAAACGGCATCGAGCTTTTGCTTAAAGCCAAGGAAAAAACAGGACTTCCAATCGTTACAGAAATTATGGATTTATCTCACCTTTCTCTTTTTGAAGATGTTGACGTAATTCAGGTTGGTGCAAGAAATATGCAGAATTTTGAGCTTTTAAAGGAGCTGGGAAAAACAAACAAGCCAATACTTTTAAAACGTGGCCTATCCTCAACTCTTAAGGAGCTATTAATGAGTGCTGAATACATTATGGCAGGCGGAAATGAAAATGTTATCCTTTGCGAAAGAGGTATAAGAACCTTTGAAACCGCCACAAGAAACACTCTTGATTTATCCGCAATCCCAATGCTTCGCCAGATGACTCATCTTCCAATCGTAATTGACCCGAGCCACGCAACAGGAATTTCAAAGCTTGTAAAACCAATGTCGGTTGCGGCAGCCGCTGCAGGGGCAGACGGTCTTATGATTGAGGTTCACAATAATCCGTCAAAGGCTCTGTGCGACGGTGCCCAGTCCTTAACACCCGAGCAGTTTGACGACGTTAAAAAGGCGGTAGATGCTGTTCTGCCGTATGCCTGCAGATGAAAATCGCAATAGTCGGATTGGGCTTAATCGGAGGATCTATCGCAAAGGGCTTTAAAAAATTTACAGATTATGATATACTGGGTTATGACAAGAATAGTTCTGTTACAAAAAAAGCTCTTTTAGAAGGCTCAATTGACGGAGAATTTACCGGAAACTTTGATGAATGTGATATTTTGGTCTTAGGACTTTATCCTGAGGCAGCCATAAATTATATTCGTGAAAATGCTGACAAAATCGGTAAAAATACAATTGTTCCCGACTGCGGCGGCGTTAAGGAAAAGGTTTGCAGCGGTATATCCCCCATCGCAAAAAAGCATGGCTTTACCTTTATAGGAATGCATCCTATGGCAGGTCTTGAAAAATTCGGCTATGACTTTTCGATCCCTGACCTTTTTTGCGGTGCGTCGCTGATACTTACACCTTATCCCGAAACTCAAGAAGAAAAGGTCAGATTTCTTGCAGACACATTTTGTAAAATTGGTTTTTCAAGAGTGCAGATGTCAACTCCAACGGAGCATGACAAAATTATCGCATACACCTCGCAGCTTGCACATATCGTTTCAAGCGGCTACATAAAAAGCCCTTCGGCAATGTGCCATGCAGGCTTTTCTGCCGGCAGCTTCCGTGACCTTACAAGGGTTGCACATCTTAACGAAACTATGTGGACAGAATTATTTTTGGATAACCAGAAAAACCTTGCTGATGAAATTGATATGCTGATCGGTCATCTTAAAGAATACAGCAGTGCAATAAAAAACGGTGACAAGGAAACCCTCTTCAATCTTTTAAAGGACGGAAGAGAGAAAAAAGAGCTATCTGACCGGATTTGCGGAAAGGAATAATATAATGAAAAAAATTCATATAAATGCCTCAAAAGAATATGATGTAATTATTTCAAGCGGAATTTTAAAGGATACCGGAAAGCTTATTAAAGAAGTACTTCCAACAAGCCGCGTTGCAGTAATCAGCGATGACAAGGTCTTTAGCCTATACGGCGAAACGGCGATTCGTTCACTTACAGATGCCGGTTTTTCTGCAGTATCCTTTATTTTCCCAAATGGTGAGAAGTCAAAAAACACCGCTACATATGTTGAAATACTGGAATTTCTTGCAGAAAACCATCTTACAAGGACTGATATAATAATAGCACTTGGCGGCGGTGTTACCGGAGATATGGCGGGCTTTGCGGCAGCGACATATTTAAGGGGAATTAAATTTGTTCAAATTCCGACAACCCTTTTGGCTGCAGTTGATTCGTCGGTTGGCGGAAAGACAGGTGTCAACTTAAAAAGGGGCAAAAACCTTGCAGGTGCTTTCCATCAGCCGTCACTTGTTATCTGCGACACCGAAACACTTAAAACTCTTGATAACGACACCTATCTTGACGGTGTTTCCGAGGCAATAAAGTGCGGTATGATTGCGGACAGCAGCTTACTTGATAAGCTCAGTTGCGACCTTTACGAAAATGTAGAAGATATAATTGCCTCCTGCGTGAGTATAAAGCGGGATGTTGTAAACTGCGATGAATTTGATACAGGAGCAAGACAGCTTTTAAACTATGGTCACACAATCGGTCACGCAATTGAGAAGTGCAGTAATTTTGAAATCACACACGGGCACGCAGTTGCAATCGGTATGTCGATAATAACTGCGGCTGCTGAAAAAAAAGGGCTCTCAGAATCCGGTACATATGAAAGGCTTATTAAAATTCTTAATAAATGCGGGCTTCCGACCACCTGCAGCTACACCGCCTCAGAGCTTTACACAGTGACGCTTCAGGACAAGAAGCGAACAGGAAACAGTGTAACGCTCGTACTTCCCGAAAGGGCAGGAAAATGCGTTCTTTACAAGGTCACAACAGATGAGCTTCTTAAAATAATAGAAAAAGGAATTGAAAAATGAAGGTTATAATCACACCATCACAGCTATCGGGAACAGTTTCAGCGGTTTCATCAAAATCCGATGCACACCGCAAGATAATTGCTGCTGCACTTGCCGATAAGCCGACAAAAATTAACATTAATAATTTTTCCGATGATATTGATGCCACTTTAGATTGCATTGAAAATCTTGGCGGCAGCATAAAAAAAGACGAAACAGGGGTTTTGATAACTCCCATCTCGGTAAATCAGGAAGGCTGTGTACTTAATTTCCGTGAAAGCGGCTCCACAGCACGTTTTCTGTTGCCGGTTGCCGCAGCGATTTGTGAAAAAGGCAGTTTTTCAGGAAGTGGCAGACTTCCCGAAAGACCTTTTGAGGAGCTGACAACACAGCTTCGCCTTCATGGAGTTACTGCAAGCAGCGACAAGCTGCCTATGGCCACAAGCGGACTTTTAAAAAGCGGAGAGTATCGCATTTCAGGCAGTATCAGCTCGCAGTATCTTACAGGGCTTTTATTTGCACTTCCCTTACTCTCTAAGGAAAGCAGAATTGTACTTACCTCGCCGCTTAATTCATCAGCATACGTAGATATGACTCTTGATACTCTCTCACAATTTGGGGTTAAAATTGATATAAAGGACAACATCTATACCATAAAACCACAAAGGTACATATCCCCCGGTGAAATTACTGCCGAGGGTGACTGGTCAGGTGCTGCATTCTGGGCTGTTGCCGACAAAATCTGCGGCGGGGTAAAAATAGATGGAATGAATACAAATTCCCGTCAGGGCGATAAGCAGATTATAAGCCTCCTTGATGAAACCGACATTGATGCTTCGCAAATTCCCGACCTTGTTCCTATTCTATCAGTACTTGCAGCAAGCCGCAAAGGAAAAACTGTTATCCATGGTGCGGCACGGCTGCGGCTTAAAGAAAGCGACAGACTTTTAGCGATGACCGAGTGTATAAACAAGCTTGGCGGAGATGCTAAGGAAACAGAGGACGGAATGATTATAAACGGTACAGGTAGTCTTAGAGGCGGCAAGGTTAACGGCTTCGGCGACCACAGGATTGTTATGTCGGCAGCCATTGCTTCGTGTATATGTAAGGATAAGGTAGAGATTACAGATGCTCAGTCGGTTAAGAAATCCTACCCCTCATTCTTTGAAGATTTTAAACGCTTAGGAGGTGTTTTTGATGTATCAGACAGGTAATAAAATTAAGGTTACGGTATTCGGGCAGTCACATTCTGCTGCAATCGGTGCTGTTATAGACGGTTTACCGGCAGGCTTTACGCCTGACCTTGAAAAAATCTATGCTTTTATGCAGCGGCGTGCACCGGGCAAGGACCGTTTTTCGACGCAACGAACGGAAGCCGATTTTCCTGAAATAGTTTCAGGGCTTGTTGACGGAAAAACCTGTGGTGCTCCGATAACTGCGATAATCCGAAATTCCGACCAAAAAAGCAAGGACTATGAAAGCCTTCGCTTTATTCCCCGTCCGGGTCACGCAGATTATACCGCATATATGAAATATGACGGCAATAACGATATTCGTGGAGGCGGTCAGTTTTCCGGCAGAATGACTGCCCCATTATGCTTTGCAGGAGCTATATGTATGCAGCTATTGGAAGAAAAAGGGATTTTTATCGGTGCACATATTGCTGAAATTCACGGAGTTTGCGACGAAAGCTTTAATCCTCTCGGTATAACAAAAAATCAGCTTGACGAGATTAAAGCCAAGGATTTCTGCGTAATTTCTGACTCAGCCGGCGAAAAAATGAAAGAGGAAATCGACAAAGCAAGATTGGCACAGGACTCTGTAGGCGGTATTATTGAATGTGCAGTAATAGGAATGCCTGTCGGCATAGGAGGTCCATTATTTGGCGGAATTGAAGGCAGACTTTCCTCTTTGGTGTTCGGTATTCCTGCCGTTAAAGGCATCGAATTTGGTGCAGGCTTTAATTCAAGTAAAATGTACGGCTCGGAAAACAATGACAGCTTTTATTTTGATGGTGATACAGTTAAAACCACCACAAACAATCACGGCGGAATTTTAGGCGGAATTTCAAGCGGAATGCCGATAATTTATAAAGCAGCAATTAAGCCGACCCCGTCAATCTCAAAGGAACAAAAGTCGGTGAACCTGAAAACAAAGTCATCTGAAACACTTGTCATATCAGGTCGCCATGACCCATGCATTGTGCAAAGGGCTGTGCCTGCAATTGAGGCTGTTACGGCAATCACAATTTTGGATATGTTAGGAGAATAGAAAAATGGATTTAGATAAGACAAGACAAACCATTGACAATATTGATAGTCAACTGGTGAAGCTTTTTGAAGAAAGAATGACAGCGGTTAAGGATGTAGCAAAATACAAAAAAGAACATAATCTGCCGATTTTTAACGGAAAACGTGAACGTGAGATTGTGAACAGCCTTACAAGCAAGGTTTCTCCCGAGCTTGCATTATACGTAAAAATTTTATATAATACACTTTTTGCAGTGAGCCGTGAGTATCAGATACGTGAAATCAATCATGAGTCAAAAATTGTTGACCAGATTAAAGCGGCACTTGAATCAACCGACAAACAGTTTCCGCAGTCGGCGGTAGTTGCTTGTCAGGGTACAGAGGGTGCATATTCGCAAAAAGCCTGCGAAAAGCTGTTTTTCAATCCGTCGGTTATGTATTTTGAATCCTTTAAAGGCGTATTTGATGCGGTATCAAGCGGAATGTGCAAATACGGCATTCTCCCTCTTGAAAACAGCGTCCACGGCACCGTTACCGAGGTTTATGACCTTACAAGCTCCTATGATTTTTCAATAGTTAAGGCAGTTAAAATACAGATTAACCACGTGCTTGCCGCAAAATCAAAGGACTGCAAAATCACAGAAATCTGTTCTCACCGTCAGGCAATCGGTCAATGCGACAAGTTCTTAAAAAGTCTTGACGGTATAACTGTTACACCTTGTGAAAACACCGCGATTGCCGCAGAAAGGGTTGCAAAATCATCAAGAGACGACATTGCGGCAATCTGCTCAAGAGAATGTGCACAGCTTAACGGGCTTCACATCATCAATGACAATATAATTGACAGCGACAACAACTACACTCGTTTTATCTGTATATCAAAAGAGCCGGAAATTTATCCCGGAGCAGACAAAATCAGCTTTGTTATTACGCTTCCCCATACATCAGGCTCTTTATATGCAGTAATTTCAAAGTTTGCAGCAGCAGGCATCAACCTTACAAAAATCGAAAGCCGACCAATCCACGGCAGAGATTTTGAGTTTGAGTTTTACTTTGAGATGGAGGCTTTCGTCTACTAGGACGAGCTTTATGCCGTACTTTCCGAAATGGAAAACTCAGATGAGAAATTTAAATTCTTCGGCTGCTACAGAGAAATTTAAAAGGGCTGTGACAAAATGAAATCATTTTGTCACAGCCTCTTATTATTCTGCCTTAGGACAATGTGCACAGTCTGAATTACATTTCTGATGGTCAACCTCGCCCTTTTCCCCGCGGTAGTTATCAATCGCCGAGCGGATTGCCTCCTCTGCCAAAACTGAGCAGTGCACCTTCTCAGGCGGAAGTCCGTCAAGAGCCTCCATAACAGCCTTATTGGTGAGCTTTAGGGCCTCACTAACCGTCTTTCCCTTTACCATTTCAGTCGCCATTGAGCTTGTTGCAATTGCCGCTCCGCAGCCGAAGGTCTTGAACTTTACGTCCTTTATAACCTCGTTATCATCTATGTCCATATAAATTTTCATTAT
>JAZNIV010000123.1:0-6384 GCA_045577675.1 Clostridia bacterium
TTAACCGAAAGGAGAAAATACTATGGCAAACAAAAAGGAAAAACCCTCTTTATGGGAACGCAGCGAATACGACATCATCAGCGAGACAGAAACAGAAACCGAAATTATCGGTGTAATCAGAAATCGTTATAACGGTGCCAAAATCATTTGCAATATTCCAAAGCATACAAAGGAAGAAGAAGAAAAGCTGGCAGCTGATATCACCTATGCACTTATGCAGATTGCCTTCACGGGACAGGATATCAGCCATATGAAAAAAATGGAGATAATCATCGATTAATCCAGAATGGAATTCCGCAAAGGGTTATAATGATATCTCCGTACATAAAAAAGGTTGCGTAGGACTTTCAGGTCAATACTCATATAGAAGTTTTCCAAGAACTAATATGAAAGACCTATACAGCGGGCTATAAAAAGGCAGATACTTCAAAAGAGAGGTATCTGCTTTTTTGTTATGATAATGCTCAATCCCTGAAAAGGAAAAGTAATGGAAATTATTTGATATATAGCAGATGTTGTGCTGGGTGTGTTTAATTATGTTGTGGAAAGTTCAGCATATTTCTGGAGAACACATGATGCGTCAATGGAGTCCACTTTTCCGTCGCCGTTCCAATCGGCATATCTTTTCATTATAACAAGCGGACCAAGTGTATCATTTGTTGAAAGATCGGCGTATATTTCAAGTATTTTTGATGCGTCGCTTGAATCTAATTTACCGTCGCAATTCACATCGCCTGTGACAACTTCTGTGTCAAAAACTCCATTATTGTCAGGATCGGCATAACACACAAGATCATCTGTTTTTTCATCATACTTCCAAAGATTATCCGCAACCGAATAAATCTCGTATCCTATCTGATTAATATTCTCATTCTGCGGCAGGTATATCTGAGCTCCGTTTTCGTTTGTCTGAGTACCAAGGAATGTGATTTTTGCATCAAGGGGAGCATCATGTCTTACAAATATTCCCTCTGCTGTTTCTTCAACAGAAATCGTTCCTGCACACTTGCCCCACACGTTGTATTTACAAAAACGAGGATTTTTATACAAGCCGTCAACGGAAGATAAACTCATAGAGATTCCAGCGGTTTCAGTATAGGATTTGCACTTAACGCTTAAATAATTTTTCTTTATCTCTGCTGAAAAATCTCCGAAAGCTGCTATTTCTTGTAATGAATTTTCAGTATGAACGCTAATTTCGCCTGAACTTTTAAAATCTTCTTCTGAAATATTTGCTGTTTCGAATTTATAGCAATCAGCACTATCGAGATAGAAATTCTTCAATGACGATTTGCCTTCATAAAACATTTTTTCAGTTAGTCTGAAATCATTATATGTTCCTTTATAAGTTTCACTTTCATCACCATTTATAATGGAAAAATTGAATTCTCTGCTTTTGGCAGAGCTTCCAACCTGAACTGACGCTATATTTTCAGCAGTTGGAACATCTATTTCAGCCGAGGGATTTATCAGTCCCTTGTAATTTAATAAATTATCGTTGTCGATAACACTACGGAAGCTTGAATTGTTTTCATCTGCATTGTAGGCTGGGATATAGTACGTATTATCCGCTGTATTTATATAAATGCAGTTATTTTCATTAAACCCGCCTGTTATATCATTGGCATTATCGAAATTGGAATTAAGAGTTAATATACACTTGTTGTATGTTTTACCGTTGAATAACCAATTTCCGTCAGCCGCACCAATACCTGCAACTGAATGTATGCTGTTATTTGAGTGGAATGAAACGAAGAAATATTTATTTTTTTCCATTGCGTTTTCAGCTGTATCCACAAGCTTTTTCAATTGCTGCTCGGTGGTGTGATTACAAAAATCGTATGACATAATAAATTCCTGTCTGAGAAACTCCTGTGACATATCGTAATAAGCAATAATGTCATTTACAGATTTATCAAACTTCACATCATACAAATTTTTTGCATCTTCCTGTATAGCTGAAACGGGTATAACCCCATTGTGTGAGAGTACCTGCAAAACTGCCATACCATAACTACCGTCTGAATCTTCAAAGTGATAAGGTGCATTTTCTCCTTTATAAAGCAACGCTTCATTTTGCGATATATTTTTCTGAAAAGCTGTCATTATATCCTTTTCAGGAGTTGTAATGCCATTATTCGGAAAATTAAAATAATCCGTATCGGCTCCTAAAGAGGAGGCAATCTCATTTAAATCCGTATTTGATGATTTCAATTTCATAGTAAAACTTGTATTTTCTTTGATTTCTGCAAATGAAGCAAGAGGATTAACAGCAGTAAGCATAAGGCTCAATGCACATAATGTTGATATTAATTTTTTCATAATGATTCTCCTTTTTATTTTATGGATTTTAAAATCTGATAGGCTTCTTCGTACCCTATGTTAGCCAAAAATATTCTCATCAAAACATTCTTTCTATAATATACAATAAAATACAGATATTCATCCAATTCCGTATTAGATGCAGATACAATATACCCTTCTGTGCCATTGACTAAAATCGGTTCTTCAAGTTCCCAATCGTTAAATTCAAGAACATACTCCTCCAGTGATGTACTTTCATCAAAATACGTATAAACAATCTGAAAATGCTTTTCAGGATAGGACGTTTTTACAGGTTCTTTACATCGAAAGAATAAAGAGATAGAAGGATTTTCGTCATTAACATATTTTATTTCTGTGTGTGCCGCACCTTTCGGAAGATATTCCGGTGCATCTACATCAAAACCGAATTTTCTGCATAAACTTTTTATTCCATATTTATCAGAAGTTTCTATTTCAATACTGTTTTGACTATCGGCTGAAATGATATCAGCCTTAGAAATAACAGTTGAAAATAACGATATGAATATTAACATGGCAAATCCGATTGAAACAAATAATTTCTTCATCGCTATCTCCCCCTTACCTTATAGCGTCAAGAATTGCAAAAGCTTCTTCATCAGTCAAATTCAGCGAATACGTTTGTATCAATACATTATCCCTGCACATAAAAATACTGTGAGCTGCAACATTTATTTGAGGAAGTGTGTATGCCGTCAGAGAACAATTATCATCTTCAAAAAGCACCTTTTCGGAATCATTTTCTTTGTAATGATTCAGATATTCTTCTAAATCATCACAATTATTAAAGAAATAATAATTTATTGAAAAACTTTTTCCCTTATGTACTTCTTTTTCAGAGCCGTATTCTTTAAAATCCACAACAATATGGCTATATGTATCAGTATTGCTCAGCGTTACTTCATGATATGATAAATTATCGGGAATCCACGTGGGAACAACTGGCGGCATTTCATCATATATTGAGCAGAAATAACGTATACCATATGGGTCGTCATCGGTAGTTGGCGGTGAAAAATCATATTTACTGCTTTGTGAATCATTTTTTATTTTTTTAAGGTCAATGAAAATCTGTTCGCCTTTTCTGAAAGCAGCTGTAAAAAGATTTTCGCCTGATACTGTCAAAGTGCTTATATTTCCAACAGCAATTAATGCAACTACAGCGGCAATTGCAGCTTTTTTTTGCTTGAACAAACCTTTTCTGCGATTGATTCCTGCTTTTCTTTTTATGCTGAAAAGCTGATTTTCAATGTCAATATCGGGGATAATCAGATTATCGTTTTCAGCAATTGCTGATATAAGTTCATCTATAAGTTCAGTATCGGGATTTTCTTTTGCGATTTCCGCTTCAAGCAGCTCATTAAGCTCTGCATTGTCAGGCAGTAAAACGGAACTGTCAGAGCAGATTTTTTCAAATATATTCTCTTTCATTCCTTTTCCCCCTTAGATTTCAGAATTTTCTTCCTTATACGTTGCAAACGCTTATACAATGCAGCCTCTGATGTATTTGTCATATCTGAAATAGTTCCAATATCCGTTCCGTCAATATAATATGCTGTAAGGAGTTTTTCTTCCTCTTGTGATATTATGCCCTCAAAAGCAGTTTCCTCGTTCATATTTTCAGGCTGAGATATATTTTCGCATTTTTCTATGGGGACAAATTCAATATTGTTTTTTATATAGTTCTTAATAATATTCTGTGCTGTTTTATAAAGCCAAGATTTTATATTTTCGGAAATAATCAATTTTTCACGCTTTTTATGCATAACAAGAAAAACTTCCTGAGTGCAGTCCTCTGCCGCATACTTATCACGAAGCTTTATATAACAATATTTATAAATCGACTGATAATATGTTCTTACAATTTCATCAAAAATATTGTCACGCATAAAATTGATTATCTCCTTTTGGAATTCAATATGGGAATTTCTAAAAAACTGTTTGATTAAAGAAAAAGCAGATGTCGTGCATAGCTGTTTTTTCTCAAAAGGGGATTTTAGAGATGTTCATATATAAATGGAAAAAAATGTACTCATTTTGGACATCCAAACTTGAATTTGTATGATTAAACAAAATCAGTATTTGTTTTTTATTAAATATAAACAACTGATTCAATTATACCATATCATATAGAATTTTTCTACTAATACTTTTATTCTTTTGAAATAATCATAAGGGGTTCTCTAAAAAGCTCCGTCACGACTGAATTTCTATGACAAACATCATTTACTGCGTTGACAAACCTTGCAATACATCATGGTGAGGAAGTCCAACGACGACAGGCAGCATTTTCGCCATTAGATTTGTCTACTGTTGTTTTAGGGATTGGTATTAATACTTGATAATCAACAAGCCTTGCCAGTATTGGCGAAGCTTGCGTTTTTTACAGGACACGGTTTTATTTGACGTTTACGCATAAAAAATCCTGACCAAGAACAATGTCTTAGTCAGGATAACACACATTAAATTATACGATTATTTAACATTTAACAAATCTTAAATGTATCCATTGAGATAAACGTACCTGTTGACGGGTTCATATATCTCGCACGAAGATAATAAAGACCTGTTGTGCTATCAAGCTGTTCGCCGCAGTATATTTTTATTATGCCACAATTCAACCCTGTTTGTCAAGGCTTTTTCGCATATAAGTCTACTTGCATCATCATAGGTGTATTCAACATATTCGCCATTAGAATATACTGCTTTTTTAAGCCCGTCCATGCTGTCATATGTATATTTACTTCAACGTTAAATTAAAATGGGATCTTATGATTTCGGTTGTCGTTTTTCACAACAGTTTTTCTTTCATATTTTTTAATCGGGGTCTTAGGGGTGAAACCCTTAACAAGCGGTTGTACTTTGACGGAATTTGATAAAATGTCCGACAATGTACCTTGCTTGCTACTCTTCAATGGCATCCTTATCGAATGCCGTCATTTTCATAAAATTTTGCTTTTTGTTCAGACTTTTTGAAACGACTTTGAGCCTGTGGCTAATCAATTTTTTAGCCTCGCACTTGCTGATATTATCTTAATGCCCTATAATTTTCCTCGGTGTAAGTTGTGGAACTGAAAATTGAATTTATTACAAAAATTGTTGCGCTCTGCGAATAGATTTTTTCTTTCTGATGTTGTATAATTATATCATAAAGCTGTGAAAATACTCATTCAGTGTTTTGAGGAAAACATCTGAACTTTACAGCACATCGTGAGGGTAAGAGAGATAAAGCGATGCCCTCACTCTATAAGCGTAGAGATAGAAAAGCTAAAGGAGAAAGATCGCTATGAATAACAACACTACTGCCGTAGAAAGAGAGAAGGCAGGGACAACTTTTAATACAACGTCCGAATACAAGATCGGGCATACCACTTATACGGTGACAACCGTGTTCAACCCTGCTTCAAAGGAGAGCCTTTCAGATATTCTGAAACGGCTCATAATCCGTGAGTGTGAGGATTTCCTCAGTGAATCTGGACAAGAACCTGAGAAGCAGGCTGTGTAACTTTGGAATTTCGGCGCATTGTATTTCTCAAAATACTGCGCTATAATGATAACATAGCTTGCTGTATCTGTCGGAAAGGAAGATTTAATATGACAGACAAGATCACAGCATTATATTGTCGTCTTTCGCAGGACGATATGTTACAGGGCGAGAGCAACAGCATTACCAACCAGAAGGCAATCCTCAAGAAATATGCGGAGGATAATGGTTTCAGCAATCACGTGTTCTATGTGGATGACGGAGTTTCAGGAACTACTTTTGAGCGTGAGGGCTTTAAGTGTATGATGACAGATGTCGAAGCAGGAAAGGTCGGAACAGTCATCACAAAAGACCTTTCAAGGCTTGGTCGTGACTATCTGAAAACAGGCGAACTGATTGAAATGACTTTTCCCGATTATGATGTTCGCTATATTGCTATTAATGACGGCGTGGATACATTAAAATCCGAAAATGAGTTAATGGCATTCAAAAATATTTTTAATGACTGGTATGCTCGTGACACTTCAAAGAAGATAAGAGCTGTTTTAAAAGCAAAA
>JAZNIV010000124.1:0-3559 GCA_045577675.1 Clostridia bacterium
TCAAGACCTCTGCCGTCAACACGCTTTCCTTCAACGAGCCATGCTCTTACGATTTCCTTCTGCATTTTGTATAAAAGCTCGCCGAGTGTTTCTGAAAGGTCAGGGAACTGCTCCGAAAGCTTTTCGATGATTTCGTCCTCAACTACACCCATTCTTGCGTCACGTACGTTTTTATCGTCTGTGTCAAGTGCGTGCTTGATGTTTTCGTATTCAAGCTCTTTTACGGCATTCCACAAATCCTGATTAATTGTGTGTGGCTCGTATTCAAATTTAGGCTTGCCGATTTCAGCCTTTATAGAGTCGATGAAATCACATATTTTAATGATTTCCTTGTGTGCAAATTTGATACCGTCAAGCATAACATCTTCTGCAATTTCGTTACCGCCGGCTTCAATCATAACGATTTTTTCCTTTGTTCCGGCAAGAGTAACGTGCATTTCTGACTTTTCTCTCTGACTAACTGTCGGGTTAATTACATACTCGCCGTCAACTAAGCCAAGCCATACAGCACCGATTGGTCCGTTCCACGGAATATCGGAAATTGAAAGAGCAATTGAAGTACCAATCATTGCAGCAACCTCAGGAGGGTTGTCCTGCTCAACTGAAAGAACAGTTGCGACAACTGTGCAGTCATTTCGGAGGTCTGCAGGGAAGAGCGGACGGATTGGTCTGTCAATACAACGTGATGTTAAAATTGCCTTTTCTGATGGCTTTGCCTCACGCTTAATGTATCCGCCCGGAATTTTACCAACCGAATAAAGCTTTTCTTCATAGTCAACTGAAAGAGGGAAGAAGTCGATTCCTTCTCTCGGGGTTCTTGATGCTGTTACGTTGACCATAACAACTGTGTCGCCGTAGCGAACAACGCAATGACCGTTTGAAAGGCAGCACATTTTGCCTGTTTCAATTACGAGCGGACGGCCTGCCAGCTCTGTTTCAAAGGTTTTAAACATAATTTTTCTCCTTCTTTAAAATTTTCTTCTTTTGGAGATACATATTAGCAGATAAATACAGACGAAAAATATGTTTCCGGCTCTATTTATGTGCTAAATATTATATCTCCTATATGCAAATATGGGCAAACATAAATGCTTGCCCATAAACATATCAAATTACTTTCTAAGTCCTAACTTAGCTACTAAGGCACGGTATCTTTCGATATCCTGACTCTTCAGATAGTTCATAAGATTTCTTCTCTTACCAACCATCATAAGAAGACCTCTTTTTGAGTGGTTATCCTTCTTGTGGAAGTTTAAATGCTCGTTGTTTAAGTGATTGATTCTTTCAGTTAAAAGAGCGATCTGTACCTCCGGAGAACCTGTATCTCCTTCGTGAGTTGCGTAAGTTGTGATAATTTCCTGCTTACGTTCCTTTGTCATAGCTTTCACCTCCTATAATTAAATGATCCCCGTTTGCTGAGAAACCGTTGGTGATTCGGTTATCCAAGCAATGGTTTAACCTTAAATTTCATAAGTTTTGTAATAACGAAAATGTTATTATTTGCGACCAAAACGCTTGTTGAACTTTTCAACACGTCCGCCTGTATCAATAAGCTTCTGCTTACCGGTATAGAAAGGATGGCATTTTGAGCAGATTTCGACATTGATATTCTCTTTTGTTGAACCAATCTCGATTACTTCGCCACAAGCACATTTGATAACTGTCTGCTTGTATTCCGGATGAATTCCTTCTCTCATTAGTGGCTCCTCCTTCTTTTAATATTTGGTAACACAAAGCACCATTTAATAGTATAACACAGTTTTTTGTGTTTTGCAAGTATTTTTTTGATTTTTTTGTTCGCAAGAAATGTTGTATTGATTATAGCTTGTGTTAATTGTGCTTTTAGGCAATCAAAAGTACATATTCTATACAATTGTCAATAAAAAAACAGGCATTTTTATGCCTGTTTTTCAGTTCATTTCAGTTCTGCCCTCGAGGGCTTTTGAAAGTGTCATTTCATCGGCATATTCAAGGTCAGAGCCTATCGGAATACCATGTGCGATACGTGTTACTTTAACGCCCATAGGCTTTAACAGCTTTTGTATATAAACTGCCGTTGCAGTGCCGTTTACGGTAGGGTTGGTCGCCATTATAACTTCCTTCACATCGCCGCCGGACAATCGGAGTAAAAGCTCTTTTATTTTAATATCCTCAGGGGTTATATCGTCAATTGGTGAAATAGCTCCATGAAGAACGTGGTAAAGCCCTGAATATTGTCCTGTTTTTTCGATTGCAGAAACATCCTTTGGCTGTTCTACAACACATATCACAGAGTTATCCCTGCGGTTTGATGCACAAATAGGACAAGGGGAAACATCTGTAAGGTTCTGGCAAACCTCGCAAAACGCAACCGACTTTTTTGTAAGGGTAATAACCTCGGCGAGCATATTTGCATCGGCATCCGACATTACATCAAGTACATAAAATGCCATTCGCTCGGCACTTTTTCTGCCGATGCCGGGGAACTGTGCAAACTGCTCTATAAGGCTTTCAATCATTGGTGAGTACATTTTAGAACCTCATTAATTAAAACAATCCCGGAATGTTTATTCCGCCTGTGATTTCACTCATACCTTCAGTCATCATATCGTCGGCTTTCTTGATTGCGTCATTAACGGCTACCATAATCAAATCTTCAAGTGTTTCAACATCGTCAGGGTCAACAGCTTCAGGCTTGATTTTGATTGATTCAATTTCCTTTTTGCCGTTTGCAACAACGGTTATAACACCGCCACCGGCTGTTGCTTCAATGGTCTTACTTTCAACCTCAGCCTGAACGGCCTCCATTTTCTCTTGCATAAGCTGTGCCTGTCTTACAACATTTGACACTTTTTTGTTTTGATTCATTCCGCTTCCTCCGAAGCCCTTGTATTTTCCCATTTTAAAAATCTCCTTTAAATTACTTATATTTTACAGGTTTTCTGCCTGATTTTATACTATTCTTCCCGTTCGTCCTCATCTAAGAACTCTTCGGTATCATCGTCATCATCCTCAGGTTCGTCGCCCATTTCCGCCTGTGAAAAGTTGTCCTCCTCTGCTTTGTAGTCAAGAAATTCTGATTCATCAGTGATTTCCACAAGCTCTGGAAAGCTGTCGGCAAGCCGGTCAATTGGGTCCTTAGAAGCATCAGCCAGTGTTTCGTCTGAGCCGTTACCGCTGATTTTCCAGTAATCTATAATGTTATCTTCGATTTCTTCATAAAAAGCGGTTTTAACTACAAGCTGGTGTCCGCTCAGTCGGCACAGCACTTCTGTAATCTGCGGCAGAAAGGTTGCACCGATTTTTTTCAGCATCATTTCATTTTTCTTAAAGATAAGAATGATTCCCTCACCGTCAATTGTAACCTGCCTGTTCAAAACCGCCGCCGCTACGTGTGGATATTGTTTTGCGATAGTCTGTGCAATCTTGTCCCATTTCCGGGCAGCTGCCACTGTAGGCGACTGGGGTGTTAAGCTTGATACGTCAACCGGCACAAATTGCCTTGTTGAGGGCTGTGGTTTTTTTACCTCCGGCTTTTTTTCTTCCTCTTTTTTTGGTGCCTGTTCGGTATGGACGGTTA
>JAZNIV010000125.1:0-21102 GCA_045577675.1 Clostridia bacterium
TTCTGCCTCTTCCTTACCCATTACAATCGGCTCATAGCATCCGAGAACAACATAGTTCACAGCATCGCTTTTCGGAACGCCGATTTTTTCATACGCCTTGAAAATTACGTCATCATTAAGAATACAAATACTGCTGTTTCCGCGTCTTATCATATCTGCAACCTTATAAAGAAGCTTCTCCGGCAGAGTATTTTCCATTCCCAAAGCATCATATTTTGAACTCGCATAATTATGGTAAGCCAAACCCCGTACCTTTATAATATTTTTGAATCCTTTCAAGAACCGGAATATCACATTTTTCCGTCACCTCTGCTTTAGCAGAATTTGGATATATTTCAATTACCCAAAAGCAAAGAGTTCGTATTTGCATGTTTTGGCGAACCGAACAAAATAAAATCCGAACTTTTCACTGTTACTGCAAACATAAAAAGTTCGGATAATATTGTAATGGCAAAGTAGAGAAATTATGTAAAACCATCTAAAATCTGCATAATTATGCGAAATTTCTGCACTTTTAAAGAGTATCCTAGCAACCATCAATAATTTGCAAAAATGACGATTACTATACGATTTGTTAGAAAGTCCGTCAACAAAAATTTGTTAATATGATTATCTTCATCACCAAAGAAGAATTCTACTAAATCACATAATATCTTCTGTGTCTTTTTCTAACATTATCTCATATTCACTTTCTGTAATTTTATAAAAATTACTTTCATCCAGGTTATTTGCAAGATATATTACTTTACCATAAATGTTACCATTAGTAAGGATTTTTCCAGCTTCTGCATATAAAGCTTTTCTTCTTTTCATTTAACTCACTCCTTTACATCAACACCACTGTCCAATTCGCTTTTGTACTCAAAAGTTCATTCCACTCATACGATATACTGCCATCCACTGCTCCCTCTGCTGTTTCAAATGCCTTATTTACTGCCGATAAGGAAAATGACACCGTTTTTTCTATAGCAGTGTCCGATAGAGCAGTAAAAATTGACAGTATACTATCCTTTGTTAGCGGAGACCAATGAATATCAAAATCGTTGCCTATTTTTCCTGTAATAGTGATATTTTTTAGAGATATACAGTTATAGAACATGGTGTCACCAAAGGATTGTGTTCCATTGTTACTTAGCACCATTCCCTCGATTGTATGCAATTTTGCACAACCATAAAAATGTGCACCATAGTTTGCAGTTGTTGGAACATTTATCAATGGCACTTGTTCTAAATATAGGCATCTATAAAATAAATTTACTGGATTTGAGCCAATATATTTCGAGCAATCGATAGATATATTTTGTGTTTTTAGTATATCTGAAAGATTTGTAATAAGGCACTCATTAAAAACTCCTGTCATTATGTTTCCTGCACTTACAAAAACAATGTCATATTTAGGTTTAAAAGTTGTGTCATTCCATCCGCTTCCATTAAAAGCATAATTATAGTTTTCTCTTTTTCCATTTTGTTGATATTTATCCCAAAAAGCATCATATTCTGACTTTGCTCCGGAATCGTAAACCTCTTGAATATTCTCTGCCATTGCATCTAATGACATTGCTTCTTCCTTGCCGGTTTTCGCCCTTATTTCATCAGCAAGTGCAATCATTTTTTCCTTCACGCTCATTACCACTCACCTCCTAAAATTGCCTCCTCAACATATGCTTTGATCTCAGCCTTATCCGCATCTGTCCAGTAGTCCGCACCACGCACCGGGGTATATCCTGTATTTCCCTTTTCGCCCTTTGATGGCTGTTTACTGTCTATATATTCTCCCTTTTCCTTATCATACACATACCAATTTCCATTTTCGCCAATGTATGGAAGTGTACGCATTACAAGTGTTTCCCATACATCAGGTAGAGGCTCCTGCGGCAAAGTAGCGTCAGTGTATGCACCCTCTGAAATGTTAAGCTCAACCCAGTTTGTGCTGATTCTCTTTTCTTCATTTGTAGCATAACAGCCGATTTGAACCTCTCCTACAGCTTCTAAAACCTCCTTAGGCATTATGCACTTGCCATTTTCAATTACCTGCTGATATGCATTTTCACCTTGCTTAAATACGCAAAGCCACGTAAGATCACCGTCTGTCAGTATATCAAAGCTGCATACATATGAATTGACATTTCCTGTCACCCCCTTTGCCTGTCCATTTAATACAAGCAAATCATTTTTAATACTAAATTTAAATTCCATTTCTTTTCCTCCTATTCTCTTTGTCTTTTACTTTGCCATATTTATACCCACATATCACATCATCCTATCCTCATACTTCTCTCCTATAACCAATAATAACACATTCTATCGGGACATATGGGACAATAAAAAACCTACGGAAAATCCGTAGGTTTTAACATATTCAATTAATCTCTGAAGAACAAATCTCTTGTGTAAACCTTATCAATTACATCCTCAATTTCACTATTAAATCGGTTTGCAACAATAACATCGCAGATATTTTTAAATTTATTAATGTCTTTAATTACCTTTGATGAGAAGAAATCCTCGGCCTCCAAGGTCGGCTCATACACTACTACCTGCACACCTTTAGCCTTAATTCGTTTCATTACGCCCTGTATTGAGCTTTGACGGAAGTTGTCACTACCCGATTTCATTGTAAGGCGATAAATTCCAACTACAGGATTCTGTTTTACACCAAAGCCTGCAAGCTGCAGAATTCTGTCTGCTATATAGTCCTTTCTTGTACGGTTTGCGTCTACTATGGCACCAATGATGTTATTTGGAACATCATTGTAATTGGCTAATAATTGTTTTGTATCCTTTGGCAGACAATATCCACCGTAACCAAAGGATGGATTATTATAATGACTGCCAATTCTCGGGTCAAGTCCTACACCTTCGATAATTGATTTTGTATCAAGACCTCTTGCCTCGGCATAGGTATCAAGCTCATTGAAATATGAAACACGAAGTGCTAAGTATGTATTTGCAAACAGCTTAACAGCCTCTGCTTCTGTTGTATTCATTATAAGAACAGGAATATCCTCCTTAATTGCACCCGCTGCTAAAAGAGCTGCAAACTGATGTGCCTTATCCTTTAATTCATCTACTGCACCCACGATAATTCTCGACGGGTAAAGGTTATCAAAAAGTGCTCTGCCCTCTCTCAAAAATTCCGGAGAGAAAATAATCTTATCGCAGTTATATTTCTTTCGCATATCCTCGGTAAATCCAACAGGTACTGTCGATTTTACAACCATAATTGCGTCAGGATTTACCTTCATTACAAGCTCAATCACAGCCTCAACACTTGATGTATCAAAGTAATTAAGCTGTGGGTCGTAATTAGTCGGTGTTGATATTACAACAAATTCTGCGTCCTTATATGCCGACTCACCGTCTAAGGTTGCGGTCAGATTTAACTCTTTTTCTGCTAAATATTCCTCAATTTCCTTATCAACAATAGGTGATTTTTTGTTATTTATCATATCCACCTTTTCAGGGATAATATCAACTGCCCATACCTCGTTGTTCTGCGCCAGTAAAATTGCATTTGAAAGCCCCACATAGCCTGTTCCGGCAACTGCTATTTTCATTGTTATACTTCCTTTCTCAACAGATTATTATCTGTAAAATTCCTTATACCATTTTGCAAAGCGTGAAAGTCCTTCTTCAAGACTTGTGCTTGGTTTGAAATTAAAATCCTTTATTAAATCATCAACATCTGCATAGGTCTGGTATACATCACCCGGCTGCATTGGAAGAAATTCCTTTTCTGCCGGCTTATCAATAATTCCCTCGTTCATCAGGCATTTTTCAAGTGTTTCAACAAAGTAGAGTAAATCCTCAGGCTTATTGTTTCCGATGTTATAAACCTTATAAAGTGCACCGTCCTCATTTTCCACCGGCGGCTTACCCATTACGTTTACAATTCCTGTTACTATATCATCAACATATGTAAAGTCACGCTTCATATCGCCGAAGTTGAAAATCTGTATCTTCTCGCCCTTAACGAGCTTATTGGTAAAGCCGAAGTACGCCATGTCGGGTCTTCCCATAGGTCCGTAAACTGTGAAGAAACGAAGTCCGGTTGCAGGGATTTTGTAAAGCTTTGAATATGCGTGCGCCATTAACTCGTTTGACTTCTTAGTTGCCGCATAGAGTGATACGGGGTTGTCCACCTTATCTTCAACAGAGTATGGCACCTTTTTGTTTGTACCGTAAACAGATGACGAGGATGCATAAACAAGATGTCTTACAGGGTATGCCCTACAAGCCTCTAAAATGTTAAAAAAGCCAATCATATTGCTTTCTATATACGCATCAGGGTTCGTGATTGAATAACGCACACCTGCCTGTGCTGCAAGATTCACCACGATTTCAGGCTTGTACTCTTCAAACACAGACATAACCTTGTCCTTGTCTGCAAGGTTCCCTTTTATGAATGTGAAGCCGTCATACTTATTCAAAATTTCAAGACGTGCATCCTTAAGCCTTGTATCGTAGTAATCATTTAAGTTATCATATCCAATAACCTTTACTCCGCCATCAAGCAGACGTTCGGATAAATAATACCCTATAAATCCCGCCGCTCCTGTTACTAATACCTTGCACATATTACCACTCCTAATCTATCATTCCTAATTCTCGCATCAAATTCATCCGATTTTCAAACGCTTGTGTTTCATCCGCTGTCACTTCCGGCTTCCGCTTACCAAGTATTACATCAACATATCGATGTATCCATGCAATCGGAAGAAAAACCTTGTATCTGGCATATCTATATCCATATACATTAACTAAAGTTTTCTGTTTCGGAAACCAGATATATCCACCTTCTCTTCTTATAAACATATATAATTTAGATTTTGTTTTCGACATTGTTGTGCGTCTCTTACAATACTCACCAAAAAATCCTTTTCTATCCTCTGTCGAATGTCCAAAAATTCCGCCTATTTCAGTGTCAGTCAAAACTTTTCTCATAAGACCTTCGTCTTTAATTTCATAATCAAACCCGAAATACTTTGCGCCGACAGATTTAACTACATCAATCAGCTTATCATATTTAAGTTCTTTCAATGTTTGTTCATATTTTTCTAAATCAATTTCATCCTTATTTTTTTCAATGAATAACAGCAAGTCCATCATCTGACGCACTCCACCACCACTGTTTATCAGGTGTTTTATATAGTGTGCAGTCAAATACATTAAGTTGTCATTGTTTCCAAGAACGTGATAACTCTTGCCGTCAATCTCCACCTTATTCCATGGCTCATTAAATATATCGGCATTATTGAATACAATCTTTTTCGTCATTTCATTGTAGAGGCGTACGTGTACCTCTAAAAGTCCACCGACTTTATGCACAGCACTCATATGATGATGATTTGCCGGTCGTTCCTTTACATTGTAGCCATATTCTAAAAGTAAGTCAGTTACTTTTTTTTCGTCATTTTCATCAATCAAAATATCTGTGTCGCTTGAAATTCTGCACTCAGGGTCAGCATACAAAGGTGAAAGCGTTGCACCCTTTAACAGGCAGCATTTTATCCCACTTTCCTCAAGCTTTTGTATAATTCCAAGAGTAAATTCCTTCCGTATTAC
This sequence comes from Clostridia bacterium, assembly GCA_045577675.1. Lineage (GTDB taxonomy): Bacteria > Bacillota > Clostridia > UBA1381 > UBA1381 > UBA1738. The sequence goes on from JAZNIV010000125.1 coordinate 5,566, forward strand.
CCCTCTTGAAACTATAGTAAAAAACTCCTGCTGATACTTTGCAGCATCGCAAACCTTCGCAAGCTCAGGATAAACCATTGTCCAAATTCCCTGCTCGATAGAATACTTGCGGATTTGCTCGACATCCAACCTATCATCAATTTTAACCTCTGCACAATTGGCATGCGCACCAAATAGATATAGCATATTTTCAAAGCTTTGCGTCTTAATCACTCCCTAAATTTCTCTTAGCCTTAATACCAGACTATTCATAACAAATTTATAATTAGTTAATATCAAAAACTCTTTTAAGATATTCCTTTTTCTGCTTTGGTGTTAAATTCATCGTAGGATACAGTATATTTTTTCTTTTACTATTTTCACAATAATCATCAATATTCGATATTACCTTTGCAGGTACACCCGCTGCAACACTATTTGAAGGAATATCTTTCGTAACAACTGCTCCGGCACCTATAATGACATTATTACCGATTGTAATCCCCGGCAAAACACAAGCACCAATTCCCATATATACGTTATTTCCAATCTTAATCGGTGCGATTTTATCCATCTGTTCACCTTCAAAATAGTTTAAATTATCCAAAACCGTTTTTTCTCCATCATGGGTAAAAAGATGGATTCCTGATGTCAGGAGACAGTTTTCCCCTACCTCTATTAAATACGGCTCTGTTCCAAAGGCCTCAACACAACAGTTTAGCTTTGTTGTGCTGCCAATTTTGGCTCCTTGTTTCCTTAAATAGTTTATTTTGCTTTCATACGTTTGATTTGCACGCTTCATTTCTATTTTACGGCATAGTTTTTTTTATAATATACATCATTATATCTCCCAAAAAACTTCATTTTTGCTTTTTATTTTTTATTCTTTTATTTATAATAGAAATGTATGTTTCTCTCATTTCAGGGAAAGTAAACAAAACAATAAAATACACTATTATACTAATACCTATTGACACAAACTGCCATACTATTCCCGGTAACAAATCTTTTATACTACATGAAATAATAGTCATTACTATTGCTGACAGAATTTGCGGGAAAATATTTTTAATAATTTTGTAAATCTGTATACCAAAAATTCTATCCACTACTATTAATGAAACAATAATATTTTGCAAACTTATAAGTGATCTTGAAATATATAATATTTTAAAACCATAGTTAATACTTACCATAATAGTTGGTATTAGAAATGCTAACTGTATGAGTTGAGACACTAACGATATTTGTGGTTTACCCTTGCTTCTGCAAACCTCACTTGTAAAATTATTCAGTACAATACTAAAAGAACTGATTAGTCCCCATAAGCCTACAAATCCACTTGCTTCAGACCACTGACTGCCAAGTAATATCTCTACTACCAGATCTCTGTAAATAAAAATTCCTAACCCCATAGGAATTGACAATATTGCCACCCACTTTTGGAAGTCAAAATATGTGGCTCTGAACTTTTCTTCATCGTTCTGATATTTAGATAACGCAGAGAACAATACGGGGGTTATCCCCGCAGTAACAATTCCCATATATGAATTCACTGTGGTCATTGATGTTTTATAAAGTCCCAAATAATAATTACTAAGTGTCCTTCCTACTATAAAGGTGCCAATATATGCCGTTAGCCATATGGCAACAGTTTCAAGCAATGTCCACGCGGTAAACGAGAACATCTCTTTAAATTTTTTTAAAGAATAAAACAGTCTTGGTTTCCATTCAGACCTTGCAGTCAAGATAATCGCCTGAATAAGATCTTTGCACAAAGTCCCTATTACAAGTGCCCAGTAATTTCGAAGTATAACAGCAAAGGGGATTGTCACAATCAGTGGTATGAGGCTAACTATCATCCGTACATAGAACAAAGTTTTAAATTGCAGTGATTTTTTGTATACCGCCATTTGAATACTGGAAAACGCCACAAAAAGTATTGAGAATGACGCCACCGCTATTCCTAAAGATAGTTCCGGAGCGCCTACCAATATTGCTATTGGCTCCCTGAATATCCATATAAACAAAACAATCAATGATGATAATGTGAAATTCGACCAAAATGCCACATTTACACTTTTGTCAAGATCATCTCCATCAACAAACTTATGCTGAACTATGTATTTCTGAAAGCCTGCATCAGTAAATATTTCTGCAAAGCTTATTATCATGGTTATAGTTGCAACCGCACCAAAAGCCTGTGGCACTAACAGACGAGCCAGCACCATATTTACTATCGGTGATATTAACTTTGCCGCCAACTCCGCCGCCATAGACCATTTTGTTGCATTTATTACTTTATTATCCATTCTAAACCTTCTTACTTAATTTTCAGAAATCCCTGTCAAATCAATCCATTGCCCCAGCTTGTAGTCCCATTCCTCCGGTTTAAATGAAGCCACACCAGCATCAGAGTAAAATGTGAATTCCGAAAATAGCAATCTCCCATTTGAAACGTACCAATCAACTCTTAAAAATGTCTTTCCTTCAGACAATTTTTTTGATAAACAAAGCATTTCTTCAAACCTTTCCGGTTTATCAAGATGCACCTCACTATTAGGAAAGTTTTGCTTTAAATTTAATAACTTCCAATCGGTATCAAAATAATCTATTGATTCGTCCTCGCGCTTGTCATTTTGTATAACCTGCAATATTCGTGGTTCTCCGTTAAAACAAAATACTTTATAAACAACCAGGCTACTGTCTGTATCTTCTTCTCTGCTATTTGGGATAAACTCTTCAGCCATAATTTTTGGTTCAACATTTTTATATGGCCACTCCCTGCCATGCCAAAAATAATTTATATTAAGGGATCTGTTAATTTTTCTTTTTGCTTCTTCTAAATCCAGCTTGAGTTTATCTTTGCAGACAATCACACCGCCACTATGCGTGCATTTTAAAACAAATTGCTGTGGGAGTGATTCGAAATCTATATCCTCAAATTTATCCCATATACCAATTACAGGAACCACATATTCTTTTCCAATCTTTTCCTCTATGATTTTTTTTGCTTCATACTTATCTACCATTTTTGTATACTCAGGTTTCCTATCGTGTAGCTTAAGCCACTGAAGCTTCTCATTAAAGGTTTTAGGATTCTTTAAATTAAGACTTTTTTTTGTATAAGCCTTATATAAACATCGTAAGAAAAACTTATCCGGAAAAAAGTGCCCAAACTTAAAGCTGTTAATAATTAAAACAATCTTTTCGGGGTGATATAAGTAATGAGGTATCCTTTTAAGCTTTTTTATTTTTGCAAAATGTATCATGCCATTTCCTCCTTAAAATTAACACACATACTCATATATGCAAATGCCAACGACAATAAAACCTGTCCTGACGTAATAAGCTGTCCTGATTGCACATACAATGTAATTAGCAGTAATGGTGCAAAATTAATAAGTTTGTATCCTTTTGCAGTACTTCTGGCAGATTCAATCATTTTTTTTATAAACCATATAAACATTACTAATCCAGGAATCCCCCACACCAGTAACAGCTCCTGTATTCCATTATGGCATACATTTACCTTCGTTCTGTATATTCTATAGACTTTAGGTAGTAAATCCTGAAGTCCCAGTCCAAAAAGAAGATATTTCATATCAGAAAAAATATGCTTATTATAGAAAGATATCAGATCAACACGTCCTCCGGAAACATCCTTTTCCTGGAAACGTTCAAAAATTCCTTCTATAATGAACGATGCGTAATTAGTCATAATATAGTAAGTTGCACCAATAATAACTCCTATGCCTATAATTGTTTTAATATTTCCCGCTATGCCGCCCTTTCTTGACAGAACGAACATAACAAACACCGACGCAAGACATATGATGAATGACCGCGACATAGTCAAAAATCCAAAAAACATCAATCCAACTATCATCGCATAATCGGTTGCTTTTTGTTTTTTCAGTGATGCCAGCTGCAACAACCCTACAATTGAGAGATTACACATAAATCCCAAAGCATTTGCATTATAGTTTGCGCCAAAATTCTCAGCTTCTTTATCTCCTACACCAAATCGATATGTACCTGTAAAGATTCCTTCAAAGTCATATCCTGTACTTTCCAAAAGGTTCATGAGGACTATAAAACACATAACTATAGTCGAAAATGCTAACATTCTGCAAAGTAAAGGATAGTTGATACTTTTACACATATTTATCATAAAAAACGTGCAAAAAAGCAATTCTGCAAAACTTCTTAAATATTCATTTAAAGAATATGCATATGCAAAGGCATGCAACCCCTCCCATAACATCATAAATACCAGTGGCAATATATAAGAGTTATATTCAATATCTTTACGGTACTTTAAGAAATAAACAATAATACACATTAGTAATGTATATTTGTATTGAAAGGAAGAAGATAGCGGAATGCAACAAATCCCCAGGATTATTATTTCATCTCTGTCCCCTGTTACTACAATAAACGCAGACATAACCAATAATAAGCTGACAGGGATTGATATTTCCATAATATTCTTTGCATATATCAACGCTAAAAATATCAGCATTTTTACTATAAATCCAATATGACGTTTTTCTTTAGCTTTGTTCACAGCAAAAATCTCTTGTTCTATCATCTTTTCTCCCTATTATATACCTGTAACATATAATTCAAATATTCCTTCGCCTTAATCTCAACACTATGTGTTTCTAAAATCTTTTTAGCATTTTTTCCGCATGCTTCTGCGAAATCCCGGTCCTCTATCATTTTAAGTATTGCCTCTGCCAATCCATCATAATCGCCAACGGGAACCAAAAGACCATTCTCACCATTAACTATCAACTCTGCAGGTCCATTCGGACAGTCTGTGGACACACATGGCAACCCAACAGCCATAGCTTCCATTAATGCATTCGGCATACCCTCAAATTTAGAACTCATCACGTAGCAGGCAGAATCAGCAGCACGCAGGATGGCATCCTGCTGAATTCCCATAAAGCAGATATTTTTGCTAATCCCCATGCTTTGTGCCAAATTTTCTAATTTCTGCTTATCTGCACCATTACCAAAAATCTCTAACATGTATTCAGGATGTTTATCCAGAACAATTTTAAAGGCATTGAAAAGAACCGGATAATCCTTTTGTGGAGCAAGTCTTCCGATCGCTGATATTTTTTTCTTTCTGTCTACCTGAGCAGGGACCTGATGCACATATTCATTTCCGACAGCATTATGTATCACAACACCTTTTTTTCTTATATCATCATGATAAAAATCCATAGCACGCTGAGTCTGAAATACTATACCATCACTTTGTTTATATATCTTTTCTTTTAATTTGATGTGTTTCTTATCAGTTACTATCGCAGGATTGTTTCTTTCGGAGGTTATCAACTTAAATGCCTTCCGCTTTTTTAGTCTAAGAATATATTTTGCAGTTTCAGGTAACATACAGAAAACAACTTCAAAATTATTTTTAGTCAAAAAATAATTTACTCTTACAAATCTTTTTATAATTAAGTATAGTCTTTCAATAATATTTGCAGATTGTGATTTTACATGAAGTGTTTTCATGTGCACATTTTCATCCAATGCATAAAAAACGCCATCCGAAATAGATACTATAGTTGTGTCAAATCCATTTTTTGCAAGATAAGATGAAAGATATGTTATTGTCCGTTCAGCTCCACCGCTTTGCAGACTTGGAACTAAAAAAAGAATTTTCATATTTTCCTCCGATTTTAAAAAGTTCATTCTTCTATTAGAGCAATCCATTTCTTCATAATAGTTTCAGGGCTATAGCTATCAACACACTCTCTGCTCTCAATAATATATTTCGATCTCAATGCTTCGTTTTCTATCATTTCAGTAATTGCATTAGCCATTAGCTTTTCTTCAACCGTAATATCTGCTGTATTCTCTGTATTTTTACTGCAAACCGGTACCAATATACCGAATTTCGCATATTCCTTATCCTTTGCTGAATACAGTATATCAGTGTCCGGCGCCAGCACTTCTCGCGCCCCTGACTTCATATCCGTAGATACAATCGGGCAGCCGCAGGCTGCAGCTTCAATAAGTACCATAGGCAATCCTTCAGACAAGGATGATAGTACAAAGACACTTGATTGTTTTATATACGGAAATGGATTTTCTATTACACCCGGCATATATACATCAGCTTCAAGCCCCAAATCCTTTATCAGCCCTTCAAGATTTTTTCTTTCTTCTCCTTCACCCAGAATTATCAATCCGCAATCCGGAACAATTTTCTTTATTTCGCTAAATGCTCTGATCAGATTCTTCTGTCCCTTAACCTTGGCGAGCCTTCCCATAGTGATAATCGTGTAGCAATGAGCCTGATAAAATTCAATTGCCTTCGCATTACTGATATCCTCTGACGATGCTACTGCGATGTCTTTTACTCTGCAGAAATTATGTATACATGACACTTTATCATCCGGAACCTTAAATGAATGAATCATATCATATGCTGCCAATTCTGAAACCATTATGTATTTATCAGAATGCCTGCCCATGAAATTATGCATAAAGATATTCTTCTTGTTAGCGCTCATACTTAACGATGGCATGGAATGAAATACCGACACAATTTTTTCTTTTGTCCTTGACAACACATTTACAAGATTTGCCCCATTCAAATGACTGATTGCACAGTCAATTTTATATTGTTTTTTTATTTTTCTCAGTGCAAATATGCGTTTAATACTATTATTTATACGCCTTAGCTTACTTGCTTCTTTCAAAGGTGGAATATTTAAATCAATCAGGGTTCCCCCATATTGATACATCACACTTTCTGCGCTAAAAACCACCACATATACATTATATTTTTTTTCAAGTTCAATTGACATATTTGCAGCCATACGCTCTGCACCGCCACTATTCAGTGTTGGTATTATGACAGCAACATTTTTCATTTTTCTTCCTCGCTAACACTCAATCATTCTTTTTAGGCAGATGTACCAAATCTCCCAGCTTTTTATCCCATATGCTCGGATTAAAAGGCATTAAACCGCTGGCAGGTGTCAGAGTAAGCTCCGAGAAATAAATTTTTTCTTCCACCTCATATAAGTCAACGCGTAAGAAGGCATTATCCTTCGAAAGTGCCTCTGCTATCTCAATCATTTTTTTATAATTTTTTGGTTTTTCCGGTAATTTACTATGTGACTCATAGTCCAATCTTCCAAAATCTGCAAATTCCCAATCAGGAGTCAAAAAGCTTATTTTTGCAGTTTCATGGTTCTCAAGTCCCTCCGAAACATATAAAAACTTTACCTTTCCTCCAAAACAGTAAAACTTATAATCAATTAATCCGTTATTAAAGTCCTCTGCCATATATTTTTCAGCAATGATTCTTGGTTTGACATTTTTATATGGCCACTCTCTGCATTCCCAAAAATAGTTCGTCTTCAGGCATTTATTTATCTTTACTCTTGCCGCCTCTATATCAAGCTTCGCTTTATCTCTACATATTACCAGTCCGCCGCAATCATGAGTACATTTAAGCACAAACTGATTTGGCAATTCATCAAAATTTATATCATCAAAGCTGTCCCACACACCGTAATTGGGTACAATGTATTCTTCTCCCAACAGCTCTCCAACATACTTTTTTGCCTCGTACTTATCTACCATTTTTGTATATATATCTTTGCGGTCATGTAATTTTAACCACTGTAGCTTTTCATTAAAAGTTTGTGGATTTTTTAGATTTGGAAGCTTTTTGAAATGATAGAAATATTTCAGGTTTATATATGCTTGATCCGGAAGTATTCTCAACACTTTCTTTACAGATGAATTCATATTTTACTCCTTTTGATTTTAATCAATAATCTCGTGCCATTTTTCCAAAACATGACTTGCGCAAAAACTTTCAGCAGTAATTTTTGCTTTTCTTCCAAAAGCTTTTCGCTCAGACTCATTCTCTATCATAAAGAGAAGTGCCTCCTCCATTGCATCAGTATCCCCTACAGGAACCAGTTTTCCGTTTACGTTGTTCTCTATATACTCATCTGAGCCTGCACAATCGGTAGCAACACATGGAATACCCATCATCATCGCTTCTAATAGTGCATTTGATAAGCCTTCATAGTCTGAGGAAAGAACAAAAAACTCTGCATCGCATATCTTTTCATGCACATTCATCACATTCCCCGGAAAAAATACATGTTCTGAAACGCCCAACTCTTGCGCCTGGCTTGTCAATGCTTCTCTTAACTCACCCTCACCATATATATGCAGTTTATATTCAGGATGCTTTTTTACTGTTCTTGCAAATGCCTCAAGCAGCATTTTATGATTTTTCTGTTTTGTCAACCTGCCTACAGATACAATTTTCTTTTCAGGCTTATCTACAGCCTCAGCTGCAACAGAGATGGGATTTGGGATAACCACACTATTATCCTTTATCTTGGAATTAAACTGATTTTTAACCCTTTGTGTCTGAAAAACAATCTTTTCTGCTTTTGGGTAAAGTACCTTTGTCATCATTCTGGTGATTACACCTCTACCGTCATGCAGAGGATCATTTCTTTCCGAAGCTATTATTTTTACATTCAATCCTATACATGCAAGCATCACAAGAACGTTAATTCTTGCTGCAAATGCAACAACAGCATCCGGGCGCTCCACTTTAACATAATTTCTGATGTTCTTTATCCATATCGGAATACGCAACAATCTGCTATTACCTTTTCCGGTAAAATCCAATACCCTTGTGCTTTTATCAAGTTCATAATCTACTTTATTGAAAAGCAGCAACCCAATGTCTGTTTCCCAGCCATATCCAGCATATTCTTTTGATAGAATGCTTATAACCCTTTCAGCTCCACCGCGTCCCATGCTTCCCAAGAAAAATGCAACTCGCCTGTTTTTCATAATTCCTACTTTCCGATATGCCTACTTATAGCTTGGTATATATCTCCATCATAATTTTATTTACAGTATTTCTGTCAAAACTTTTAATGTCCTCAATGTTGTTTTCTTTCATTCTCTCTGTCATATCTCTGTCTTTAATAATTTTATCAATTGCAGTTGCTGTTGTTGCAGCATCTACCGGAGAAATCAAAAAACCATTTCTTCCATCCGATATCAAATCGGTATTTCCCCTTATTCTACTCGCAACACATGGAAGCCCTGATGCCATAGCCTCCATAAGAGAAACCGGCAACCCTTCACGAAAAGACGGGAAGCAAAATATATCGCTTACTGCAAGCAGTTCTTCAATATCAGTTCTATATCCCAAAATGTGAACATTCCCAAAAATTCCATTGTCTTCAGCAAGTTTTTCAAGGTGTTCCTGGCTCATACCCTTTCCTGCAATACAATAATGTATATTCGGGTTTTTAAGCACAGACAACGCTTTTATTATCAGTTCATGATTTTTATTAGAATTAAGCTCACCAACTGACACAGCAATTACTGCATCCTCAGGAATATTAAGCTCTTTTCGCTTTTCTGCTTTGTCTATATTGATATCGGTATACTTTTCTGTATTAATTCCCACTCCGGGAACATAGTATATTTTTTTTGCATGTATATGCTTTTTTGCAAATTGATAATCTTCCTTATTAATTGTTATCAAAACATCTGTCACAAATGAACATAACCACTCTATAGGAAAATAAATCAGCCAGTTCTCCAGCGGCGCACCCTTAAAGAAATGAAAACCATGCGCTGTATAAATCACCTTCGTACCATGCTTTCGTGCCTTTCTTGCCGCAAGCCTTGTAAGAATTGATGCAACAGGCGTATGGCAATGAATTATGTCATAATGCCCTGATGATATTATCTGCTTAAGTTCCTTATATCCCTTAATTACATTCATGCTGAAAGGGTTTCTTACATTCGGTATATTAAATTGATTATCACAAAACGGTAGGTTCAGGCTACCGCTTGCCGCCACATCTACTCTGTGCCCTTCGTTCTTAAACCACTCAAGATACGGAAGATGAAATGCAGCTATATGGCTTGCAACAGAAGCCGTAAATAAAACATTTTTCATATCACTCACCCTAATAGCTATACCTTGCAATCTGCATGAATAGCTTTCAAAATATGTAAATATCTATCTCCACAAGTCCTCAGGAAATGAATGAATTAAATTATTCTGCAGCAGTTGTATATTTTTCGGAATATTTACCTCTGCTTTTATTGCCTCATCAAAAGTTGTAACAGAATAATCCGGGGTTCTTCCGGTAGATAAATACCAATCCTCAAATTTAAATAGGTATCGCTTCTGCCATGTATTTAGAAACACCGCAGGAATACCATAGCTTTCAGCAAGAATAATACCATGAAGCGAACTTGATATAACTCTTTTTGCCGAACATATTTCATCAATAACTGTCTTATAATCACTTGTGCGCATGCTTACAACATTCGTATTAATCCCTAATTTCTCTACCTGATCCTCATGTTGATAATGAGGTATGTAAAGTAACTCTTTTTTATTTTCTTTAGCCGTTGGAGTATATATAATCGGCATTAATACTGCCGGATCTCCGTATATTTTAGGGCAATTATGCCCCCACGCATTCAGAATATCCGCCGTAAGAGGACCGCGAACACATCGTATATCAAGCTTCCTTAAAGGCTTTCGGTGCATAATGCCCCTTAGCGCGCTTGGAACAAACGGCAATCCCGTTCCCCATACAGTACAATTCTGATAACCCATAAGAAGAATCGAGCCGATAGCATACAAATGCTGTCTTCCTCTAATATACTTATCAATTGATACTCCTCTGCTTTTACACATAAACTCCACAATGACTTTTGATAAATAGTCACCAAGATTATTTATGTTTTTATCCTCACCATGCCCCACATAAAATTCCGGATGATATAAATTCAAATTTACTGCATTGTTCTTTGCCTTCAGCTCAGGATAACCCAAAATAATCTTATCAGCACATAATATACTGTTAATTTCCTTGATTAACCTGTTCATACAATCACCCTCAAAAGTTTCTTTATATATATTCTCCTGCAGTTATTCTAAATGTACTTCCTGTCATCATAGAAGAAGCATCACTCATCAGATAAATTAAGGCATCAACATAATCCGTTTTTTCTAGCATTCTCCCCATAGGAAGAATCGCCGCTGCACGTTTTCTAAGCTCTGCCTCAGTTTCTCCCTGCGATTTTCTAAGTTCTACCTCCCCCTCAGTAGGTGTCCACCCCAGTGTTAAATAGTTGCAGCGTATATGCTCTGATGCATAATTATGAGAAATATGTTCCATCAATGTCAACAAAACTCCTTTAGAGCAAGCATATGCCGCCCTGTCCTTTTGTCCACCCCATGCATGTGCAGAACCAGTTAATACAATTGAACCACCATTATTTTCTCTCATGTATTTAATAGCCTGTTGGCAACAGAAAAAACATGCGCGAAAATTAACATTCATAACCCAATCAAAAGTTTCCTGATCGCAGGTATCTAACGGTGAAACCGGCGTTACGCCGGCATAATTGAAAAATCCATCTACTTTTCCATATTTTTCTACAGTTTTATCAAACAACTCTTTACAGTCATCTACATTTTCGAGATCGGTGTATACAAAAAGTCCGTCACTTCCGTAGGTACGCATGATTTTTATTGTTTTCATTGCAGATTCTTCATCTCGTCCGCCAATAACCACCTTAGCACCGTGTCGGGCAAGCTCCTCCGATACGGTTTTTCCTACGCCTTTAGTTCCACCTGATACAACTATAACCTTACCAGCTAATTTTTTGTTCATTGTTTAGTTCAACTCCAAAGCTTCTTTTACATTAAACCCGCTTAATAGCATATTATTTCCGTCAGCATCGTAGACCTTCACTTTATCCAAATATTCTGAAATAGCTTCTGCTAATTCTTCCTTACTATCACACACAAGATATAACCGTGTCATAACCTGCTTCTCGGTACCAATCCATTCCTCCGGTACACTGTCTCCGACATAAAGTCTTTGAACGTTTGCAATAACGCGTTTATCATTGTCTATGTCCTCAAGTCCTTCGATACCGTTTATAGCTCCATTTTTTAACAAGAACCATACTGTAGCTGCCCACTTCCCTCTTAAAAATGCATCATCGGAAGCTTCTAAATCTACATCTCCTTCTGAACCTGTAAGTGCAAATCTGATAAGCATTTCTCTTTGATCAAATCCCTGTATTGCATCAATAATAAGGTGCGGCGCTTCACCCTGAAGCCTGAATCCGGTGTCATATACATAAAACTCTCCGTTTTCATAAAATGCAGACAGCATCAACACACCATTATTAATTCCGATATCCTTGAACATGCGGCAAGCATTGTCATGCATACGTTCAAAATATCCATCTATATGCTTAGAAGGGTATGTTCCTCCCAAGCAAACACGGCTTAATCCCGGCTGCTCATCCGTAGTATATCGGTCATAAATACAAGATGCACTACATACTCCATCCTTAAAGGTATAGTACATTCCCATATCTTCGCACTGCATATATTTCTCGACAATAAATCGTTTTTTATTGGAAGCGGCAAGAGCCTTCTTAACTGCATCCCGCAGCTCGCCCTCATTATACACAACAGTCATTCCGACACCGCCGCCATTATCTACGGGCTTAACCATTACCGGATATTGGATTTTTTCTATATCACATTCTTTCATTTCTTCATCAAGATAATATTCGGGAATACCATGAATTCCATATCTTTCACATGTGGACTTAAAAACATCCTTGAATGCAAACACATCTACAATTTGCTGAGTTGCATAGCATGGAAATCCAAGAGCATCACAAACCTTACAATATGATGGTACAAGAATATCTGCGACACCAACTAAGACACCGTCAACCTCTTCTTCTCTTGCAAGAGCAATAACACCTGAAACATCCATTCCATCAACATCAAAGCTTTTCCATGCATATTTTTTTGCATCATCAGAATGTCTTGCACTGGTCACTATCGTCTTGATACCCATATCATTCGCCATTTTGACAAGGGCAGATGTCTCAGGGTTTCCTCCAAGTATTAATAGCTTTTTTCCATTAAATTCTTTAGACATATTTTATCCTCCATTATTTCACTGTCAAATTGTAATTTTTTCACCTTGAGCCATAAGCAAAAATGCATTATCCGGATATTCCTCTGTCATAATTTTATAAAATAACCCGGGGTTTCCACCACGAGATGCAAACATACCGTAGTGGCACGGAACAGTATCAATAGCTAACAATCTGCCTTTACTGCTTTTTATAATGCATCCCCGCTTGTCCGACAGAAAATAAATGCGTTTTACCTGATTCCGCATTTAATACTCTTAAAGCAAGATCTGTCATTATTGGTCCTCCGAATATTCTAATTCTTTACTGCTAACATACTCTGAAAAACTTTGCATGGTCGTCTGTTCACTTTGATTTATTCCATCTTTTTTCACAAATGCTTTCCAAACTGTTGAAATAATAATCTTCACATCAAGATAAAACGAAATATTAGCTATATATTCTAAATCATGCGAGAATCTTTCTTCCCATGTCGTATTATTTCTTCCGTTTATCTGCGCCAATCCGGTAAGCCCCGGTCTTACATCATGTCTGTGTCGCTGTTCATCGTTATAAAGGGGTAAGTATTCTACCAACAGCGGCCTTGGGCCAACCACACTCATATCACCTTTTAGTATATTAAATACCTCAGGGAGTTCATCTAAGCTCGTTTTTCTTAAAAGTCTTCCAAATTTGGTAAGTCGCATATCATCAGTTAACAAATCTCCATTTTTATCTCTTTCTTCAGTCATAGTCCTGAATTTATACAATTTGAAGATCTTTTCATTTTTGCCTGGTCTTTTCTGCTTAAAGATTACAGGACTTCCAATTTTTATTTTGACTAATATCGCAACTATTATGTAAAGCCACCAAAACACTATTATAGCAGATAATGCGCATACAACATCAAATAGCCGCTTTATATATTTTCTATACATTTAAAATAACTCCCTTATTATCTCAATAACCCTTTCATGCTGCTCCTCTGTCATTTTAATGTCCGACGGCAGGCACAAACCTCTTTCAAAGATATCCTCACCAACATTTGTGCCGTTAACTGTTATGTAGTCCCTGTCTGCATATACCGGTTGCATATGCATCGGCTTCCAAATAGGTCTCGATTCAATATTTTCCGCTTCTAATGCAAGCCTGATTTTCTCAGGAGTTACTACTCCCATCGCCTCTTTGTTGATTGTAAAACAACTCAGCCAAAAGTTCGGCTCACTGCATTCAAGATACGGATTCATTTCAACAGGTAAATCAACAAAAGCCTCTTTATATCTTTTATAAATATTTGTTTTTAACATCTTGTGCTCGTCCAGATGTAAAAGCTGCCCTCTGCCTATTCCGGCAACAATATTGCTCATGCGGTAGTTGTAACCAATCTCAGAATGCTGATACCATGGTGTACGCTCACGGGCCTGAGTGGAATAAAAATGTACCTTCTGCACTGCCTCCTCATCATCGGAAAGAAACATACCTCCACCCGAGGAGGTTATGATTTTGTTTCCATTAAAGCTTATTGCGTTATACTTTCCGAATGTCCCCGTCTGCTTACCTTTATATGTTGCTGCTAACGATTCCGCTGCATCTTCTATCAAAACCACTCCATAATCATCGCACAATTTTACTATTTCATCCAGTTTTGCCGGCGTTCCATACAAGTTTGCAACAATAACTGCCTTTACCTTTTTACCGTACTTTTCTAATGCTTTTTCTAAGGCATTGGGATCCATGTTCCATGTTTCATACTCGGAATCAACAAAAACCTGAACTCCTCCCTCATAGCTTACCGGATTTACAGTTGCAGAAAATGTCAAATCAGAGCATAATACAATATCTCCCGTTTTAACGCCTGCCAGCTTGACTGCCATATGTAGCGCGTGCGTACCCGCTGTCATTGCGGCAGCTGCCTTACACCCCACAAACCTTGCAATCTCATTTTCAAATTCTGTTACATTTTTTCCCAGCGGCGCTACCCAGTTAGTGTCAAATGCTTCTTTTACAAAAATCTGTTCTTCACCGTGCATTGTTGGTGAAGAAAGCCATATCTTTTCCATCGGCTTATTCCTTCTTTACAATTAATTAAAATTCATCTTAGATAAAGATATATACATTGATTATATTCTTTCATCATAACTATAATAAATACAAATTATGTTTCATTAATATGTACTTCTGACTCTTACTTAATTATTCACAAAAACGCACACAACAACCAATAATATATCGTTAATATACACAAATATTATTATATCTTATTGAAATAGCAAAGTCAATACCTGTATTTGAAATTCCACTATTTGAAAACTTTAAACAACATTATCAACACTTATGTTAGTCATTGGTCGCATTTATAAAGAGCAAAAATATGCAAAAATTTAAACTATGATGCACGGCATAATTTTCAATGTTGTTAATCCACAGAAAATATTATATCTTGGGTGTGTAAAAGTGTAAGATTTTTATTTTCTAACATTCTGTCTGTGATTTTGGGGATTTTGTAAGATTGTAAGATTTACGCTTAAAAAGCGAAACTCCGTAGCAGGTTTTACCTACTACGGA
>JAZNIV010000126.1:0-6380 GCA_045577675.1 Clostridia bacterium
TATTCTTATTTAGTTGACTGCCTTAAAGGTTACGATTCAATTATCACTTATCGCGACGAAGCATTCAATTCAGAAGGTTGCCCTATTTTTTATAATACTGAACTTTACACTTTGGTAGATAAAGGTTCATTCTGGCTTTCAGAAACACCAGACGTTATGAGTAAATCCTGGGGTGCACAGTTTAATCGTGTTTGTAGCTACGTGATTTTAAGTGATAAAGCTACAAACGAAAACTTTGTTGTTTTCAATACACATTTAAGTCACGTAAGTGATGAAGCAAGAATTAACGGTATAAAAGTTGTACTTGATAAAATCAAGGAGTTCGGCGGATATCCAGCCGTTATTATGGGTGACTTCAATGCATTAGAAGGTTCTGAAACATATAATAGTGTTACTGAAAACTTCCTCGATGCACAAAAGGTTGCTTTAAATACAATTGCTTCTCATACCTATCAGAATTGGGGTAATCCTGAAAGTTTTAGGAGGATTGATTATTTTATGGTTTCAAAAACAGGTCTTAAAGTTGAGAGCTACAACGTTCTTTCAGGGCTTCGTGATGGCGTTTACACAAGCGACCATTGTCCTATTCTTATTGAATTAAGAATTGAGCATTCTTGACTTTATCAATACAATATATTATAATCACTCTATCATTCCTAAGGAGTAAAATTATGGATTTAAAATTAATTAACATATTAAATCAATATGATTTTAAGGGTACAATAAAAGAAATAAAACCTATTACAGTTGGTCATATTAATGACACTTTCGTCGTAGAATATGATGTAGAGGGTAAAACAGAAAAATATCTTCTTCAATGGATAAACCACAATGTTTTTAAAAAGCCTATTGAGGTTATGGAAAATGTTGTTGGTGTAACAGAGCATATAAAGAAAAAAATAGCTGAAACAGGTGGCGACACAGAGCGTGAAGTTTTAACCGTTTTTAAAACTAAAACAGGGGAAAATTACGCTTTGGCAGAAGATGGTGGTTGTTGGCGTGTTTATAACTTTGTTGACAATTCATATTCTTTAGATGGTGTAAGAAGTAGCGACGATTTCAAAATGGCTGCTTTAGCTTTTGGTAATTTTCAGAAGCAATTAGCAGATTATCCTATTGAAACTCTTAAAGATACAATTCCAAATTTCCACAATACTGTTTCAAGGTTTAACGATTTTAAAGTTGCTTTAGAAGAAAATAAATCTGGCAGAAAAAATGAAGCTTTACCTGAAATTGAATTTGTTTTAGCACGTGAAAAAGATTGTTCTGTTCTTGTTGATATGTTAAACGGTGGCGAGCTTCCTTTACGTGTTACTCATAATGATACAAAGCTTAATAACGTTCTTTTTGATAAAACAACGAATAAACCTCTCTGTGTTGTTGACCTTGATACTGTTATGCCAGGTAGTTCACTCTATGACTTTGGTGACAGCATTCGCTTTGGTGCAAATACAGGTGCAGAAGATGAAAAAGACCTTTCAAAAATCTCTCTTGATTTAGAGCTTTTTAAAGCTTATGTTGAGGGTTACCTCGAATCAGCAGGTGATGCTCTTACAGAAAATGAAATTACATATTTACCATTTGCAGCTAAACTTTTAACATTTGAATGTGGTATAAGATTTTTAGGCGACTTTTTAAATGGTGACGTTTATTTTAAAACTGAATATCCCGAGCATAATCTTGTTCGTGCAAGAACTCAATTTAAGTTGGTTTCTGACATTGAAAAGAAATTTTCAGAGATGCAATCTATTGTAAATCAAGCAAAATCAAGGGTTTAAAACATCCTCGAATACTTTTTCAAAAAAAATTGAAATTTTTTGAAAAAAAGTGTTGACAAATCGATTGCAATAGTGTATATTATCTATCGTTGCGAGTGCAACGAAAGCAATGGGAGCATAGCTCAGCTGGGAGAGCATCTGCCTTACAAGCAGAGGGTCATAGGTTCGAGCCCTATTGTTCCCACCAAGAGGTGGCCCGGTAGTTCAGCTGGTTAGAACGCTAGCCTGTCACGCTAGAGGTCGACGGTTCGAGCCCGTTCCGGGTCGCCACTTCTTTTTGCCTCTGTAGCTCAGTTGGTAGAGCAGAGGACTGAAAATCCTCGTGTCGTTGGTTCGATTCCGACCGGAGGCACCATGGATGAGTCGTCCTCACGGCTCATTCATTTTTTATGCGGATGTAGCTCATCTGGTAGAGCGCCACCTTGCCAAGGTGGAGGTAGCGAGTTCGAGCCTCGTCATCCGCTCCAATTATATGGCGACATAGCCAAGTGGTAAGGCGTGGGTCTGCAACACCCTGATTCATCGGTTCAAATCCGATTGTCGCCTCCAAAAAATAAGAGCAAGTCGAAAGACTTGCTCTTATTTTTTGTGTTTGTGTCCGCAGGACACAACATCGTTTTGCAACGCAGTTGCAAACATCATTTGACCGTAGGTCAACATCATTCCGCTTGCGGACACAAAATGAAGTTGCCCTTCGGCAAATGAAGTGCTGACGCAATGAAGTGTGCCTGACGGTACAACGAAGTTGCCCTTCGGGCAAACGGAATCCCCCGCATCCGTTTGTAATTTCAGATTGTGTGTGGTATAATCAACTCGATAAATAAGAATTTGCGGAGGCTTATAAATGATACAAAAGACAAACTTGAAAGATATTGTTAACTTGGTTGATGATTTGTTCTTATATAAGAGAGTTGGTACACTCAATAATCATATGCTAAATGTATTACAGGCTGAAAATAGAACTTTGAATTTTCATATACACGAATCCTCTGACGAAATGTTTTATTGTATTGAGGGTGAATTTGATATTGAATTTGAGGATGGATTAACACATATGTGCGAGGGTGATTTTATAATTATACCTAAAGGCACAAAACATCGGCCTATATGCAAAAACTTAGTCAAGTGCCTTTTGATTGAGGTTGAAGGAACATTGAACAATGACAATACAGGTGGCACATACAAAGAGTAAACCAGTATCTTTTCACTAACTTCTTATTTGTTGAACTGTGGTTCTAAAATGAGACGTACTGCCAAAAAATTAAGGACTTCGAAAGAAGTCCTTTATTTTTTTATCCAAGCCGACAGGCTTGGTATATCATCACGCTTTAGCGTGTATATCATCGCCGTAGGCGTATATCATCACACGAAGTGTGCATAACTGTCGGCTTGATGATATACAAAATTGCGTTTTGATGATATGCAATTCCTTGCGGAATCGATGATATACAATGCTTCGCATTGATTTTTTTGTACACCCGCACCCGATTGTAAATTTACGTTATGTGTGATATAATCAGTTTGAAAAATAAGACATTGCGGAGGTTGGATTATGTTCCCTGATATTTTAGATGGTGCAAAGGTTTTGTTTTTTACATCAAAAGATGATTACGGCGTTATGTTTGATACTGAAGGAAATGAAGTTGCACAGTTTAAATATTTTGCGATATGTAAATATAATAATTGCGATGAATATTATTTGTTTAAATGCAATGAGAAATATGAAGTTGAATCAGATTTTGTATGTGATTCGATAGAAATTTGTATGAATATTGCATCTGATCTCTATGGTAAGGAAATAATGTGGGTTAAAAAATAAATAAGAGTTAAGTGAACAGTGGTTCTAAAGTGAGACGTACTCCCAAAAAATTCCGTACACGCAAGTGTGCGGAATTTTTACTTATTCACTATTAACTATTCACTCTTCACTAACCATCGGGTCGATTTTTGGAAAATAATAAGTAAGAGGTAAGAGTTAAAAAGTTATGGAGGGACGCCATCATCTGATTGTATTTCTGTTTAATGTGTGATATAATATATCTACCATATATTTACAATATAGTACGGAGGGGTAGTTAGATGCAAACTATTATCAAATTTATATTTACACTATTTACATCGTTTTCAATTCTTATATCTAATCTGATATCTCCCGGGGTTGTTTTTCCCGAAAGCGATGACTTTAATTTTTCCTATCTTGAATACCCAGAAGAGGCAATAATCACACTTGAAGAGGCAGGAATTACCGAACAGGAGCTTGTGGGCAGAGCATCTGCTCAGCTACCTGAATATGTGCAGTCCGGCGGATATGACGACATAAACGGTATTATAATATCACCATATTATACAGCAAAGGTAAGCGGAGAGGAAATTCCGGTATATGCTTCCGTAGTTTTTATACGCGTTGATGATACAGGTACACTGCACTCCTTCTCCGAAATTTATGTTGATTCAAGCGAGGAGTTTTCATTCAATATTGAGATATCCGGTGCTGATGTTGTGCTGGAAAATGCCATTGTGTTACCCGAATCACACGGTGTAAAAGCACAGTGTAAAAATAACACCGTAAAAGCCTCGATCAATAAAACGGGTATCTATACCTTCCTTTTTAATGATGCAAATCAATATTACGGTTATACTCTTATGGTGCGCGAAAAGGTTGATGAGGACGCGGAAATTGCAGCATATATAGAGGAGTACGGCGAGGATAACGTATGGGTCATTGATAAGGGTGTATATGAATATGACTACGTTAATCTCGTTGCACAGAATGATCTTGTAATTTATCTTCGTGAAGGTGCTTATATTATTGCTAATCATCTTTTTGATATTGAATGCGCCGAGGATGAAAACAAATATTTAGAACCTACCGCGCCGGGTGATAATGCTTTTGGACTTACAAGGTATCCGTTTATAAATTTTTACAACTGCAACAATATAACCCTTGCGGGCAGGGGCGTAATTGATATGACGCGTCTTGACCGACGTGAGAGGAGAGGCGTTGTTTTTACCAATTGTACTAATGTTAACGTTAGTGATGTTAAAATCATAAACTCACCTGAATGGTCTTTTATCTCTTATTGCTGTACTGATGTCAGCATCGACAACGTTGATATTATCGGTAACCGCGGCAACTGTGACGGCTTTGCTATCTGCAACAGCCACAATGTTACTGTTGATAATTGCTTTGCAAGAGTAGCAGACGACACCTTTGAGGTTAAGGCTCTTGGTGGAACAATGGACAGTAATAATATTACGTTTACAAACTGTATTGCTTGGGGCGGATATGCACGTTGTTTCGGTATTACAGGTGAAGTCAATAAGAAGATTTCCGATGTGACCTTCCGTGACTGTGCCGTAATTTATCGTGACGGTATATGGGACAATGACAGAATCGGTTCTCTTGTAGTAGTTGCAGAGCAGACCGAAGGCAGTATTGACGGAGTTCTTTTTGAAAATATAGAAATATTCCGTGATGAAGGCAGACCTATTCTTGTGAAGATATATGATGAAGAAGCGGAAAATTTCGAGATTAAAAATATTGTCTTCAGAAATATTTCTTACACTTCATATATGAGTCCGAAAATAGCCGGTACAAACAGCGATACAAACACAGTTCAAGTAAAGCTTGAGAATATAACCGCTAACGGTAATACGCTTCAAACCCCGCAAATCAGGTTCATTATCGGTGGATATTGTGATGTAACTTCTGAATAACTCTTACACGAGAAAGATACCATACCTGAAGAAGAGAATGAGTGAATATTACATTAAATATAAAAGGCGGTGTAATTATGGAAAGCTTATTTGAGACGAGTTATGTAAGAACAAAGGAAATGGTCAAGGAAACAGCCTTTTCTTACTTTTTCAAGGGAAGAAGAGGGTTGATTGCTTGGGGGCTTCCTGCGGCGTTGGCTATTGTATCAATATTTAGTTTTATATTAGGTATTGACGAATTTCCTTGGGGAATAATATTTTCTGTAATTTTCATTGTTTATTATTTTATATGTTACTTTAATCACACTAAACTTGTTATTAAGCGTGATTTAGAGGCTACCGGTAAAGAAATTGCCGTATATTCCTTCATCACTGAAAATTTTATTTACAACACTTCATCAACGGGTTCTCAGACAAGATTAAATTATTACGATATTAAATATGGAAGTAAGACCGAGAATTACATTCTGTTATTTTCAAACACCAATTCTGTATATTCATTTCGAAAAGACGGATTCACAAAAGGTGATTATCATCAGTTTCTTGTTTTTCTTAGAAATAAAGGGATAAAAATATAGTTTTTACTCTCTTTTTTAAATCTGTATTTTATCTGTAAAAGGCTTATTTATAACACTTGAAAATTTCTAAAAAAATATTTAAAAAACATTAAAAATTCTCTTGACATTTGCTTGTCCTTATTATATAATAAGCAAGCGTTTTGGGAGCATAGCTCAGCTGGGAGAGCATCTGCCTTACAAGCAGAGGGTCATAGGTTCGAGCCCTATTGTTCCCACCAAGAGGTGGCCCGGTAGTTCAGTTGGTTAGAACGCTAGCCTGTCACGCTAGAGGTCGACGGTTCGAGCCCGTTCCGGGTCGCCACTTTTT
>JAZNIV010000127.1:0-3850 GCA_045577675.1 Clostridia bacterium
GGTGAAGGAAAATGCTTAAAGGAAAAACTGCGGTTATTACCGGTGCATCACGTGGAATCGGTGCGGCTATTGCGGAAAAGCTTGCAGCATACGGTGCAAATACCGCTATTTTAGATATAGGAAATGAGGATAAAGCAAAAGAATTAAAGGCATCAATTATAGAAAAATACGGCGTTAAAGCGGAGATTTATCACTGCGATGTTACCGACTTTGCCGCGTGCAAGGAAACTATTGAAAAGGTTACAGAGGAGCTTGGCAAGGTGGATATTCTTGTCAACAACGCAGGCATTACCCGTGACGGACTTTTAATGACAATGGATGATGCCGACTTTGATGCTGTTGTAAGCACAAACCTTAAGGGCTGCTTTAATATGACCAAAGCGTGCAGTCGTGGTTTTATCAGAAGCAAATACGGCAAAATCATTAACATATCTTCTGTTTCTGCTTTAAGCGGAATACCGGGGCAGGCAAACTATTCCTCATCAAAGGCAGGAATAATCGCCCTTACAAAGGTTACGGCAAAGGAGCTGGGTACAAAAAATGTGTGCTGCAACGCAATTGCTCCCGGCTTTATCAAGACGGATATGACTAAGGATTTAAACAAGGATGACGAATTTTTAAAGTCAATTCCTCTAAAGCGTCTTGGAACTCCTCAAGATGTTGCAAATCTTGCAGCATTTTTGGCAAGTGACCTGTCTGGCTATATAACCGGCGAGGTTATACGCATTGACGGCGGTCTTGCAATGTAGTCTCTTAATAAAATCCCGCAGCTCACAGCTTTTCTTTAGCTCGGAGTACACAAAGTACGCCGTCGCTGCTTAAAGACTGCAATCTGCGAAATTTCTATTTGCGAAACGGATTTTAGAACATTTCAATGTGAAAGGAATGATTATATATGAAACGAGTAGTAGTAACAGGACTTGGTGCGATTACTCCTATCGGCTGCGATGTAGAAACCTTTTGGAACAGCCTTAAAAGAGGAAAATGCGGCATTGATTATATCACACGTTTTGATACAACCGATTTTCGTGTAAAATTAGCCGCTGAAATCAAGGACTTTGACCCAAGCCTTTATATGGATAAATCAGATATAAGAAAGTCGGACAGATTTGTGCAGTTCGCCGTTTGCTCTGCCGTTCAGGCAGCAAATGACAGCGATATTATCGGCAATGTTGAGCCGACACGCTTTGGTGTATATTACGGTTCGGGAATCGGCGGCTTTGACACCTTCGTTACAGAGCATAATAACCTTTTAAACCGAGGACCTCAAAGAGTTTCTCCACTTTTTATACCTAAAATGATTCCCAATCTCGGTGCAGGAAATATCGCAATTAAGCTTGGTGCAAAGGGACCGTGTATTTCGATTTCCACAGCCTGTGCAACAGGCACAACCGCAATCGGTGAAGCCTACAGGGCAATAAAAGCAGGCTACGCTGACGCAATTGTTGCAGGCGGCGTTGATGCATCCATTTCGCCGCTTGCTGTTGCCGGATTTATGAACTGTATGGCACTTTCCGAAAGTGACGATGTCGCTTGCGGTTCTATTCCTTTTGACAAGAGAAGAAGCGGTTTTGTTATGGGCGAAGGTGCAGGTGCATTAATCTTAGAGGAATATGAGCACGCAAAGCTGCGTGGAGCTAAAATTTATGCCGAGGTTACCGGCTACGGCAGCACGTGCGACGCACATCACGTTACCGCTCCCGACCCTGAGGCTGTATGCTCGGCAAACGCAATTTCTGATTGTTATAAGGAAAACTGCGGCACAGTGCCGGCAGAGAAAATTTACTTTAATGCTCACGGCACAAGCACGCCTATGAACGATAAAACAGAAACACAGGCACTAAAAAACGTATTTGGCGAGGATGCATATAAGCTGAACATCAGCTCGACAAAGTCAATGACGGGGCATCTTTTAGGTGCAGCAGGTGCGGTTGAGGCAATTGCGGCAATTTATTCACTTAACGAGAATATTGTTCCGCCAACAATTAATTACCACGAAAAAGACGAGGAATGTGACCTTAACTACACACCTAATACGGCAAAGGAAACAGAAATTGAATTCGCAATGTCTGCATCCTTGGGCTTTGGCGGTCATAATGCCTGCATAGGATTTTCAAAGCTTAAATAAGCGGAGGACTAACAATGAATATTGAAGAAATCAAAAAAATTCTGCCGCACAGAGATAATATGCTTCTTCTTGATGAAGCAGAGCTTGTAGACGGAGCAGCTGTCGGCAAGAAATATATAACGGGCGATGAATGGTTTTTAAAAGGACACTTTCCGGAAAATCCCGTTGTGCCGGGTGTAATCTTATGCGAAATCCTTGCACAGTCGGTTTGCGTATGCTTAAAGGACAGCCTGAAAAAAGGCAGTCTGCCTTTCTTTACCGGTCTTGATAAGGTAAAATTTAAATCTCCTGTTAAACCGGGTGACCTTTTTGAAACACACTGCGAGATAACAAAAATCCGTGAGCCGTTCTACTTTGCAAAGGGTACAGGCAGCGTTAACGGAAAGCTCTCTGTCAGTGCAGAATTTTCCTTTGCGATAACCGATACCAATGAGTAATAAGGAGCAAACAATGGATATTTTAGCAATCCTGAATTTATTGAAACTTAAAAGAAACCCCACAACTCTATGCAAAAAGTGTAATAAAGAGGTGGACAGCAACGCACTTTTGGAAAATATGATGATATGCCCCGACTGCGGAGCATACCACAGAATGGGTGCATGGGAGCGTCTTTCTACAATTGCAGACGAGGGCAGCTTTTCCGAGCTTGACGGCGACTTAAAAAGCAAAAATACCCTCGATTTTCCCGGCTACAGCAAAAAGCTCGAGGATGCAGCAAAAAACAGCAGCTTAAATGAAGCTGTTGTTTGCGGAACCTGCCGCATAAACGGCAACGAATGTGCATTGTTCGTAATGGATTCCAACTTTATGATGGGCAGTATGGGAAGTGTAGTTGGCGAAAAGCTGACACGTCTTTTCGAGGTTGCCACACATCAAAACTTACCGGTAATAGGCTTTTGCACCTCCGGCGGTGCCAGAATGCAGGAGGGAATTATCTCCCTTATGCAGATGGCAAAGGTTAGCGGTGCAGTTAAACGTCACAGCGACAGCGGAAATCTTTATATTGCGGTTTTGACCGACCCCACTACAGGCGGCGTTACTGCAAGCTTTGCAATGCTTGGCGACATTATAATAGCTGAGCCTAAGGCATTAATAGGTTTTGCCGGTGCCCGTGTTATAAAGCAGACAACCGGTGAAAATCTCCCTGAAGGCTTTCAGCGCGCAGAGTTTCTCTTAGAGCATGGCTTTATCGACATTATAGAAGAAAGACAAAGACTGAAATACACCATTTCAAAATTACTTGAAATGCATTGCGGAAAGGAATGATTTAAGATGAATACTACCAACGCATATGAAAGAGTTCTTGCTGCAAGAAGCACTAACAGACCAATGGGCGGCTATTACATAGACCGGATGCTCGACAGCTTTATTGAGCTTCACGGCGACCGCAGGTTTGGTGACGATGCCGCAATTATCGGCGGAATCGGGTATCTTAATGATATTCCCGTAACTGCTATTGCAATGGAACGTGGAGAAACTGTTGAGGAGCGTATGAAACGTAGGTTCGGCTGTCCGACTCCGGAGGGCTACCGAAAGGCACTCCGGCTTATGAAGGAGGCCGAGAAATTTAATCGCCCCATCATCTGCTTTATAGGCAGCTCCGGTGCATATCCCGGAATTGATGCTGAAAAACGCGGTCAGGGCGAGGCTATTGCTGAAAATCTTTTTGAAATGATGGGGATTTCTGTTCCGATAATTTCGGTTGTTGTCGGCGAAGGCGGC
>JAZNIV010000128.1:0-2084 GCA_045577675.1 Clostridia bacterium
CGGAGGAATAATATGAAACAATCAGTATGGTCAGAAAGCGTCAGCTTGCCGGAATACGAGAAGCTAACCGGCAACAAAAAAACCGATGTATTAATTATAGGGGGCGGTCTTTGCGGAATTTTGTGTGCTTACTATTTAAAACAGTTGGGGATTGACTGTTTACTTGCAGAAGGAAGCAAAATTGCATCAGGAGTTACTAAAAACACTACTGCGAAAATCACCTCACAGCACGGACTTATTTACGACAAGCTTTTACGTACTTTAGGGAAAGAAAAAGCACAGATGTACCTTATGGCAAATCAAAATGCACTCACGGAATATGAACGTCTCTGCAAAAATATTGACTGCGATTTTGAGCGAAAATCTGCTTACACCTATTCCCTTTCCGACAGAGGTAAAATTGAAAATGAGGTTATTGCCGTAACTTCCCTGGGATTTCCGGCAGAATTTAAAGAGCAGCCCCACCTGCCCTTTGACACAATGGGAGCAATATGCTTTACAGGTCAGGCACAGTTTAATCCCTTAAAGTTTATTAAAGAGATTGCTAAAGATTTAAATATTTATGAAAACACCTTTATCCGCGACATTACTCCCCACACAGCAGTTTCCGACAGCGGAAAAATTACTGCAAAGAAAATCATAGTTGCAACACATTTTCCGTTTATCAACAAGCATGGGAGTTATTTTTTAAAGCTGTATCAGCACCGCTCCTACGTTTCAGCATATGAAAATGCCGGGCAGCTTGACGGAATGTATGTGGACGAGGCGCAAAAGGGAATGTCCTTCCGAAATTACGGGGATCTTTTGTTAATCGGCGGCGGAGACCACCGCACAGGAAAACACGGAGGTAACTGGAAGGAGCTGAATGACTTTGCCGCCCAACATTATCCGCAGGCAACGCTTAAGTATGAGTGGGCAACACAGGACTGTATGAGCCTTGACCAAATTCCGTATATCGGTCAGTATTCAGCACGCACCCCCGACCTTTTTGTCGCTACGGGCTTTAATAAATGGGGAATGACCTCCTCAATGGCTGCCGCACAAATACTGTGCGATATGGTGTTGGGCAGGGAAAATGAATTTGCAGAAGTATTCTCTCCTCAGCGAAGTATGCTAAAGCCTCAGCTTTTTGTAAACGGAATTGAGTCTGCGATAAACCTCTTAACCCCAACCCCCAAACGCTGTCCTCACTTAGGCTGTGCCCTTAAATGGAATAAGGCTGAGCATACCTGGGACTGCCCATGCCATGGTTCACGTTTTGATAAAAACGGAAAGCTTATTGACAATCCTGCTACAGGAGATGCGGATATATCCTACACGAACACAAAAAACCCGTAGGCTTATCGCTTTACGGGCTTTTTAACGCTTTGTTTTTTTATTGATATTACTCTAATCTTCACTATGCATTGCATTAATACTCATATCTCTTAAGGCTTTAGTGGTATTGTCAATACCCTCTTTTTCTGCATAGCAGCTTGTATCCACAGCCGTATTTATTCCTTCAGCCTTTTTAAACCCCTCAGGAGAAAATTCGCCTGCTGTTTCATTTTCACGCATCGCGAAATGTTTTTCCTTATGCATATCGTTTTTGAAATTTGCGTGTTCTAAAGCATCTCTTGTAAATTTATTTCTATTTTTTTTATTCGCTGCATATAGATGTAACAACAAAGATTTTGGGGGAGAAAAATGAAGGATTATATCGAAGAGCGGGTTTTAGAGCTCGCACACTACATTTTAGAAAGTAAATCAACAGTCCGAAAAGCTGCAAAAAAATATAATATTTCCAAATCAACCGTACATATAGTAGGAGTAACATAGAAACTTTTTATATCGAAGTGGCGTAACTGTGCGTCTTTCGGGAATTTGACAAATTGTGTAATCTTTCGAAAACATCTGTATATAAATCCAAAAGTTGAAAATCCTGAAAACCGCTTAAATAGCGGCTTTCAGGATTTTTTATGTTTCAGTCTAGCTCTTTCTGTATTAAAATTTCAAGATGTAATTGAAACAGTTTTTGTGTACAAATTGACAAACCAATTAGGATATTGATATACATAGAATTTATTCAAAATCGAAAGAGCTTC
>JAZNIV010000129.1:0-8749 GCA_045577675.1 Clostridia bacterium
TTGGCGCAGCTGGTTTATGCCGGTATATAACTCACTCGCGGCAGAACACCGCACTCAGATTGACTTTAAGGGCAGCAACTCCATTGCCTTTGCCGCACACGTTCTTCCTGAAATACGAAACCAAAGAGGTGTTATATCTCAAGGTCTTGAAAATGCAGTTGTGGACGATAAGCCCCGGTTTGACATATATTTTGACAGGCTCGATGACGGAATCACGGCAGCGATTACTGCCTCCTACGGCAAAATCTGCATCCGTCTGCCCGATGCCGGCGAAGAACACGACAAAATCATTGTCCGCGATTATGCGGATGAGAGATATGTCCTATCCTTTTTTGAAAATTTTGCAGCCGACGGTCAATCCCTATTCCTCGATGACAGCGACCTTTTATACACATTCCTTAATCAAAGTCTTAAAAAGCTTTCGCAGATAACAGAAATCCACGCATCGGACAGCTTTAAGGAAATGACGGTTATAACCCCGCCCAAAATCAGCAGCACCGCTTATTATGACAATAAAATTGATTTGCTGGAGGTTGGTTTCGAAAGCGACCTCACGCCTTCGGAAATTACCGGTATTCTTCACGCAATCCGTCACAAAAAACAGTATTTCCGTATGAGAAGCGGTGCCTTTTTAAGCATAGACGAAGGACTTTCGGGCTTTGATATATTAAACAGCCTGGATTTTTCCTACAATGATGTGAAGTCCGGAAAAAAGACTCTTTCAAGATACAATGCGTTATATCTTTCCGGGCTTTTGGAAAACGGAACAATCGCCTCAAACAGCGGCTTTAATGCATTTATGGACGAAATACGCAGCATTCGTGCCGATATTCCAGAGTATCTTCAAAGCATTTTAAGAGATTATCAGAAAACCGGCGTTCATTGGCTTAAACAGCTGTCTGAGCTGGGCTTCGGCGGAATACTTGCCGACGATATGGGTCTTGGAAAAACTCTCGAGGTCATCGCCTTTGTAATGAGCGAAAAGCCCTCCCGTCCGGCACTGGTTGTTACTCCAAGCTCTTTAACCTATAACTGGCTTTCTGAAATACACAAATTTGCACCCGAAGCACGTGCCAAAATCATTGACGGAGCAAAAGAGGACAGAATTTTTTCACTTTCTGACATTTCCGGCTACGACTTTATCATAACGTCATATCCGCTGTTAAGACGCGATATTGCAGAGTATCAGGAGCATACCTTTTCATATTGCTTTATAGACGAGGCACAGCATATAAAAAATGCTAAAACCTTAAGTGCAAAGGCGGTTAAAAAGGTTCGGGCAGAAAAATATTTCGCCTTAAGCGGTACGCCTATAGAAAACTCGCTGTCTGAACTGTGGTCAATTTTCGACTTCATTATGCCGGGATACCTTTTCAGCTATCAACAGTTTTCAGCACGTTTTGAAAAGCCTATAATAAAGGATTCAGATGATAATGCACGAAAGGTACTAAGAAGCAAAATAAAACCATTTATTTTAAGGAGAATGAAATACGAGGTACTTTCCGAGCTTCCGGAAAAGATTGAAAACACCTTTTTTTCAGAGCTTGCGGAAAACCAGAAGAAACTGTATACTGCCTATCTTGCCTCAGCAAAAAGAGAGGCTTTTGAGCTTGTGGAAAACGGCGACAGTATGCGTATTCTATCGCTTCTGATGAGGCTAAGACAAATTTGCTGTCACCCAAGGCTTATTGACGAGGAATATGATAAGCAAAGCGGAAAGCTTGAGCTTTTGGAGGACCTTGTTAAAAGCGGAATAGAATCAGGGCACAGAATCCTCATCTTTTCACAGTTTACAAAAATGTTGTCTATTATACGGGACAGGTTAAACACACTCGGAGTATCAAGCTTTTATCTGGATGGTCACACACCTGCACCGGTGCGTGCAGAAATGGCAGATAAATTCAACAGCGGCGACAGAAGTGTATTTTTAGTTTCCTTAAAGGCAGGAGGAACAGGTCTTAACCTTGTGGGAGCAGATATGGTTATCCACTATGACCCGTGGTGGAATCCTGCCGTTGTAAATCAGGCCACAGACCGTGCCTACCGCATCGGTCAGACAAGGGCTGTTCATGTTATTAAGCTCGCTGCCAAAGGCACGATAGAAGAACAGATTTTAAAGCTTCAGGATAAAAAGCGTCACTTAGCCGACGATATGATCCGCACAAATTCATCAATGCTTTCAAACCTCACAAAAGAAGAGATTTTAGAGCTATTTAAATAGTACGGGACACAAAAACCGCAGGCAAAGAGTGCCTGCGGTTTTATGTTAATAAAATCTCGTCATCAACGTTTTTAATGCATATGACACGATTTTATTATATGTCCCTGTTTATACATATTTTCTCATATGCTTTAATGCACTTTTTTCAAGCCGTGAAACCTGTGCCTGAGAAATCCCTATCTCGTCTGCCACCTCCATCTGTGTTTTTCCCTGAAAAAACCGCAGGTCAAGAATATGCTTTTCTCTGTCCCCCAAGTGCTTCATCGCCTCAGAAATCGAAATATCCCTAAGCCAGTTTTCGTCTGTATTTTTTGCATCCTTAACCTGATCCATTACGTAAATCGCCTCACCGCCGTCATGATAAACCGGCTCAAAAAGACTTACAGGGTCAGCAATTGCATCAAGTGCAAAAACCACTTCCTCCTTGGGAATATCCAGCTTTTCTGCGATTTCGGCAATAGTCGGCTCCTTAGAATTTTTGTTAATAAGACTCTCCTTTGCATAAAGTGCCTTGTATGCAATATCTTTAAGCGAACGGCTGACACGTATAGCATTATTATCCCTTAAATATCTTCTTATTTCTCCTATAATCATCGGCACAGCATATGTGGAAAACTGAACATTTTGCGAAAGGTCAAAATTGTCAATTGCCTTAATAAGTCCCACGCAACCCACCTGAAACAAATCGTCGGCATTTTCACCTCTGCCTGAAAACCGCTGAATAACACTTAAAACAAGCCTTAAATTTCCATGTATAAATTCCTCTCTGGCTCTTACGTCACCCTGTTTTATCTTTATAAAAAGCTCTTCCTTTTGCTTTCTTGAAAGTACCGGCAGCTTTGATGTGTTTACCCCGCAGATTTCTACTTTATTCATTGATGCTATCCCCTTTTACTTAAAATATGTACTCATTTTTCGGGGACATATAAATTCCGGTTGCCGGACGAAAATCAATTCGTCCGGCAGTTTCCGGAAAAGCTTATAAAATATCCTCTATCTGTGACTTAATAACCGTAACCTTCGGGCCGTAAATTACCTGAACGCCATTACCCTTTTTGATAACACCCGACGCACCTGTACGCTTTAAGGTCGCATCGGTCACCTTTGATGCATCCTTAACGGTAACACGAAGTCTTGTAGCACAGCAATCAAGGTCGGAAATGTTTTCCTTTCCTCCTAGACCGTCTAAAATCATTTGTGCACGGTCATAATCCGAGCCTGTCTTTTTCTCCTTGTAATCTGCCTTGGTATAAAGCTTTGTTTCTTCTCCCTCGTCCTCACGTCCCGGAGTTTTAAGGTTGAACTTTCTTATAACAAACTTAAACAGGAAGTAGTAAATGAAGAAATATGCCGCTCCCACAAGCACTGCAAACAGCCAGTTGGTTTTGCCCTGTCCCTGCATAACTCCAAACAGGATAAAGTCAATAAGACCGCCTGAGAAGGTCATACCGATTGCTACACCCAAAATATGCATAAGCATAAAGGAAAGACCGGCTAAAACGCAGTGAATACCATAGTAAAGCACCGGTGCAACAAACAGGAAGGTAAATTCAAGTGGCTCGGTGATACCGGTTAAAAAGCTTGTAAGTGCAGCCGAGAATAACAGCGACCCTACCACCTTCTTTTTGCTCGGCTTTGCACACTGGTACATGGCAAGTGCCGCTCCGGGAAGTCCGAACATCATAAACGGGAATTTTCCTGTCATAAATCTTGCAGCGTCAACTGTGAACCGCTGGGTATTAGGTGATGCAAGCTCCGCAAAGAATATATTCTGTGCACCTGTCACCGTCACACCGTCGATAATTTGCGTACCGCCAAGGCCTGTCTGCCAGAAAGGCAGGTAAAACACGTGATGAAGTCCGAACGGAATTAAAGCTCGTTCGATATATCCGTAAATCAGTGTTCCAAAATAACCTGCACCTGTAACAAGGTTTCCCAAAGCATAAATTCCGCTCTGTATAATCGGCCACAGGTAGTACATTAAAACTCCCACAAGGATATATACAAGAGTCGAAATAATCGGAATAAATCTTGTTCCGCCGAAGAAAGAAAGCATCTGCGGCAGCTCAATTTTATAAAACCTGTTGTGAAGTGCAGCAACACCGAGTCCGACAATTATACCTCCGAACACACCCATTTGAAGCGTTTCTATACCCAGCACATTCGCAACAGCACCCTCTGCCAGACTATCAGCACTGCCTGTAATGGACAGAAGTGCTGAAATTGTCATATTCATTACCAAAAACGCAATTGCAGCAGACAAGGTGGCAATTTCCTTTTCCTTTTTCGCCATACCAAGTGCGACACCCATTGCAAAAATCAGCGGCAGGTTATCAAAGATAACGCCTCCGACCTTTGAAAATATTGTAAGAATTGAGAACAGAAATGTACCTTCCCCTAAAAGCCATTCAAGACCGTATTTTGCTACAGTCGTCTGGTTTGAAAAGGACGAACCTATTCCAAGAAGCAATCCTGCTACAGGCAAAAGAGCTATCGGAAACATAAAGCTTCTGCCGACTCTTTGCAGTACGCCGAATAAACCTCCGTCACTGTTTTTATTGCTCATAATTTTTCTCCTTTATCGGTTAATTTACTGTTAGTATTTTCAACTTTTGCAACACTTATACTTTTTCTTGCTGTTATTTTTTTAACATAATGCATAAAAAAATAAAATATTACAAAATTATCACATTTTGTTATTGATTTTAGGTACAAAAAGTGCTATTATATAATATGTATGGATTAAATAATTTTAATTCTTGTTTTTTTACAGGATTTTATAAGTCCGCAAAATAAAAAGGAGGAAATTTTCATGGCAAGAAAAATGAAAACCATGGATGGTAACACCGCTGCTGCATACGCTTCCTATGCGTTTACAGATGTGGCTGCTATCTATCCTATCACACCGTCATCAAACATGGCGGAAATTACCGACAAATGGGCTACTGCCGGACAGAAGAACATTTTCGGAAGAACCGTTCAGGTTACCGAAATGCAGTCAGAAGCAGGTGCTGCAGGTACAGTTCACGGCTCACTTACAGCAGGTGCGTTAACTACTACCTACACAGCATCACAGGGTCTCCTTCTGATGATTCCTAATATGTATAAAATTGCCGGCGAGCTTCTGCCGAGCGTATTCAACGTATCCGCAAGAGCACTTGCTTCCCACGCTCTTTCAATCTTCGGTGACCATCAGGACGTTATGGCTTGCCGTCAGACAGGCTTTGCAATGCTCGCATCAACAAACCCGCAGGAAGCTATGGACTTAGGTGCTATCGCTCACCTTACAACAATTAAGGGTAAGGTTCCGTTCATTCACTTCTTTGACGGTTTCAGAACCTCTCACGAGTACCAGAAGGTTGCTTGCTGGGATTATGCAGACCTTGCCGAGATGGTTGACTGGGATGCAATTAATGATTTCAGACAGAAAGCTTTAAATCCTGAGCATCCGGCTCAAAGAGGTACAGCTCAGAACCCTGACGTATTCTTCCAGGCAAAGGAAGCTTCAAACAAGTATTACGATGCTATCCCTGACCTTACACAGGAATATATGGACAAGGTTAATGCTAAAATCGGTACAGACTACAAGCTGTTTAACTACTATGGTGCCGCTGATGCCGAAACTGTTATCATCGCTATGGGTTCAGTTAACGACACAATTTCTGAGTCTGTTGACTACTTAAACGCAAACGGCGAAAAGGTTGGTATGATTAAGGTTCGTCTTTACAGACCTTTCTCAGTTAAGCACTTTGTTGAGGCTATTCCTTCAACTGTTAAGAAGATTGTTGTTCTTGACAGAACAAAAGAATCAGGTTCAGTTGGTGAGCCATTATATCTTGACGTTGTTGCAGCACTTTCAGGCACACAGTTTGCTAATACTCCTGTATTTGCAGGTCGCTTTGGTCTTGGTTCAAAGGATACAACTCCTGCTCAGATTATTGCAGCATTCAAGAATAACGAAAAGAAACAATTCACAATCGGTATCAATGACGACGTTACAGGTCTTTCACTTGAAATCAAGGAAAATCCTGATACAACACCTGCCGGCATTAAGAGCTGTAAGTTCTGGGGTCTTGGTGCAGACGGTACTGTTGGTGCTAACAAGAACTCTGTAAAGATTATCGGTGACCACACAGATATGAACGTTCAGGCTTACTTTGACTATGACTCCAAAAAGTCAGGCGGTCTTACAGTTTCTCACCTTCGTTTCGGTAATGCTAAGATTACTTCAACCTACCTTATCAATAAGGCTGACTTTGTTGCTTGTCACAAAGCATCATACATCAGACAGTACGATATGGTTCAGGATGTTAAGCCGGGCGGAGTATTCCTGTTAAACTGCTCATGGAATCAAGAAGAGCTTGAATCACATCTTCCTGGTCAGGTTAAGAGATATATCGCTGAAAACAATATTCAGTTCTATACAATTGACGGTGTTAAGATTGGTAAGGAAATCGGTCTTGGCAACAGAATTAACACAGTTCTTCAGTCAGCATTCTTTAAGCTTGCAGACATTATTCCGGCAAGCGATGCTATCCAGTATATGAAGGATGCAGCTACAGCTTCTTACTCAAAGAAGGGCGACGCTATCGTTAAGATGAACCACGATGCTATTGATGCAGGCGCAGATGCTATCGTTAAGGTTGATGTTCCGGCTTCATGGAAGGATGCAAAGGATGAAGACCTTTCAGTTAAGCACGAAGGCGAAGGCAAGCTTGTTGACTATGTAAACAACGTGCTTGTTCCTGTTAACGGCTTCCGCGGAATGCAGCTTCCTGTTTCAACATTTGTTCCTTATGCTAATGGTGAAGTTCCACTCGGCTCATCAGCATTTGAAAAGAGAGGTATTGCTATCGACGTACCTACATGGAACGGCGATGTGTGCTTGCAGTGCGGACTCTGTTCTTATGTATGTCCTCACGGATGTATCCGTCCTGTTGTATTAACAGAAGAGGAAATGAAGAATGCTCCGGAAGGAATTAAATACGTAAAGATGAAGCAGCTTGACGGCTACTACTACGGTATGGCTATTTCAGTTCTTGACTGTACCGGTTGCGGTTCATGTGTAAACGTATGTCCTGAGGTTAAGGGAACAAAGGCACTTTCTATGTCTCCGCTTGACAACAACTTAGATATTCAGAAGGGCTTCGATTACGGCGTTAAGCTTGCTACTAAGCCATCTGTTCTTGAAAAATTCCCGATCACATCTGTTAAGGGCTCACAGTTCAGAACTCCTTATCTTGAGTTCTCAGGTGCTTGTGCAGGTTGTGGTGAAACACCATATGCTAAGCTTGTAACACAGCTCTTTGGTGACAGAATGTATATCGCAAACGCAACAGGTTGTTCATCAATCTGGGGTGGCTCTGCTCCTTCAACACCATATACAACTGATGAAAACGGCAGAGGTCCTGCTTGGGCTAACTCACTGTTTGAAGATAACGCTGAATACGGCTATGGTATGTTCTTAGGTCAGAAGGCTATCCGCGACAAGAACATTGAAAAGCTTGAAAAGATTGCAAGCGAAAATGCAGAGGTTAAGCCGGCTGTTGATAAGTTCTTAGAAACAAAGGATTGTGGTACAGCTAACCGCGTTGCAACAGAGGAACTATTAAAGGCAATTGCAAACCTTAACTCACAGGAAGCTAAGGACGTTTTAGCTGATAAGGATTACCTCAACAAGAAGTCAGTTTGGATCTTCGGTGGTGACGGTTGGGCATACGACATCGGCTACGGCGGTGTTGACCACGTTTTAGCATCAGGTGAAGATGTAAACATCATGGTATTCGATACAGAAGTTTACTCAAACACAGGCGGACAGTCATCAAAGGCTACACCAACAGGTGCTATTGCACAGTTTGCAGCAGCTGGTAAGGTTGTTAAGAAGAAAGACCTCGCTGCAATCGCTATGAGCTACGGATATATCTACGTTGCTCAGATTGCTCAGGGTGCTGACTACAACCAGTGCTTAAAGGCAATGCTTGAGGCTGAAAGCTACAACGGTCCATCTCTTATCATCGCTTACGCTCCATGTATTAACCATGGTATCAAGGGCGGTATGAGCATCGCTCAGACAGAAGAGAAGAAGGCTGTTGAAGCTGGCTACTGGCACCTCTTCAGATACGACCCAAGACTTGCTCTTGAGGGCAAGAATCCATTCCAGCTTGACTCAAAAGAACCAAAGGCAAGCTATGAGGACTTCATTATGGGCGAAGTTCGTTACAACTCACTTGCTCGTCAGAATCCTGAAAGAGCAAAAGAACTCTTCGCAAAAGCTGAAGCTGATGCAAAGGCTAAGTACGAAAAGTTAGTTGAAATGGCTAAATAATTAAGGCTATATTAAAACCACCGATTTTAAAATCGGTGGTTTTTTTAATTATTTGTTAATTTCCTGCCAAGCCTCGGTACTCCGGCTTTAAATATCCGCTCATATCCGAAAGGGATAATGGTATTTCCACAAAGCCCCTCTCATAGTACGAAAGCTCATACGGCGGATAAAAAAGTACAAGATTTTTCTCATTAATATAAAAT
>JAZNIV010000130.1:0-5637 GCA_045577675.1 Clostridia bacterium
TCCGTATCACTACTATGCAAATGCAACCGGAATAAAATCCGGCAACAGCACCGATGCAGGCTACTGTCTGGCAGCATCAGCTGTAAAAGGTAAGCTTTCTCTTATAAGCATAGTTATGGGATGTCCGAATGCAGACGTAAAGGATAAGGCATATTCCTTTACCGACACAGCGGCAATATTTGACTATGTTTTTGAAAACTATCAGTCAATTCTCCTGGTAAAAAAAGGCGATGTTGTTTATGATTCAAAAGTGGCAGAAGCAAAAAATTCTACACGTTTAGCACTTACAGTTAGCGAAGATGTTTACATAACAATGAAGAAAACAGCCGACCCGGAAATAATTACAAATGAGGTTGAGCTTACAGCTGAAACAAAAGCTCCTATTCACCAAGGCGACCTTTTCGGTACAGTCACTTATTCTTATAACGGCAGAGAGTTAAAAAAGGTTGACCTGATTGCTGCAAACGAGGTAAAGCGTGATTTTATTCTTCATATAATTAACAGTGTACTGGGCTTTATCTTCCACCCTGTTGTAATAATTATTCTTATCCTCATTATTTTTGTTTGGGTCAGAATGAGAATTAACCGTAACAGAAAGCGTCGCATAAGACACAGCCGAATGGTTTCATATAACGGTACACGAACTGAACCAAGACGTTCACGTCCTTCAGGTACGCAAGGCTCAGGTATAAGCCACGACAGAACAAGCCGCAGTAGCTCAAGCTACAGCAGAAGACGCAAGTATTAAGGTTAAAAAAAGTATTATCAGCAAATGATAATACTTTTTTAGTCCTCAAGAGAAAAACCCCTGAAAAATCAGGGGTTTAAAATTATTCTTCTACCGGAGCTTCTTCAGCTTCCTCTGCAGCTTCTTCTGCAATGAACTTTTCAATGTCTACAGGAACATTTTCCTCAACAGGAACTGCCTCTTCTACCGGAGCAGCTTCCTCTGCAGGAGCTTCCTCAACAGGAGGAGCAATTAAAGCTCTGATTGACAGGCTGATCTTGTTTGTTTCCCAATCAATCTCAACAACCTTTGCTTCAACCTCTTCACCGATTGAAAGTACATCCTCAGGCTTGCCGATTCTCTTATCAGCAATCTGTGAAATATGGATAAGTCCGTCAACATTCGGCATAATTTCTGCAAATGCACCGAACGGCATCATACGAACAATCTTACACTTAACTACATCGCCAACATTGATTTTTGACTTAGCAATAACCCACGGATTGTCCTCAGCCTTTTTATAGCCAAGAGAAATCTTCTTAGTTTCTTCGTTAATATCCTTAATGTATACCTTAAGTACATCGCCTTCTTTTACAACCTCAGAAGGATGCTTAATCTTATTCCATGAAAGCTCAGTAATATGCACAAGGCCGTCCACACCGCCGATGTCAACAAAAGCACCGAAGGATGTTAATGACTTAACTGTACCTGTGTATTCCTTACCAACCTCTACGTCAGCCCAGAATTTTTCCATTGCTGCGTTCTTTTCCTCTTCAAGAAGAACACGAACTGAACCAACTACACGCTTTCTTCTTTCATCAATTTCGATAAGTCTAATCTTAACATTTGTTCCAAGAAGTGTTTCAAGCTCCTGAACATAACGCAGTGAAGCCTGTCTTGCCGGAATGAATACCTGTGAATCATTGCTAAGTGCGATTACGCCACCGCGAACAACCTTAATGATTTTAGCATCAAGAACTTCCTTGTTCTCAAAAGCTTCCTTCATCTTGTTCCAGCTTTCCATCTGAATAAGCTTCTTTCTTGAAAGAACTACCTTGCCCTCTGCATCGTTTACACCTACAACGTATACCTTAATGGTATCGCCAGGCTTTACAATTTCAGAAGCCTTTAAATATGGGTCGTCAGAAAGCTGATCAACTGATAACTGACCATTGTATTTAAATCCGCCGAGGTCAACAATAACCTCAGTGTTGCGAACTTCAACAACTGTTGCGTCAACAATATCTCCATTATTTAAAGTTTTGCTTTCGTACCTTTCAAAAAGTTCTGCGAAAGACTCTTCGTTTTTGATTTTTTCATCCATCGTTGTAAAAACCTCCTCGATAGTACGTGCCGGAGTTGATGCTCCTGCCGTAATACCTATCTTTTTATTTTTTAAATATATACTCTGAGGAATATCCTCAAAAGTTTCAATAAAGTAAGTTTCGGGGCATTGCTCCTTTGCAATCCCGAAAAGCTTTTTTGTATTGGAGCTTTCCCTGCCACCAATAACAAGCATTATGTCCGACTCAGCCGACAGAGAATATGCCTCCTCCTGCCTATCTTTCGTCGCACTACATATTGTATCAAAAACTACTACCCTTTTGCAAGTGTTTTTGATATTTTGTACTATTTGCACAAAAACATTTTTATTTATTGTTGTTTGTGCCACAACACATATATCCTTTTCGACAAATTCCGGCAACATTTCAAAGTTTTCGTCATAGGTTATGATTGCTGTATCGTCACACCAGCCATTTATACCTATAACCTCGGGGTGATTGGCGTCTCCTACAATAACAATCTTAAATCCCTTTTCGTAATGCTCCTTCACGATTTTATGAATTTTTGCTACAAACGGACAGGTTAGGTCAATATACTCCCTGCCCTCAAGCTCATCAATAACCGATTTTTTAACACCGTGAGTGCGTATTACAACCGCAGTATCGTCGGGTATTTCACTTACCGAGTTATATGCCTTTACTCCCTTATTTTCAAGGTCGTTAACCACCTGGGCATTATGAATAATCGGTCCTAATGTTGCAATTTTTTTATCGCTTTTCTCAACAGTTTCATAAACCTTATCGACTGCTCTTTTCACACCATAGCAAAAACCTGCTGTCCCGGCAATCTTAATACTCATTTTTTAACCTCCGTATTCAATGAATATACAGTATTCATAACAAACCGGCTAAGCTCCTGTAGCTTTTCAACAGAAAGCTTTTCATCATAATATTCATCAAAATATATCGGTTCGCCGTATGTAACAGTTATTTTATTCATCCAACGGAATTTACCGCTTAACAAAACAGGAATTACAGGCACCTTTGCATGAGTTGAAATCATTGCAACACCGGGCTTAGGATCAGCCTTTTCATTCTCATGGACACGTTTTCCTTCCGGAAACATCATCATTACATTCTGCTGTTTTAAAATGGTAAGAGCAGTTTTTATAGCTCCCAAATCGCCTTTACCGCGATGTACCGGAAACGCACCAAGCTCCTTTATAAGCCAGCCAAAAAGCTTGTTTTTAAACAACTCGCTTTTTGCCATAAAGGAGAGCCTTCTCGGGCAAGTGAGTGCAACCAAAACCGGATCCCAATAGCTTTTATGGTTGACCGCAAGTATTGCACCGCCCTCTTTTATAATATTCTGTTTTCCCACAACTTTTATTCTAAAGATAAACAGGGACAGAAATCTGAGAAGTACCCCTACAAATTTGTAAAACATATCACATAGCCCCCTTAATAATTTCTGTGATTTTATAAATCACTTCATCAATTGTCATATCGGAAGAATCCACAAGTACTGCATCATCCGCCTTTTTCAAAGGTGCAAATTTACGTTCTGAGTCATTTTTATCACGATACTCAATGTCTTTCTTTACCTGTTCAAAATCTGCCTCAATTCCCTTTTCCTGCATTTCTAGAAAACGTCTTTTTGCACGTTCTAAAACCGAGGCGGTAAGGAAAATTTTTACCTGCGCATCCGGCAGAACATACGTTCCTATATCTCTGCCGTCCATAATAACAGAAGCCTTATTAGCAAGCTCACGCTGCAGATCAACAAGCTTTAGTCTTACTGCAGGAATTACCGCAACATTTGATGCTCCGATGCTTGCATCAGCGCATCTTATCCTCTCCGTTACATCCTTTCCGCAAAGATAAATTTTCTGCCCGTTTTCATCATAGCTTATATCTATCTTAATTTCATTAAGAACACTTTCTGAAAATGCCTCTTCTTTTATTTCAATTCCGTTTTCAATAGCATAAACCGCAACGGCACGGTACATAGCTCCTGTATCTACATACACAAAACCCAACTGCTTTGCAACAGCCTTAGCAATAGAGCTTTTGCCCGCACCTGCCGGCCCGTCAATTGCAACCTTAATCATTCGTTTTCCCCTTTTCTATGCATTTTCACCGGCTAAAAATCCCGTTGAATACGCAATCTGTAAATTAAATCCGCCGGTATACGCGTCTACGTCAATCACCTCTCCGGCAAAAAACAGCCCCGGCACAAGCTTTGATTCCATTGTTGACGGATTTATCTCGGATACCCTTATTCCGCCCGAGGTTATTATTGCCTCGTCAATAGGTCTTGTTCCCTTAACAGTAAGAGTTAAATTTTTAATGGTTTCACCAAGCAGAAGTCTTTCCTGCTTTGTAATATTAGAAACCTCTTTATGAGGATCAAGTCCCGCAATCTTTATTATAACAGGAATAAGTGCTTTAGGCAATAGTTCATCTAACGAATTTTGCAGATGTTTTTTGTTAAATTTCTCAAAATCGCGGCAAATCCGCTTATCAAGCTGTGCAGGGTCAAGTGCCGGCTTTAAATCTATAGAAATTTTTGCACTTTTGGTTTTCTGTAAATGACAGGACGCTGACAAAACAATAGGACCTGAAATTCCGAAATGTGTAAAGAGCATCTCGCCAAAATCGGTAAAAACATTTTTACCTTTTTCATTATACATAGTAAGCTGAACATTTTTAAGGGACAGACCCATCAGCTCTGATACCCATTTTTCTTCAGTTTCAAGCGGAACTAACGACGGTTTTGGAGTAACAACCGTATGCCCTATCTTTTCTGCCATACGATATCCGTCACCGGTTGATCCGGTAAGCGGATAGGATTTTCCGCCTGTTGCTATTATCACACTGTCGGCTAAAAACTCTCCGGCATCGGTTTTAACTCCCGAAACTTTCCCATCCTTTAACAAAAGTCCGGTAGCCCTTGCTTTTATTAACTTAACATTTTTTCCGAGTGCATAACGCTTTAGTGCATCAACTACGTCCTTTGAATTGTCGCTGACAGGAAAAACACGACCGCCACGCTCCACCTTAGTCGGAACACCAAGTGAATTTAAAAGACTGACTATATCATCATTCGTAAAGCTATATAAAGCACTGTATAAAAATCTGCTGTTTGTAGGAATATTTCCGATAATATCCTCAATATCAGCCGTATTTGTTATATTGCATCTTCCTTTGCCGGTTATTCTAAGCTTCTTTCCCAAAAAAGGATTTCTTTCAATTAAAAGAACTTTTTTAACTCTGTCCTTAAGTCGTCCACAGGCAATCATTCCGGCAGGTCCGCCGCCGATTACGGCAACTGTTTTATCAATCATTTTTTATCATATACCTCGTATTCGTCCCAGATTCTTTCAAGCTTCTCAAGATTATTCTGCAGCTTTTCCTTGTTGTTCATTCCTACAGCAACAATCAGTGCATTAATTACGCTAAAGGGTGCTGCCAAAGAGTCTACAAACGAGGTTGCATCACTTTCGGCAATTAAGCAAAACTCGGATTCCGCCACAACAGGTGAGCTTTTACTGTCGGTAATTCCGATAACAGTCGCACCATTTGCCTTTGCGTACCTTAAAGCCTTAATTGTATTTTTTGAATACC
>JAZNIV010000131.1:0-2074 GCA_045577675.1 Clostridia bacterium
GATTACAAGCACCTTGTCCGCCATTTTTACCAGCTCTTCATTTCTTTTAAGCGGTGCAGCTTTTCCATACAGGTTGTATTTTGGGCGTAGTATTATTTTTGATAATCTGTGTGCGTCGGCAAATTTCTCCGCAATTAAATCCACTCCCCTTGCACCTCCTGATATTATTGTATCAATATCCGGTGGAACATATTTTGAAATATCAAAAGTATCTATTCCTCTTGAACCTGCAATTAATAATTTCATATTACTATATCACACCTCTAATTTACTATTTCATTCTTATTATTTATTATATATCGCCTAATGATATTTACATTTTACCACATAATAATTAGTTTGTAAATAGTTTATAATATTAGCAAAGAGGTGATGGAAATGCTGGAAAGTCAATATAAAATGAATTTAATAAAAATTGGATTAAAAATTGCATATTATAGAAAGCTTTGCGGTATGACACAGGAAGAATTGGCAGAGGCTTGTGATTTGTCTGCCGGGTACGTAGCACAGCTTGAAGGTCCTAACAGTTACTTTTGTCCATCGCTTAAAACACTTTTTATAATTGCTGAGGTACTGAACATTCCTGTGGCAAAATTAGTTGATATAGAAGATTGATTTTAAAAATTTAATATGCACCTCAAAAGTTAAATGCTTTAAGAGGTGCATTTTTTTAGAAATACTTTTAATTGATTATAGGTATCCTTTTCCCTCCTATCTCGGGTTATCACCTTCGGTGCCGCCTTGCGGTACCCAAAGTTTACTGCGTGCGTTGGCACTTGAAACTTTGACCGCTACAGTGTTTGAGAAACACCTTCATCTGCCACCGGCAGCGGTGTATCTCAAACCCCAACGAGCTACGCTCGTCGTGCTCATATTTTTGCATATAAAAACGGCAAGTCTTTCGACTTGCCTTATTTGGTTGCGGGGACGGGATTTGGACCACGCGGCCTTCGGGTTATGAGCCCGACGAGCTACCAAACTGCTCCACCCCGCGATATCGCTTACTGCTTAACTATATTAGCACATTTTTTTCCATTTGTCAAGTGTTTATCTGTATTATTTTATGCTTTTCAGTAAAAAATATGCAGACATCAGCAATTTTTCCAAAAAAACATCTGCGGTACACCCTTTTCCGATGCACCGCAAAATTTTCTTACATTACATATTATTCTAAATATTCAACAGGATTTATATTTTTATCCTGCTTAGTCATTTCAAAATGCAGATGCGGAACATCGGTACTGTCACCAAGAGCAGTATTACCGACAACTCCTATCACATCGCCTTGTGCAACCTCGTCGCCTTCCTTTACCTGCGTGTTTTCGTCAAGATTAGCATACATAGTCTTAAACCCGTTTTGATGGTCTACAATAACGCATCTGCCAAGACTTGAATCAAATACCTGCTCTACAACACCTCTTGCACTACACACAACCTGTTCACCAAGCTCTGCCTCAAAATCCACACCGCTGTGTGCACGCCAATCCTTAAGCGCCTCATTATACACCAAATCATCTCCCGAATATTCTTCTACCACCTTGCCCTTTACCGGACTATTAAACTGAAGCTCTTCCTCAACCTGCACATTTTTATTTGCTGCAACAGGCTCATCTGTCGGCTCCGGTGTTTGCGTTACCTTAGGAACAGCAGTCCTTTTAGGCTCTGTCTCCTGCAGTATTTCCGGGCTTTTTGTCGCCTGAGCATTTTCCGCCACATTTCTTTCCTCCTGAACATCGTCCTTTAAAGAAAGCCGGTTAGCATAACCAACAGCCGCAATTATTACCACACAGCAGCAGATTGCAATATAAAATCCGCCGCCTTCTTTTTTCTTTTTTCTTTCCATAAATTCATACCATCCTTCCAAGGTGCGTTTAAAGCTCTGTTAAAATTATGTTATACAAAGAGTATTTAC
Organism: Clostridia bacterium; assembly: GCA_045577675.1. Classification (GTDB taxonomy): domain Bacteria; phylum Bacillota; class Clostridia; order UBA1381; family UBA1381; genus UBA1738. Next base: position 1,913 of record JAZNIV010000131.1, read on the forward strand.
ATTCTTTTATTTTTTATACCGATTATGTAATTTTTTTCATTTTTACCTTGACAAAATGCAATAAAACGTGATACTATTAAACTGTATATATAATGTATAGGAGGAAAAGTAAATGAAGAAAAAAATACTTTCATCTTTGCTGGCTATTATGATGCTCGGTCA
>JAZNIV010000132.1:0-26516 GCA_045577675.1 Clostridia bacterium
CCCTCGGCTCTTCCGCCGGTCATAACAATGCTGTCACCCTCTTTAAGGTTTAAAACCTCTTTTGCCTTTTGAAGTGCGTGGTAAAAAAGAACGTCTGTCGAATCAAACCGCTCGCTGAGTACCGGGATAACGCCCCAGGAAAGAGATAGCTTGTACCATACCTTTTTGTTAATAGCCATACCGATTATGTCAACCGGTGAGCGGAAGCGTGACACCATCCGTACAGTCATTCCGGAAATTGAGCTTACAACAATTGCCTTTGCACCAATGTCAATAGCCATTCCACAGGTGGCGTGAGAGATTGCGTCAAGCTGGTTTTTGATTTTGAAATCAGCGGTATGAAAACGCTTCTGATAATGAATGTGCTGTTCGGTTTCCTCAACGATACGTGCCATAGTCCGCACAGTTTCGACAGGGTATTTACCTGCTGCGGATTCACCCGACAGCATAACCACGCTTGTCCCGTCATAAACCGCATTTGCAACGTCCGAGATTTCGGCTCTGGTAGGACGTGGATTGTAAATCATTGATTCGAGCATTTCTGTTGCAGTGATAACGCGTTTTCCGAGCATACGGCACTTCGTGATTATATATTTCTGAATAGACGGAAGCTCCGCAAAAGGCACTTCAACACCTAAGTCACCACGTGCAATCATAATTCCGTCACATTCCTCGCAGATGCCGTCTATATTGTCAATGCCGTTGCGGTTTTCGATTTTTGCGATAAGCCCGATTTCGCTGCCGCCGTTTTCGTCCAAAAACTGACGTATAGAATGAATGTCATCACGGCTTGAAACGAAGGATGCAGCAACATAGTCAATATCATTTTTGATACCGAAGAGTAAATCCTCCTTGTCCTGTTCGCTTAAAAACACCTGATTTAGAACCTTATTCGGAAAGCTCATACTCTTGCGGTTTGAAAGCTCACCGCCGACAATAACCTCGCATATTGCGTCGGTTTTGGTCTTTTCCTTTACCTCAAAGATAACAAGTCCGTTGTTTACCTGTACTCTGTCGCCGATTTGCAGGTCATTTACAAGCCCCGAATAGCTGACAGAAACGCGTGTTTCATCGCCTTCGACATCGTCGGTGGTAAAGGCGAAGGTGTCGCCGTCCCTTACAGTAACCTTACCGCCCGAAAAAGTTTTGATTCTGTATTCAGGACCTTTTGTATCAAGCATAATGGCAATGGGAAGATTAAGCTTTTCCCTTACCCTTTTTATCATATCTATTTTTTCCTGATGCTCGGCGTGAGTTCCGTGCGAGAAGTTAAGCCGGGCAACATTTAAGCCTGCCCTGCACATCTCAGTGAAAACTGCTTCGTCACTGCTTGCAGGACCGATTGTGCAGATTATTTTTGTCTTTCTCATTTTGATGCCTTCTTTCAAAAATTTTCCTATAATAGTATACCACGAAATAAGAAAAATGTAAACGGAAATATGAAAGATTTTGCTGTAATGTAAGATATATATGACATTTATGACGTAAGAATATAGAAAATACCAATTAATATTTAACAAGGAATATGTTTTAAAAGGAACAGCCTGAGTTTATAGTATGTAAATAACAGAAAGTGTAAATCGGACAGCTTAAAGGTTGTCCGATTTTCTTCCTATTGTAATATAGTGCAGGATATATTTCTAGCAATAAAAATTATACCTGTTAAAATGCACAAAAAATACTATAAATATTCTATAAAGTTTGTTAAATATTTTTTAACACAAATTTTGCCGAAACACTTGAAAAATTGCCATATTTGATATATAATAGTAGCGTTGTGACACTTGACAAACGATGAAGCGGGAGGTTGCGAACCGTATGAGTTCGGTTTTTCCGTGGAGAATGTCCGATTCATGAAACCGGGCGACAGGTCACGCTGCATAAAGTATAAGGCATTACAGGAGTATTCTGCCCTGTAATAAGCTTGAGTTGTGTACTTTTGCGGCTTGAAGCACCCCGGATGCCGATTTTGGCAGTTCGGGTTTTATTTTGGGTGATATAGGAAACACCCGGCAATGTTGTTCTGACATTGCGGCTGTCGTGCAAGTGTTGAGCGTACAGGATACGCCCACAAGCCAATTAAATTTATAGGAGGGAAAAAACATGGCAGCAACTCAGAAAATCAGAATCAAGTTAAAGGCTTATGATCACGCAGTTCTCGACCAGTCAGCAGAAAAGATTGTTGAGATTGCAAAGAGAACAGGTGCTAAGGTATCAGGTCCTATCCCGCTACCTACAGACAAGGAAGTCATCACAATCCTTCGTGCTGTTCATAAGTACAAAGATTCTCGTGAGCAATTCGAAAGAAGAACTCACAAAAGACTTATTGATATCGTTGTTCCAGGTGCAAAAACTATGGAAGCGTTATTCAAAATCGACCTGCCTGCTGGCGTAGAATTCGACGTAATTCAAAAATAAGCAGGACCCCAAAAATGCAGTAGCCAAAAGGCTATGATGCAGGTCAAGTTCCCGGCAGCTTTTACGGGAACCAATAACTGACAAGAAAGGATTGAAAAGAATGAAAAAAGCAATTTTAGGCACAAAGCTGGGTATGACTCAGATTTTTGCTGAAGACGGAAAGGTAATCCCTGTTACTGTCGTAAAGGCTGGCCCTTGCACAGTTGTTCAGTCAAAGACTGTTGAAACAGACGGTTACAATTCAGTTGTAGTAGGCTTTGGTGATGTAAAGGAAAAATCACTTAACAAGCCAATGAAGGGCATCTTTGCAAAAGCAAACGTTGCTAACAAGAAGTATTTGAGAGAATTCAGATTGGAAGACACTTCTGCTCTTTCAGTAGGCGATGAAATCAAAGCTGATGTCTTTGAAGCCGGTGAAAAGGTTGACGTTTCAGGCATTTCGAAGGGTAAAGGCTTTGCAGGTCCTATGAAGAGATGGGGACTTCACAGAGGTCCAATGTCTCACGGTTCAGGCTACCACAGAGGTTCAGGTTCTATGGGAGCTTGTTCAAACCCTGGTAGAGTTATGAAGGGCAAAAAGCTTCCGGGTCATATGGGTGTTGTAAAGGTAACCGTTCAGAATCTTGAAATCGTTAAGGTTGACGCTGAAAACGAATTGATTCTCGTTAAGGGTGCTATCCCTGGCAATAAGGGCGGACTTGTTACAATCAGAAACAGTGTTAAAGCGTAAGGGAGTTCGGAAAGGAGGAATAAAATATGGCAACAGTTGCTGTATATAACATGGAAGGCGTAAAAACTGGCTCTATGGAAGTTTCCGATAGCATTTTCTGCGCCCCGGTGAATAAATCAGTATTGCACACGGTAGTTACTAACTATCTCGCAAATCAAAGACAAGGCACTCAGTCTACTAAAACTCGTACAGAAGTACGTGGCGGCGGTATCAAGCCTTGGAGACAGAAAGGCACAGGTCGTGCAAGACAGGGAAGTATCCGTGCTCCGCAGTGGACAGGCGGTGGCGTAGCTCTTGGACCTAAGCCTCGTGATTACAGATATAACATTAACAGAAAGCTGAAAAAGATTGCACTTAAATCTGCTTTGGCTGCTAAATATGAAGCTTATGAAATTTTTGTTGTTGAAGACTTGAAGATGGATGAAATCAAGACTGCAACAATCGCTAAAATGCTTAAGGGTATGGAAATTGACTCAAAGGCATTAATCGTTACAGCTCAGTGTGATGAAAACGTTTATAAGTCAGCAAGAAACATCAAGGGTGTTACTCCTACTTATGTAGATGTATTAAACACTTACGAAATCTTAAAGCATGACAAGTTCGTTATCTCAAAAGAAGCTGTGGCTAAGATTGAGGAGGTGCTTCTATAATGAAATTCGCACACGATATCATCAGAAAGCCAATCATCTCTGAACGCAGCATGGAGGTTGTATTCGACAGAGAAGGTAACGAAATCAAAAAGTATACCTTTGAAGTACCTACATCTGCTAATAAGGTAGAGATTAAGAAAGCTGTTGAAGAAGTTTTTGGAGTTAAGGTTGCAGCTGTTAACACAATCAACGTTACAGGCAAGCTTAAAAGAATGGGCCGCTATGAAGGCAGAAGAGCTTCTTATAAGAAGGCTATCGTAACCCTGGCTAAGGGTTCAAAGACTATTGAGTTCTTTGATATGTAATTTAGAGAAATAGGAGGAAAGTAAAATGGCTATCAAAAGTTATAAGCCTACCTCTCCTGCAAGAAGACATATGACAGTTTCCGACTTTGCTGAAATCACAAAGTTTGAACCGGAACGTTCACTATTGGCTTCTAAGAAAAAGAACGCAGGTAGAAATTCATATGGTAGAATTACTGTTCGTCACAGAGGCGGCGGTAACAGAAGAAAATACAGAATTATCGACTTCAAGAGACAGAAGGACGGAATGCAGGCAACAGTTATCGGCATCGAGTACGATCCGAACCGCTCAGCTAACATCGCACTCCTTCAGTATGAAGACGGAACTAAGGCTTACATCATCGCTCCACAGGGCTTGACAGACGGAGACATCGTTGAGTCAGGTACAGGTGCTGATATTAAGCCGGGTAACGCATTATTCTTAAAGGATATCCCTGTTGGTACTCTTATCCACAACATTGAGCTTTATCCTGGCAAGGGTGCACAGCTTGTTCGTTCAGCCGGCACATCTGCACAGCTTATGGCTAAGGAAGGTAAGTATGCACAGGTTAGACTTCCTTCAGGCGAAGTTAGAATGGTTCGTCTTGAATGTAAGGCAACAATCGGTATGATCGGAAATCAGCAGCATGAAAACATTTCTATCGGTAAAGCAGGTAGAAAGCGTCATATGGGTTGGAGACCGACTGTACGAGGCGTTGTAATGAACCCGAACGATCACCCGCACGGCGGTGGTGAAGGTAAATCTCCTATCGGTCGTCCAGCACCGGTTACTCCTTGGGGTAAGCCAGCTCTTGGTCTTAAGACAAGAAAGCATAAGAATAAGACTGATAAGTTTATCGTTAAGAGAAGAAACGCTAAATAATAAAGGAGGAATTCATAATGGGTAGATCACTTAAAAAAGGACCTTTCGTGGAAGAGCGTTTAATGAAGAGAATTGACGCAATGAACGCTGCAAACGAGAAAAAGGTTATCAAGACCTGGTCAAGAGCTTCTACAATCTTCCCTGAGATGGTTGGACATACAATCGCTGTTCACGACGGCAGAAAGCATGTTCCGGTATTCATCAGCGAGGACATGGTAGGACACAGATTGGGCGAATTTGCTCCTACAAGAACATTTAAGGGTCACGTTGGAGCCAAGACATCCAGATAATTAAAACAATTTGAATAAAGGCCCGGTACGAACTCCTCGTGCCAGGCTATAGACGAATATGTTTTATGAACTTATATTAAAAAATATAAATCCTAAAACTTGAAAGGAGGATTCCATTTATGGAAGCACGCGCTAGTGTAAAATATGCTCGTATATCATCGAGAAAAGTTAAAATAGTACTTGACCTTATAAGAGGCAAGGATGCAGGTTATGCAATGGGTATCTTAAAGAATACACCAAAGGCAGCCAGCGAAATTCTGGAAAAATTATTGAAGTCAGCTATGGCTAATGCAACAAACAACTTCGCTATGGACGCATCAAAGCTTTATGTTGCAGAATGCTACGCAACTCAGGGACCTACTCTTAAGAGAGTACAGCCAAGAGCACAGGGCAGAGCATTCAGAATTTTGAAGAGAACAAGCCATATCACTTTAGTATTGAAGGAAAAAGAATAATCTAAAAAGGAGGTTAATCCTATGGGACAAAAAGTTAATCCGCACGGTCTTAGAGTCGGTGTTATTAAAGACTGGGATTCTAAGTGGTTTGCCGGTAAAAAGGAATTCGGAGACCAGTTGGTTGAAGATTATAATATAAGAAAGTTTGTCAAAAAGGCTTGCTATGACGCAGGAATTGCAAAGACTGTCATAGAAAGAAAGCAGAACAAGGTATACGTTACACTGTACGTTGCAAAGCCGGGCTTTGTAATTGGTAAGGGCGGTGCTGAAATCGACAAGTTGAAGGCTCAGCTTGAAAAGATGACAGGCAGAACAGTTAACGTAAACATTATGGAAGTTAAGAATCCTGATACAAACGCACAGCTTGTTGCTGAAAACATTGCTGCACAGCTTGAAAAGAGAATTTCTTTCAGACGTGCTATGAAGCAGGTTATGGGCAGAGCTATGAGATGCGGTATCAAGGGTATCAAGACTGCTGTATCAGGCCGTGTTGGCGGTGCTGAAATCGCAAGAACAGAGCAGTATCATGAAGGTACTATTCCGCTTCAGACATTAAGAGCTGATATTGACTACGGTTTTGCAGAAGCTGCAACAACCTACGGTATACTCGGTGTTAAGGTTTGGATCTACAAGGGCGAGGTTTTAGCTGAGTCTGCATCCAAGAGAGAAGAAAGACAGCCGAGAAAGCCAAGACCGGAACGTAAAGCGAAGGGAGGCAACAAATAATGTTATTACCTAAGAGAGTAAAATACAGAAAAGTAATGCGTGGCAGAATGAAGGGTAAGGCAACACGCGGCAACGTTGTATCAAACGGCGAGTATGGCTTACAGGCATTAGAGCCAAGCTGGATTACTTCAAGACAGATTGAAGCAGCCCGTATCGCTATGACAAGATATACAAAGCGTGGCGGTCAGGTATGGATCAAAATATTCCCGGATAAGCCAATCACACAGAAGCCTGCTGAAACACGAATGGGTTCAGGTAAGGGTTCTCCGGAGTACTGGGTAGCAGTTGTTAAGCCGGGCAGAGTTATGTTCGAAATCGGCGGCGTTTCAGAAGAAACCGCAAGAGAAGCTCTGCGTCTTGCTATGCACAAGCTTCCGGTAAAGTGTAAATTCGTAAAGCGTGAAGAGAAGGATGGTGAATAAGAATGAAAGTAACTGAACTGAGAGAACTCGGAACAGAAGAGCTTCAGACAAAGCTTGCTGAGTTGAAGCAGGAACTTTTCAACCTGAGATTCCAGCATGCAATCAATCAGCTTGACAACCCAAAGAAAATTGCTGAGGTTAAGAAAACTATCGCTCGTATAAAGACCATCATTCATGAAAGAGAATTAGAGGATTCTGCAATATAATGATCGGTATGAGTCAGATACATTTAATTGTATGAAAGGAGGACCTTACAGTGGAGAGAAATACTCGTAAGACCAAAATCGGAAAAGTAATCAGCGACAAGATGGATAAGACAATCGTTGTTGCTATTGAAGAAAGCGTAAAGCATCCGCTTTATGGTAAAGTTGTAAAGAAGACCTATAAGCTGAAGGCACATGACGAAGAAAATGCTTGCGGAATCGGCGATAAGGTTAAGGTTATGGAAACAAGACCTCTGTCTAAGGATAAGAGATGGAGATTGGTTGAAATTGTTGAGAAGGCACAGTAATTCTACTTGCCGGAAGGAGGAAAGAACATGATACAACAACAGACACGCTTAAAAGTTGCCGATAACACAGGCGCTAAAGAAGTTATGTGTATTCGTGTTATGGGCGGTTCTAAGAAGAGATACGCAGCTGTAGGCGATGAAATCATCTGTTCTGTTAAGAAGGCAACACCGGGTGGCGTTGTTAAAAAAGGTGACGTTGTAAAGGCTGTTGTAGTAAGAACAGTAAAAGAGTCAAGACGTAGCGACGGTTCTTATATAAGATTTGACGAAAATGCAGCAGTAATTGTTAAGGATGACAAGAACCCAAGAGGTACTCGTATATTCGGACCTGTTGCAAGAGAGCTTCGTGATAAGGATTATATGAAGATATTGTCATTGGCTCCGGAAGTTCTGTAATAGGAGGTAAAATACGATGAAGAAAATGCATGTAAAACGCGGTGATATCGTAAAAGTTATCTCCGGTAAAGATAAGGGCAAGGAAGGCAAGATTTTAACAGCTTATCCTGAAACAGGAAAGGTAGTTGTTGAAGGCGTTGCTGTAGTTAAGAAGCATCAGAAGGCCAGAATGCAGGGTCAGGAAAGCGGCATCATTTCAAAGGAAGCTGCTATCGACGCTTCAAACGTTTTAAGAGTTTGCTCAAAGTGCGGTAAGGCTGCAAGAACCGGCGTTAAAATTTTAGAGGACGGTTCAAAGGTAAGATACTGCAAGAAATGTGAAGAAGTATTTAACGACTAATTATACGGAAGGAGGCAAAACAGACAATGTCAAGAATGCATGAAAAATATAAAAACGAAGTTGCACCGGCACTTATGTCAAAGTTTGGATATAAGAGCACAATGCAGATTCCGAAGCTTGAAAAGATTGTAATTAACATCGGTATGTCAGATGCTAAGGAAAACCCGAAGGTTATCGAAGCAGCTATGAACGACCTGGCATTAATCACAGGTCAGAAGCCTGTTATTACAAAAGCAAGAAAGTCAGTTGCTAACTTCAAGTTAAGGGAAGGCATGAACATTGGATGTAAGGTAACATTAAGAGCTGAAAAGATGTATGAGTTCTTAGACAGATTGTTCAGCATAGCACTACCTCGTGTACGTGACTTTAAGGGAATTAATCCTAATTCATTTGACGGAAGAGGTAACTATTCTTTAGGTATTAAAGAACAGCTTATCTTCCCGGAAATTGACTACGATAAGATTGATAAAATCAGAGGTATGGATATTATCATGGTAACAACTGCAAAAACCGATGAAGAAGCCCGTGAGCTTTTAAGCCTGATGGGTGCTCCATTTGTTCGTAGCTGATAAGGAGGAAAAGAATTATGGCAAAAAGATCTATGGTTGTTAAACAACAGAGAAAGCCTAAGCATTCAACTCAGAGCTATTCAAGATGCAAAATCTGCGGCAGACCTCACGCATACCTGAGAAAGTTCGGTATTTGCCGTATCTGCTTCAGAGAACTGGCTTACAAGGGTCAGATTCCCGGCGTTAAGAAAGCAAGTTGGTAAACCGCAGGAGGCGGAAGGAAGTTACGCCTCGTAAGCTACGGTATATAGGTAAAACAATCGATTCCCGATATATTTCGGAAGGAGGTAAATATAATGCAAATAACTGATCCAATCGCAGATATGCTTACTCGTATCAGAAATGCAAACACTGCAAAGCATGAGACAGTTGACATTCCTGCGTCAAATATGAAAAAAGCTATTGCTGAAATCCTGAATAACGAAGGTTACATTAAGGGCTACCAGATTATTGAGGACGGAAAGCAGGGTGTTATAAGAGTAACACTTAAGTACAGTGCAAACAAGGAAAAGGTTATCAGCGGAATTAAGAGAGTGTCTAAGCCTGGTCTTAGAATGTATGCTCCGGCTGATGAACTTCCAAGAGTTTTGAAGGGACTGGGAATTGCAATCATCTCAACTTCAAAAGGTATTATGACAGACAAGGAAGCTCGCAAGCTGCACATCGGCGGCGAAGTTCTCGCATTTGTCTGGTAAGATAAACGTTTTGTGTTATTTCCTGAAAGCACAGAATTTGAAAATTTTTAAGGAGGAAAAACTATGTCAAGAATAGGTAAAATGCCTATCCCGGTACCGGCTGGTGTTACCGTGACAATAGGCGAAGGCAACGAAGTTACAGTTAAGGGCCCTAACGGAACCCTTTCAAGAACACTTCATGCTGATATGATTATTAAGAACGAAAACAACGAAATCATCGTTGAACGTCCGTCAGAGCAGAAGATGCACAAGGCTCTTCATGGTCTGACAAGAACTTTGGTAAACAACATGGTAGTTGGTGTTACTCAGGGCTTTACAAAAGAGCTTGAAATCAACGGTGTTGGTTACAGAGCACAGATGCAGGGCAAGAAGCTCGTACTGAGCCTTGGTTATTCACATCCGGTTGAGTATGAAGCTGAAGAAGGTATCACAATTGAAGTTCCGGCTCCTAACAAGATTTTTGTTAAGGGTGCAAACAAGGAACGTGTTGGTGCGGTTGCTGCTAAAATCAGAGAATACAGAATGCCGGAGCCATATAAGGGTAAAGGTATTAAGTATGTTGATGAGGTTATCAGACGCAAAGAAGGTAAAGCGGGAGCTAAGAAGAAATAATAGAAAGGAGTGTTCTTAAATGATAAACAAGAAAAATAGTAATGTTGCAAGAATGAAACGTCATCTGAGAGTCAGAAAGAACATCTCCGGCAATGCGGAGAGACCTCGTCTGAACGTTTACAGAAGCTTAAATCATATTTATGCTCAGATAATTGATGACACAAAGGGTATCACCTTAGTTAGTGCTTCAAGCATGGACAAAGACTTTACAGGCTACGGCGGAAACATTGAAGCTGCAAAGGCAGTAGGAAATCTCGTTGCTAAAAAGGCTTTGGAAAAAGGCATTAAGGCCGTTGTATTCGACAGAGGCGGATACGTATATCACGGTAGAGTTGCAGCTCTTGCAGAAGGTGCAAGAGAAGGCGGCTTGGAATTCTAATTAAAGGAGGAAAAACTTGTGGCTGAAAGAATAGATGCATCAACTCTCGACTTACAGGAGAAGTTGGTTGAAATTAATCGTGTTTCTAAGACTGTAAAGGGCGGTAGAACAATGCGTTTCTCAGCATTGATGGTAGTCGGCGACGGCAACGGTCATGTAGGCTGCGGAACAGGTAAGGCTGCTGAAATCCCGGACGCTATCAGAAAGGGTATTGAAGATGCTAAAAAGAATATGATCACCGTTGCTTTAAAGGATACAACAATAACACACGAAACTATCGGTGAATTCGGTGCAGGACGCGTACTTTTAAAGCCTGCCAAGGAAGGTACCGGAGTTATTGCCGGCGGTGCAGTAAGAGCAGTTGTTGAGCTTGCCGGAATTAAGGATATTAGAACAAAATGCCTGCGTTCAAACAACAAGAAAAACGTTGTTAAGGCTACAATTGCCGGTCTTGCTGGCTTAAAGGAAGCTGATGCTGTTGCAAAGCTTCGCGGCAAGGACGTTGACCAGATCGTAGGTTAAGGAGGCGTAGCATTATGTTAAAGGTTAAATTAGTAAAGAGCACAATTGGATGCAAAAAAGACCAGATTGCAACTGTAGCAGCTCTAGGACTAAAGAAAATCAGAGATGTTAAAGAACACAACGATACTCCTCAGATAAGAGGTATGATAAACAAGGTTTCTCATCTTGTAGAGGTTGAGGAGAACTAAAGGTAAATTGACAAGAAGGAGGTGTAGCAAATGAGACTAGACGAACTTAAGCCTTCAGAGGGTTCAAGGTTTGCTGTTAAGAGAGTGGGCAGAGGTATCGGTTCAGGAACTGGTAAAACTTCAGGTAAAGGTCATAAGGGTCAGAAGGCTCGTTCAGGCGGCGGTGTAAGACCGGGCTTTGAAGGTGGTCAGATGCCATTATACAGACGCTTGCCTAAGAGAGGATTTACGAATATATTTGCTAAGCAGTACGTTACAATTAACGTTGAAGTTTTGGAGAAATTCGAAAACGGAACAGAGGTAACTGCTGAAACTTTAAAGGAAGCCGGAATTATTTCCAAGACACTTGACGGTGTTAAGATTCTTGGAAGAGGCGAATTGACAAAGAGCCTTAACGTAAAGGTAGCAAATTATTCAGCATCAGCTAAGGAAAAGATTGAAAAGGCCGGTGGAAAGGCAGAGGTGATCTAATGTTTAATACAATTAGAAATGCTTTTAAGATTCCGGACCTGAGAAAAAGATTGTGGTTTACACTTGCGATGATGGTAGTTTTCAGATTCGGTGCCCACATTCCGGTTCCGTTTTTATCAGCAGAGGCTATGAAGGCCTTTATGGGTAACGGAACAGACCTTTTCTCGCTGTTTAACGTATTTACAGGTGGTGCGTTCTCAAACGCAACCGTTATGGCACTTGGTGTATCACCATACATCAACGCATCAATTATTGTGCAGCTTTTAGCTGTTGCAATTCCTGCTCTTGAAAGACTTGCTAAAGAAGGCTTAGAGGGCAGAAAGAAATTAAACAAAATTACCAGATATTTAGGTATTATCCTTGCATTCGTACAGGGTGCAGGACTTTATGTAACTCTTCACAACATCGGTGTTGAAAACAAGATGACCGCTATTCAGAACGAAGGTGTGCTGACATTCTTTATCATCACACTGACCTTCACAGCAGGTACAGCTTTCATCGTATGGCTTGGTGAACAGATTACAGAAAAGGGTATTGGAAATGGTGTTTCGCTGATAATCTTCGCAGGTATCATTTCAAGTATCCCGTCAGGAATTATTACAATTTATAATAACCTCCTGGCAAGCGGTGTAAGAACAATGGGTAACATTATTCTTGCAGCAGGTATAGCAATTGTTGCTATTGCAGCAATTGTGCTGGTTGTACTGTTTGATACAGCGGAGAGAAGAATTCCTGTTCAGTATGCAAAAAGAGTTGTAGGCAGAAAGATGTACGGCGGACAGAGCACAAACATCCCGATTAAGGTTGTTATGGGCGGAGTTATGCCAATTATCTTTGCATCAAGCATTATGGCTTTCCCTGCAACAATCGTAAGACTTGCATCAAGCGGAAATCTTCCAACAGCAGGCTTGGGCTGGAGAATTTTAGGCTGCTTAACAGCAGGCTACGGTCCGGCATGGACAGATGCTGTTTATTCAGTACTCTACTTCCTGCTCATTATCTTCTTCACATATTTCTATTCAGCTATTCAGTTCAATCCGATTGAAATGGCTAACAATATGAAGAAGTCGGGCGGATATATCCCGGGCTACAGACCGGGTAAGCCAACAAGTGATTATATCGCAAAGGTTGCACAAAGACTTAACTTAACAGGTGCGATTTTCCTCGGAATTGTCGCAATCCTGCCTGTAGTTGTCGGTGCAGTATTCGGAATTCCGGGTCTGCAGCTTGGCGGTACCTCACTCCTTATTATGGAGGGTGTTGCACTTGAGTCTGTAAGACAGATAGAATCACAGATGGTTATGAGAAACTACAAGGGATTCTTGGGATAATTTAAGAAAGGCGGCAAATGTATGAAGCTTATACTACTTGGACCTCCAGGGGCCGGAAAAGGAACTCAGGCTGAGGTATTAACGAAACAGTTTGGTATTGAAACTATTTCGACAGGTGTTATGTTAAGAGCTGCTATGCGAGAAGGTACTGAGCTCGGTAAGCTGGCAAAACAGTATATTGATGAGGGTAAATTAGTACCTGATGAGGTTGTCGTTGGTATTGTTAAGGACAGATTATCTCAGGAGGACTGCAAAAACGGATTTATTCTGGATGGTTTCCCGAGAACTATTGCACAGGCTGAGGCTCTTACAGCTTCCGGTGTTGAGGTTGACAAGGTTCTTTCACTTGAAGTTGACGACGAAGTAATCATTGAAAGACTTACCGGAAGAAGAGAGTGTAAGGCTTGCGGAACTCCGTATCACATTAAGAATAAGCCGGTTCCGGCAACAGGAAAATGTGTATGCGGCGGCGAGATTATTCAGCGTGCTGATGACAATGAGGAAACTATCAGAAACCGTATGAAGGTTTATCATGAACAAACTGAGCCAATTAAGGATTACTACGCATCCAAAGGAATGGTTGTCACTGTAGACAGTTCAGGAACTGTTGACCAGACTAATGCGGCTGTCAGCAAAGCACTTGGACTTGTAAAGTAGGAGCAAAAATGATTACTATTAAATCAAAGTCTGAAATTGAAAAAATGCGTGAAGCAGGAAAAATTACAGGCGATGCATTGAAGTTAATTGAAAAACATATAAAGCCGGGAGTTTCGACTCTTGAACTTGATAAAATTGCTTATGACTTTATAAAAAAACAGGGTGCTACACCGTCTTTCCTACATTATAACGGCTTTCCGGGAAGCATATGTGCTTCACCCAACAGCTGGGTGGTTCACGGAATTCCGTCAAAGGATGTTGTGCTTAAAGAGGGAGATATAATCAGCATCGACATGGGTGCCTGCAAAAACGGCTACCATGGAGATGCTGCAAGAACCTTCGCAGTCGGAAAAATTTCTGCTGAGGCACAGCGGCTCATCGATGTTACAAAAGAGAGCTTCTTTAGAGGAATTAAGTATGCAACTCACGGAGCTAAGGTAGGAGATGTATCAGCGGCTATTCAGGAATATGTTGAGTCTAACGGTTATTCCGTTGTGCGTGACCTGGTAGGTCACGGTATCGGTAAGCATCTGCACGAGGACCCGAATGTGCCGAATTTCGGCAAAAGAGGAAAGGGTACAAGGCTTGCAGCAGGAATGACAATTGCTGTTGAACCGATGGTTAATGCCGGAGATTATGATGTAGTTGTGCTGGATGACGACTGGACAGTCGAAACAGAGGACGGAAGCTTATCAGCTCACTACGAAAACACAATCCTGATAACCAAAGGCGAATGTGAAATACTGACGCTGTGAGTGAGGGCTGCAAGATGGATATTACAAAAGGAAGTCTGGTATATTCCCGTGCCGGAAAAGATAAAGGAATGCTGTTCCTTGTTGTCAAGGCAGAAGACGGGTATGTGTATCTGACAGACGGTGATACAAGGCGGATTTCAAAGCCTAAAAAGAAAAAGCTGAAGCATATCAATAAAACCAATAAGGTTTTGCAGCTCGATTTTGAAAATCTTTCAGATTCGGCGGTCAGGAAAGCTTTGGCAGAATTTTAGAAGATGGTTTTTGATATTTTAGGGAGGTAGTAACATTGGCAAAGGAAGATGTTTTAGAATTAGAGGGTACGGTTGTAGAAACCCTGCCCAATGCTATGTTTAAGGTTGAGCTTGAAAATGGCCATCAGATTTTGGCACACATTTCAGGCAAGCTCCGAATGAACTTCATTAAGATTCTTCCGGGTGATAAGGTGACAATTGAAATGTCGCCATATGACCTGACAAGAGGCAGAATCACTTGGAGATCTAAATAAACAAAGAGTCACTTTGGGGATCTAAATAAGGAGGTAACGTAAATGAAAGTACGTCCATCAGTTAAGCCTATTTGCGAGAAATGCAAAATCATTAAACGCAAAGGCAAAATAATGGTTATTTGTGAGAACCCGAAACATAAACAGAAACAAGGCTGATTTCAAACTTTAAAATTTACAGCGGAAAAACCGCAATCCATAATTTTAAATGAAATCAAAATGTATATGTTTGGTTATCACAATTTTGCAGGAGTAAATCCTGCCAAGGTAAAAAAGTTGTTATCAGCAGCTAAAGTGCGGCTGCACCAGAGGGTGAGGCTTTAACTGCTTATAATATAAAAATTGTGAGATTTATGCTAAGTGGAGGTGTAATAATGGCTAGAATAGCAGGTGTTGACTTACCAAGAGAAAAAAGAGTTGAAATCGGTTTAACTTATATCTACGGTATCGGTCTTAAGACATCACAGAAGCTCTTAAAGGAAAACAATATTAATCCTGACACAAGAGTTAAGGACTTGACAGAAGATGAAGTAAACAAGTTAAGAGAAGCAATCAGCAACAACTACACAGTTGAAGGTGAGCTTAAAACACAGGTATCTCTTGACATCAAGAGACTTATGGAAATCGGTTGTTACAGAGGTGTTCGTCATAGAAAGGGACTTCCTGTACGTGGTCAGAACACTAAGAACAACGCAAGGACAAGAAAAGGTCCGGCCAGAACAATGGCTAACAAAAAGAAGTAAAGGAGGTACTAAGCAATGGCAAAAGTAGCAAAAAGAACTACACGTACAAAGCGTGTTAAGAAGAATATTGAAAAGGGAGCTGCTCATATCCGCTCAACTTTCAACAACACTATCGTTACTATCACTGATGTTAACGGTAATGCACTTTCTTGGGCTTCAGCCGGTGGCTTAGGCTTCCGCGGCTCTAAGAAGAGCACTCCGTTTGCTGCACAGACAGCAGCAGAGACAGCAGCAAAGGCTGCTATGGAACACGGCCTTAAAACCGTTGAGGTTTATGTTAAGGGACCGGGTGCCGGTCGTGAAGCTGCAATCCGTGCACTTCAGGCTGCAGGTCTTGAGGTTACAATGATTAAAGACGTAACTCCAATCCCTCACAACGGCTGCAGACCGCCTAAGAGAAGAAGAGTTTGATTTATCATTGTAATTAAAAGTAAAAGGAGGAATTTAAATGGCTAGAAATATGCAACCGGTTCTGAAGAGATGCAGAACTTTAGGAATTGAGCCTGCTGTTATGGGTATTCATAAATCATCAAACAAGAACCCAAATAAGAGCAGAAAGAAACAGTCTGAATATGGTTTGCAGTTAAATGAAAAGCAGAAGGTTAAGTTTATATACGGCGTTTTGGAGAAGCAGTTCAGAAAGTACTATGTAATGGCTACCAAAAAGCACGGTATTACAGGTGAAGAGCTGTTATCAATTCTTGAAACAAGACTTGATAACGTAGTTTTCAGATTAGGACTTGCTAACACAAGAAGGGAAGCAAGACAAATCGTAAACCACGGACACATTCTCGTAAACGGTAAGAAGGTAGATATTCCTTCATACATCGTAAAGACAGGCGATACTGTTGCACTTCGCGAGAAGAGCAAGGCTTCACAGAGAATGAAGGATATAGCTGAGGCTAATGCTTCAAGAGCTGTACCAAAGTGGTTAGACATGGACAAGAATACTCAAAGCGGTAAGGTAATTGCACTTCCAACTCGTGAAGATATTGATTACGAGGTTGAGGAACACCTGATCGTCGAGTTGTATTCTAAGTAATAAATGTTTTACCCTCGGTAAGTGGATAAGTAACATGAATATGTGAAGGAGGGTTCGATACGATGATAGAAATGGAAAAGCCCAATATAGAATGTAAATCTTTAACAGGAAACTTTGGTGTTTTTGAAGTAACACCATTAGAGCGTGGTTATGCCACAACTATCGGAAATTCACTACGCAGAATTTTGCTGTCATCACTTCCGGGTGCTGCAGCAACATCGGTCAAGATTGACGGAGTTCAGCACGAATTTTCAACTGTTCCGGGTGTAAAGGAAGATGTAACGGAACTTATTCTTAACATCAAAAAGCTTGCACTTAAATTACATTCTGACTCACCGAAAACAGTATATATTGAGGCAAAGGGTGCTTGTGAGGTTACTGCTGCTGATATCACTGCTGATGCAGACGTAGAAATCTTTAATCCGGATTTACACATTGCAACTTTAAATGAAGATGCAAGACTGTATATGGAAATCACCATTGCAAAGGGACGCGGATATATTTCCGCAGAGAAGAATAAGCAGATGCTTCAGCCGCCGGTTGGAGTAATCCCTGTGGATTCTATCTTCACCCCGGTTAAAAAGGTTAATTATACTGTTGAAAATACACGAGTTGGCAGCAATACAGACAGAGAAAAGCTCACTGTTGAGGTTACTACCAACGGAACAACAAAGCCCGATGAGGCTGTTAGCTTAGCCGCTAAGATAATGAACGATCTCTTGATGCTGTTCGTTGACCTTTCAGAGGACGCAAAGAACACTGAAATTGTCAAGGAAAAGGAAGAGAGCAAGAAGGAAAAGGTTCTGGAAATGTCAATCGAGGACCTCGATCTTTCAGTTCGTTCATACAACTGCTTAAAGCGTGCCGGTATCAATACGGTAGAGGATCTTGCGAACAAGTCAGAAGAGGAAATGATGAAGGTCAGAAACCTCGGAAGAAAGTCGCTTGATGAAGTTAAGTATAAGCTGCATGCTTTAGGTTTGGCTTTAAAAGAAGAAGAAGACTGATTTTCCCGGATAGAAAAGGAGGAATTGTTAATGGGTACAAGAAAGTTAAATCTTCCTACCGACCAGAGAATGGCACTCCTCAGAAACTTGGTAACAAGCTTTTTGGAGAATGGAAGAGTTGAAACAACATTAACAAGAGCTAAAGAAGCTCAGAGTTTGGCTGAAAAGATGATTACTCTCGGTAAGACAAACACATTGCACTCTCGCCGTCAAGCTTTGGAGTTCATTACAAAGGAAGACGTTGTAACAAAGGTTTTCAATGAAATTGCTCCTAAGTATGCAGACAGAAACGGTGGTTACACAAGAATTTTAAAGACAGGCCCACGTCGTGGTGACGCTGCTCCAATGGCAATTCTTGAGTTAGTGTAATTAATAAATTTAATATAAAAAGCTCCGGACTATAGTTCGGAGCTTTTTATATTAAAACGGCTGCAGAAAAATGAATTGCATTTTGCTACAGCCGTTTTGGGAGTGCACATTTTGCTACACCACGAAGAGTTATTTTTCAATAAGACCTATAATTTCCGCCTGAATATCTTCAATTGTTCTGATTTTATTGTCCTTCACGCACAAGATGTGCTGCCAGCCAAACTTTTCAGAAACATATTTTGCGTTTTGGTAGCTCTTTTCAAGATATGAAAAGTCACTTTCGTGAATATCAAGCTCCTTTTCGCCGGAAAACTTGTTATCGCGGTTCTGCATTAAAATCCTGCCGTATTCCGGAGGCATATCAAGGAAAATTGTGATGTCCGGCTGCGGCAGCTTATAGAGCTTAAATTCAAAGTCAAAAAGCCACTCCAAAAATTTGTCCTTTTCTTTGGTATCATCAATTTTACTTGCCTGATGAATCATATTTGAAGAAACATATCTGTCAGCAATGATGATAGTATCAGCATCATCATAATCGGCTTTCCAATCGCTTCTGTATGTTGCAAATCGGTCGGCAGCAAAAAGGGTTGAAGCACAGTATGCATCAACATCATCTGCATTTTTTCCTAATTCTCCGGATAAGTACATTTTAACAAGAGTTGATGATGGATTATCATACATCGGAAAGGAAAGTCTGCGTACCTTATAGCCCTTAGACACTAAATAATCTGCCAAAAGCTCGGTGTGCGTCTGCTTACCGCTTGCATCAACTCCGTCAATTGCTATCAGTTTACCCATTTTTATTTCCCCTTTTATATCTTTTTCCCTTAAAGAGAACGGTCAGACCGAATTTCGGAAGAGCCATCATTCTGCCAATTCGCCAAGGCTCCTTAATAAGCCTGTAAAGCCATTCAAGGCCCATTTTGCACCAAATATCCGGTGCCCGTTCTACGATACCGGCAAAAACATCAAGACTTCCGCCAATGCCCATCATTACGTGACAGCTTAGTTTATTTCTGTTTGCTGCAATCCATTTTTCCTGAGTTGGTGCACCGAGACAAACAAAAACTAAATCAGCACCGCTTTGGTTAATATCATCAATGATTGAGTCAACCTCGTCAGGTGTAAAGTAACCGTTGTGTGTTCCGACGATGTTTAAAAGAGGATACTTTTCTTTAAGCTTTTCTTCTGCCTGCTCCGCAACTCCCGGCTTACCTCCAAAAAGATAGAGCCTGTGTCCCGTTTCTGCAATTCTGTCAATAACACTGCATGCCATATCATAGCCTGCCACCCGCTCGGGGACAGGGTTTTTCAAAATACGTGATGCATACACAACTCCGATACCGTCTGCGGTTAAAAGGTCTGCTGAATTTAAAATTGCACAAAATTCTTCATCTTTATAAGCCATCAGAATAATTTCTGAATTAGGGGTAAAGACAGCGTGATTTCCGCTTTCATTAAGCATTGACATAATTTTGTCCACAGCCTCGCTGTTTGTTACCTTGTCAACATGAGTTCCGAGAATATTTATCTTTTCCATAAACGACCTCCGTTAAAACATAGACATTTGTGTGTCCTCACTTCGCAGGAAAGAGCCTGCAGCAGGAATATTTTTTGCCTTATAGTGCTTTAAATTATCAAGTCCGCTGTCCTTTGCGAGAACTGTACGCACAAGTGTTGCACCCTTTTTGGTTATCTTCATAACCTGCACACCCTGTGTAGACTTGGTAGATTTTAAAGGAATATTAGAAGTATCAACAGCTATGACCTTGTTGTTATCGGCAAAAGCCACAACCTCTGAATCCTCCGGAAGATAGAGTATACTGCGTATTTCGGACTTGTCGGAGTAAGCACCTATAAGTCGCTTGCGGTTTGACTTAGTCTGGTAATTATTAAGCTCGACCTTTGCCATTTTACCATTTGCAAAGGCAAAGAGCATAAAGCCACTGTAGTCATTTGCAATTACTGTATAGCGTAGCTTTTCACCGTCCTCAAAGCCTAAAAGCCCCGGAACATATTCACCGAGTGCACTTACCTTGGAATCCGGTATATCATAAGCATGAGCTTTGTAAACTGTGCATTTGTCAGTAAAGAAGATAATTTCAGCCTTATTGGTGGTTTCAAATTCCTGCAAAACCTCATCGCCTTCTTTTAGCTTATGCTCTGAGGTGGTGGAACGAAGCGAAACTGCCGATACCTTCTTAATATAGCCCTCACGTGTTACAAATAGCGTGAGTGGATAATCGTCAATAAAGTTTTCAACATTGTATTCCTCAATTTCGCCGCTTTCAACAAGCTTAGTTCTTCTGTCCTGCCCGTACTTTTTCGCTATTTGAGTAAGCTGCCTTGCTATAAGCTTTTTAACCTCTTTGTCACTTGCTAAAATGCGGTTAAGCTCATCAATTTCCTCAATCAGATGCTCAATCTCGGCAGTGCGGTTTAAAATATATTCCTTGTTAAGGTTACGAAGCTTAATCTCTGCAATATACTCTGCCTGAAGCTTGTCAATTTCAAAGCCGGACATCAGGTTCGGAATAACATCCTCTTCTTTTTCTGTGTGACGGATAATTGAAATTGCCTTGTCAATGTCCATCAAAATCTTTTTAAGACCTGTTAAAAGGTGCAGCTTTTCCGACTTTTTATCAATATCAAATTTGAGTGAATTTTTAATACAGCCGCTGCGGAATTTCACCCATTCATCAAGAATTTGTTTTACTCCGAGAACTCTTGGGACATTGTCAATTAAAAGGTTAAAGTTGCAGGCAAAGCTGTCCTCTAAGGGTGTCAGCTTAAAGAGCTTGAGCATAAGTGCGTCAGGGTCAGTGCCTCTCTTTAAATCAAGCGTAAGCTTAAAGCCGTCAAGCCCTGTTTCGTCACGTGCATCGGAAATTTCTTTAAGCTTATTTGCTTTTACCAAATCCATAATCTTTGCAAGGATTGCTTCAACTGTTGTTGTATACGGAATTTCCTTTATTTCAATGCAGTTATTCTGCTTATCATATTCGTAAACGGCACGCATTTTAAAGCTACCTCTGCCTGTTTCGTAAATTTCACTCATCTGCTCTTTGTTGTATAAAAGCTCAGCACCAAGCGGAAAATCAGGTGCCGGCATAATTTCCAGAATATCGCAGTTTGGATGCTTCATATACTCAATTGTAGCATCACAAACCTCACGAAGATTAAATGAGCAGATGTTACTTGCCATGCCAACGGCAATACCCTGATTCGGGTTTACCAATATGTTTGGAAAAGCAACGGGAAGGAGTGTAGGCTCCTTTAGCTCTCCGTCATAGTTGTCAACAAATTTTACTGTGTTCTTGTTAATATCGCCAAAAAGCTCCTGACAAATCGGAT
Source organism: Clostridia bacterium (assembly GCA_045577675.1). Lineage (GTDB taxonomy): Bacteria > Bacillota > Clostridia > UBA1381 > UBA1381 > UBA1738. Next base: position 21,299 of record JAZNIV010000132.1, read on the forward strand.
CAAGACGCACCTCTGTATATCGTGATGCCGCATATGCCATATCGCGTGAATACTGCTTACCGAAGTTACCCTGCGATTCAACTAGCGGATGAAGTAGTGCTTCATTACCACGTGTTAAACGCACCATTGTTTCGTAAATTGCACTGTCGCCGTGGGGATTTAATTTCATTGTCTGACCTACAACATTTGCAGATTTTGTAAGCTTTCCTCCTAAAAGCCCCATTTTATACATTGTATAAAGAAGCTTTCTGTGTGCCGGCTTAAGCCCGTCAATTTCAGGGATTGCACGTGACACAATAACACTCATTGCGTAGGGCATATAGTTTTTTTCAAGAGTATCTGTAATAAGCTCTTCCGCTATCGGAGCAGGAATATAGCTTTCCTCAACTACTTTTTTCTTTTTCGCCATTTTCCTCTCCTCCTTAGCTTATATCAAGCATTTCCATATATAAATGTCCGTTTTGTGCTATGTGTTCTTTTCTTTCCTGAAGGTTGTCGCCTAAAAGTATGTCAAATACCTGAGCTGTACGCTCCACATTTTCAGGCGTGATTTTTATAAGACGACGTGTTGCAGGATGCATTGTGGTTAAGCTCATCATTTCGGGTTGGTTTTCACCAAGACCTTTACTCCGTTTAATGTCATAATCGCTTTTTGACAGCCCATCCTCTGCGAGTTTTCTTAAAATTTCTTCCTTTTCACCGTCTGTATATGCAAAAAGCTTTTCGCCCTTGCGTTTTGTTTTTTCAATAGTAATTTCATAAAGAGGTGATTCAGCAATATATACCTTGCCCATATCTATAAGGCTTGGAATAAGCCTGTAAATCATAGTAAGCACAAGTGTTCTTATCTGGAACCCGTCAACGTCGGCATCGGTACAGATTATAACCTTGTCCCAACGGAGATTGTCAATATTAAATTCCTCGATACCTTTTATGTGCTTTGACTTTATTTCAATTCCGCAGCCTAAAACCTTTAGAAGGTCAAGGATGACATCACTTTTGAAAATCTTTGAATAATCTGCCTTTAAGCAGTTTAAAATTTTACCTCTGATTGGCATAATCGCCTGGAAGGATGCATCTCTTGCAAGCTTACACGAGCCAAGTGCCGAGTCACCCTCCACGATGTAAACCTCTCGCTTTGAAACGTCCTTGCTGCGGCAGTCAACGAACTTTTCCACACGGTTTGTAATGTCCATTGTACCTGTCAGCTTTTTCTTGGTATCAATACGAACCTTTTCAGCATTTTCACGGCTTCGCTTGTTTACTAACACCTGATTTGAGATTTTTTCTGCGTCGGTTTTGTTTTCTATAAAATAGACTTCAAGCTGATGCCGTAAAAACTCCGTCATAGCCTCTTGAATGAATTTGTTATTTATAGCCTTTTTAGTCTGGTTTTCGTAGCTCGTCTGAGTTGAGAACGAGTTAATAACAAGAGCCAGACAGTCCGAAACGTCTGTAAAAGTGATTTTTGCCTCGGTTTTGTTATATTTTCCGTTTTGTTTTAAATACTGGTCGATAGCATATACAAACGCATTTTTAACTGCCTTGTCAGGTGAGCCGCCATGCTCAAGCCAGCTTGAGTTATGGTAGTATTCAAGCATATTTACGCTTGTTGAGAAGCAGAATGCAATCTGCATTTTGACCTTGTATTCCGGCTTATCCTCACGGTCACGTCCTGTTCTTTCTGCGTCCCACACCTCAAGTGTTGTAAAGCCCTTATCGCCCACAGAATCATTTAAGTAATCAACAATACCGTTTTCGTAGTAGTATTCAAAAAGCTGTGTACCCTCGTCAGTTTCACAGTAAAGTACAAAGCGGATACCGGCATTTGTCATTGCCTGCTTCTTTAAAACGTCCTGATAAAATTCAATGGGAATATTTATGTCTGTAAAAACATCGTGGTCAGGCTTCCACTTAATTGTAGTTCCGGTTTTGTTTGTGGAAACAGGAGTTTTTGTAAGGCCTCCGATATTTTCACCCTTTTCAAAGTGCAGGGTATACTTTGTTTTGTCACGGATAACCTCAACGTCCATATATTCTGATGAGTACTGTGTGGCACACGCACCAAGACCGTTTAAACCAAGACTGTATTCATACATACCGCCACTGTTGTTATTGTATTTTCCGCCGGCATATAGCTCGCAGAAAACAAGCTCCCAGTTAAACCGCTCCTCTTTTTCGTTGTAATCTACCGGAATTCCGCGTCCGTTGTCGCTAACCTCAATGCTGCCATCTGAAAAGCGTGTTATTTCGATAATATTTCCGTAGCCTTCACGAGCCTCGTCAATAGAGTTTGACAGGATTTCAAAGAAGGAGTGCTGACACCCCTCCAACCCGTCCGAGCCGAAGATAACTGCAGGACGTTTTCGCACACGGTCCGCACCTTTTAAGCTCGTAATGCTCTGATTACCGTATTCTTCCTTTTTCTTTGGCATAATAGTTTCCTTTCCAAAATCAATATATTGATTAAAAATACATCATTCATCACCTTATTATACAATGTTTAGTGGATTTTGTCAATTTCCTTTACTACTATTGTAATTAAAATGAAATTGTGTTAAAATAATAAAGTAATAACAATACTATTTTGCCGATTAACGAGAGGATTATAACTATGAAAATTGCGTATATATATCTGCAGCTTTATCGCCTTTTTGATAAGTCTACACCGATTAAGGGTGATTGCGGAGGGCTTTGTAAAAAAGCCTGCTGCAGCGGAGAGGATTCGGGAATGTATCTTTTTCCGGGGGAGGAAGAGGTGTTTCGCCTTTTAAATCCTGACTGGGCAAATATTGAAAAATCTGATTTTACTTATACCTATAATGGAAAGGAAAAGAATGTTCCTCTTTTAGTCTGCCCGGGATCGTGCGACCGTTATCAAAGACCGCTTGCCTGCAGAATTTTTCCGCTTACACCATATGTAGATAAGTCGGGAAAGCTTAAAATTATCGTCGACCCGCGAGCTAAAGCCTTGTGTCCGCTGTCACGTGAGCTTATGGCAGATGAATTTGACTATAAATTTATAAATAACGTGAAAAAAGCGTTTGTCCTTTTAATGAAGAATAAAGAAATTAAGGAATATATGACAAGTTATTCGGAATATATAGATGAATACAGAAGGTTTTTTGAGGAATAAGAGGTATGAAGGATTCAGACGACTTAAAAAAAGTAATCTTACGAGTATTTAAATCGACAGCGATGAAAACCACTATTGCGGTTTTTGTTTTGTGCGTTATTGTTGCTGCTGCTTTATACTTGCTTGTAAATCCCGGTGATAAAATAGCAAAGGGAATACGTATAAACGGAATTGATGTTTCCGGAATGACTGTAGTGGAAGCAGTAACGGCAATTTCTACGGTTGATGCACTTGATGAGCAGGAAATTACAATTTATTCAGGACACAAAAAAGCAAGCTTTAAGGGACTTGATATAATGCTGTCCCGAAATGCTAAAGCGACTGTAAAAAAGGCATTTTTAGTCGGTAGAAACGGTAGCTTTTTTGAAAATGCAAAGGAGCTTTTACGGCTTTATTTTAAACCGGCAGATTTTGATTATGTATGTACGTATGACAGGGAAAAGCTGTCTGAAATTATTTATAACTTCGGTATAGGAGTAAACGGGGAAAAGAAAAATTATATATTGGAATACAGCGAAGATTTTGTCAATGTTAAAAGAGGTATAGCCGGTCAGAGCCGCAATACCGACAGAGCAATCATGGATTTTGATGCTGCTGTAGGCAAGGGTGTTTATAATATTTACGTACACCTTGACAGGGAAGAACCACATATGCCGGATACTGAGAGTCTGTATAATGAAATTTATATAGAGCCTGCGGATGCGTATTATGAGGTTGTAGACGGTGAAGTGAGAATGTATGCTGATATTATCGGCAGACAGATTGACAAAATCGAAGCAGGAACACAGATTGGAAAAATTAAAAACGGCGAAACGGTCACTTTGAAGCTTGTGTGGTTAAAGCCGGAGGTTACACTTGAGGACTTAGAAGAGAAGCTTTTTAATCACGTACTAAGTCAATATTCCACAGCATATAATTCGAAAGACAAGGGCAGGAGAATAAATGTAGAGCTTGCTGCAAGCAGGATAAACGGTGTAATTTTAGCACCGGGCGAAATCTTCTCCTTTAATGAGGCTGTGGGGCCAAGAACAAAAGCGGCAGGCTTTTATGAGGCGCCTGTGTTTGAAAACGGCGAAACTGTGCAGGGAACCGGCGGTGGGGTGTGCCAGGTTAGCAGTACGCTTTATTCGGCGGCACTATATGCGGATATGAAAATAACCGAGCGGCGTAATCATTCAATGACTGTGGCATATGTACCAAAGGGTCAGGATGCAACAGTTTCATACGGTATGATTGATTTTAAATTTGAAAACAGCACAGCTTATCCTATAAAAATTGTGTCGGCTGCCGGTGGCGGAAGGCTTACAATTTCGGTACACGGAACAAAGCCTGAAAAAGAAAAGACTGTTAAGATTGTAAATAACATTATAGAAACACAGCCTCCAACTGTTGAAGAAATACAGGACCAAACACTTTTAGTGGGAACAAAAAAGGTGCTGTCGGCAGGGAAAACAGGTTACAAGGTTGAAACAACAAGGATAGTTCTTGAAAACGGAGCGGAAGTGAAAAATGAGGTAGTGGGAAAAAGTGTTTATAAAATGATTCCTACGAAGGTTGCAATCGGTGCAAAGGTGCCGGATGCACTTCCGCCGCTACCTACACCGGAGGTAACACCGCCTCCTGAACAAATACATTAGGAAAAGCTTCAAAACGGAGAGTGATTGAAATTATACTGATAATAGCAGAAAAGCCGAGCCTTGCACGGAATATTGCATCAAGCATCGGGAAAATGAAAAAGGCAGAGGGCTGTATGTATGATGATAAATATATTGTGACATGGGCGTTTGGACATCTGTTTTCACTTGCCGATATCGAGGACTATAATCCAAATCCCGATGGCAGATGGTCTATGAAAAATATCCCGTGCTTTCCGGAAAGCTTTAAGTTTGAACTTAAAAAGGGCAGGGATAAGACGGTTGATGAGGGGGTAAAAAGACAGTTTGAGATAATAAAAAACCTTTGCTGCCGCGACGATGTTGACACATTTGTAAATGCAGGCGACTCGGACCGTGAGGGTGAAATTATAATAAGAATCTGTGTGGAAAAAACGGGAGCTTCCGGTAAGAACTTTAAAAGGCTTTG
>JAZNIV010000133.1:0-6407 GCA_045577675.1 Clostridia bacterium
TGAGATATAACACCTCTTTGGTTTCGTATTTCAGGAAGAACGTGTGCGGCAAAGGCAATGGAGTTGCTGCCCTTAAAGTCAATCTGAGTGCGGTGTTCTGCCGCGAGTGAGTTATATACCGGCATAAACCAGCTGCGCCAATTTTCGCTTGTGCAGTAAATGTCACCGTCATATAAAAACCAGCTTCCGTCAGGGATAAGGGCTGTCCCGCATTGCGGCACAGAAATATTAATATTATCATCAGTCGCCGTTATGTCAACTAAAATATCGGGGTCCTCGTCCCGTACCATAAGATTTGGATAGGGAAGCCCGTTAATTACAAACCTGCAGTCAATGTTATTTAAAAGCGGCATAAGCCGTTTTGCAGTGTAGCTGCCAAAATCGGTTGCAGTAAGCTTTGGAGTGTAAAGCGAGCTACTTGCTGCCTTGTTCTGATAGGCTTCTGCAAGAATCGAAAGGATATGCTCTTCATAGCTTCCAAAGGAAAATAAAGAGGTTTTAAACACCTTGTGCTTTGACAGCTTGTATTCTGTGCCGTTAATGAAAGCGTCAAGAAAGCCTTCAACACCTGCAATCGGTGTTTCCGAGCCGCCGAGAGTAACCGACATTGAGTAGCTGCATTCGCGTGCGGTATTAATTCTGAAAATAAAACCGACAGGCAGCAGTGTTTTTTCCTCGCGAAGCTGCTCGAACTCGCGGCATAGCTTTTGAGCGGCACGGTCATTGTTGTTCTCAAAGCCTTCGCCGTTTTCAAGCTCCTTTTGCCGCGTCTTTAAGGTTGCGACGATGTGCTTGCAGCTTGCTCCCATCGTCTGAAAATACGGACAGGTACAAAATGTTTCGGAAATTTCACCGGTTTCGTTAAAACCGATGTGAACATTGTAAATCCTGTCCGAGTCAACCGAGGCAACAATGCTGTTTTTGTCCCGTACACGTATATGCACCCTGCCTTCCTTTGCATAGTCCGAGCCTGATTTGTATATTCCGGAGGAACATATTCTTTTTATATCATTTTCGGAAATTTTCACAAAAATTCACTCCTTTTGTGCTGTATCATTTCATTATAACATTCAAATATTGTAAATTCAATAGTTTTTATTGATTTTTCGTTTAATTTGATGTAAAATGGAGATATGATATAATCAGGAGGAAATTTCGATGAAATTAGGAACTCTTACAAATGATGTTGCAATCGACCTTGGAACAGACAATACACGAATTTATTATAAAGGAAATATTATAGATGAACCGTCTGTTATTGCGTACGATTCTTATGACGGTACAATTGTCGCACTTGGCAGCGAAGCAGAAGAAATGATTGGGAAAAACCCTGAGACTATAACAGTTGTTAAGCCGCTTTCCGGCGGAGTTATAACTGATTTTGAGCTTGCGTGTCAGATGATAAGCGGTTTTTTAAAGAAGGTTATGGGCAGCGTGTTAAAGCCGAGAGTAATGATAACGGTGCCGTGCGGTATTACCGATGTGGAACGCAGGGCTGTATGCGATGCGGTTAAGGCCTCTGAAATACGTGACGTATATCTGATTGAAGCACCTGTAGCTGCGGCAATCGGTGCAAGCTGTGATGTCAGCCTTGCAAGAGGAATGATGCTTGTTGATATAGGCGGCGGAAACTGTAATATTGCTGCAATTTCACTTGGACAGACAGTTATAGCAAGGTCGGTAAAAATTGCCGGAAACGATTTTACCGAAGCTGTTATTAACTCTGCACTTTTAAAGCATGACCTGCATATTGGCGTGCATACTGCGGAAAAGGTAAAAAAAGAGGTTGGCTGTGCTTTTCAGAGGGAACGTGATGAAACAGTTTTTGTGAGCGGCTACAATGAGAAGCTTAGAAAGCCTGAAAAAATTCTCATTCATTCAGAGGAAACCCGCGAGGCTTTTTCAGGGCTTGTTGATAGAATTGCCGCGGAAATTCGTGCGGCACTTGATGAAACGCCTACCGAGCTTCTGGGCGACATTATGGAGGACGGAATACTTTTAACCGGCGGCGGTGCTGCTCTTTACGGACTTGCAAAAAAGCTTAGGATAGACCTTGGTGTAAAGGTATTCCTTGCAGAAGAACCACAGCTTTGTGCAGTGCGTGGTGCAGGCTCGGTAATGGAGAATATGGATAAAATGGCGGAGGACACATATGTGTTCACAAAGTGCTGATATGGAACTGATGCTGGAAAATGAAACTCTGGAGGATTTGCAGGTGGGCGGACTTTCCGTTCTGCAGAAAAAGGACGGCTTCCGTTTTGGAGTGGATGCCGTGCTGCTTTCTGATTTTGCAAAGGACTTTAGGGCAGACGAGATACTGGATTTATGCACCGGCAGTGGAATTATACCGATACTGTTGTCTTATAAAACAAAAGCAAAACGTATCTGCGGACTGGAAATACAAAAAGAGTATTGTGATATGGCGTGTCGCTCGGTAGAGCTGAATAAGCTTACAGACAGGGTTTTTCCAAAATGCGGTGACCTGAAAAATGCGATAGAATATTATGGAAAAAGGAGCTTTGACCTTGTGACCTGTAATCCGCCGTATATGCCGGCAGGCAGCGGAGTACAAAATGAGCTTGATTCAAAAATTATTGCACGGCATGAGGTTTTATGTACCTTAGAGGATGTAATAGCTGAGTCGGCAAAGCTTTTAAAGCAGCAAGGGCATCTGATGCTCGTTCATAAGCCGTCGCGGCTTGTAGATATAATGTGCCTGATGCGAAAATACGGCATTGAGCCTAAACGTGTCAGGTTTATACATAAAAAGTTGGGAGCCGAACCAAACCTTGTGCTTGCAGATGGAGCATATAAAGGAGGAAAGGAGCTGCGGATTATGCCGCCCCTATACCTTTACAGCGAGGACGGCTCGGAAACAGAGGAATTGAAAAGGATTTACGGACGATGAGCGGAATTTTATATTTATGTGCTACTCCAATCGGCAATTTGGGAGACGTTTCTTCAAGATGTCTTGAGGTTTTTGAAAGTGTTGACCTGATTGCCTGTGAGGATACAAGAAGAACTGTGCAGCTACTTAATTATTTTGGGATTAAAAAGCAGCTTACAAGCTACCATGAGCATAATAAACGTGAGAAAGGTGAATACATTGTAGGGCTTTTGAAGGAGGGCAAGAATGTTGCTCTTGTATCGGATGCCGGAACTCCGGCGATTTCCGACCCGGGTGAGGACCTTGTTGCGATGTGTATTGAAAATGACCTTCAGGTGACCTCTGTTCCGGGATGTGTAGCAGGAGTGAATGCTTTGATTTTGTCAGGGCTTTCTACAAGGCGGTTTGCCTTTGAGGGCTTTTTGTCGGTGAACAGACGGCATAGAAAAGAGCATCTTGAAAGTATTAAAAACGATACTCACACACTTATTTTTTATGAAGCACCACACAAGCTGACATATACGTTAAAGGATATGCTTGATATTTTGGGAGACCGCAGGATTGCACTTTGCCGTGAGCTTACAAAGCTGCATGAGGAGGTTATCCGGACAACTCTTTCTGAGGCTCAAAGCCTGTATGATGAAAAATCGCCAAAGGGTGAATATGTAATTGTTATTGAAGGAGCCAAAGAGCAGGAAAATGATGATGCGTGGTGGAGTGAGCTGACGGTGTCAGAGCACGTAGAGTATTATATTAATGCAGGCGATGACCAAAAGGATGCTATAAAAAAGGCAGCAAAGGACAGAGGTGTGCCTAAACGAGAGGTTTACAGCGAGTATCATTTGGGAAACAATAACTCATAGCTTGAGTTTAGATATACATAAGATTATTTGAAGGTGTTAAAAAGGCACAGAAAGGGAAAAATATGATTGAACAGATTTTGGAGAAGGTAGGCTTTATAAGCGATATGGACGGTGTTATCTATCACGGTAACAAAATTCTTGATGGCGTTAAGGAATTTGTGAACTGGATGATTGATAATGATAAAAAGTTCGTGTTTTTAACCAACAGCCCTGAGAAAACCCCTCACGAGCTTAGTATGAAGCTTGAAAGAATGGGACTTTCGGTTTCGGCTGACCATTTTTACACAAGTGCAATGGCAACGGCGGAGTTTCTGCACAGTCAGAAGCCGGATTGTACGGCGTATGTTATCGGTGAGGCGGCACTTACCAAGGCACTTTATGACCAGAGTATTTATATGAATGATGTAAACCCTGACTATGTTGTTGTCGGCGAAACAAGAACATATAACTTTGAAAAGCTTGAAAAGGCGATTGAGCTTGTAAATAACGGTGCAAAGCTGATTGGTGCAAATCCTGATATTACCGGCCCTACCGAAAGAGGTGTTATGCCTGCAACAGGTTCTTTAATCGCACCGATTGAGATTGCAACAGGCAAAAAGGCATATTTTGTGGGTAAGCCGAACCCTTTAATGCTTCGTCACGGACTCAAGAAATTGAATTGTCACAGTAATGAAATTGCATTTATCGGCGACAGAATGGATACCGATATTATTGCCGGAATTGAGTCAAATGTGGACACTGTTTTGGTGCTTTCGGGAGTTACGTCTATGGAGGATATTGATAAGTTCCCTTACAGACCGAAATACATCGCGAACGGTGTGGGAGATTTAATTAGATAAAAAATCAGAACGTCTTATAAAGGCGTTCTGATTTTTTTAAGTATTATTGTAAGGAAAACCAAATTCCGTTAACACCGTTGTAATCCAATCCGTATGCTAATTTTGGAGAAGCATCGTCCTTTTTTACCATTCCGACAATATAACCTTCTGCACTGCCTCCGGCATATAAGTCTGTGCTGAGCATATCATCCATTGACACAAAAACAGACTCATATTCTTCATTGTTTGATGAATAAAAATCAAAGTTATAAGAGTTTGCATTTATGGATACATCATTTTGTGCATTTAAAAGGGAAAATGCAACCTTTGCAATTATATATTCATACCCTTCTTTGGCTTCCTCATTAAATTGATTTGCTTCTTTTATTATCTTTGCAGCATTTTCGCCTCTGGTTGTTTCAATAACTCTGATTGCGGCGGAGTAGTCAGGAGATATAGCAGATACATCTATTATGGAATTACTTTTCCTTGTATATGTCTGAACAGTATTGAGCGGTGCGGGATTTGTTCGTGAGTATTCGTTTGCTTCAGCAACCGGTGCTGAATTTCCGATTTCAACCTGTCGCAGCTCTTCATTCCAATTTACTGCCACATTTAATGCATCTCCAATAGCTCTTAGAGGAAGATATGTACTTCCATCTATAACAACAGCTTTGCTTGAAGTAAATTCATTTCCGTCTACTAAAATCTTAAATGATGCATCTTCAGCAACATATGTTGCTGCTAAAGCAACAGTACTTGTAAGTAATACTCCTGTGATAGTTCCTTGTAAAAATTTTTTCATAGTAATAATCCTTTCTATAGTTAATATAAATTTTTGGGCGAATAGTCACCATATGAATATTATAGTCCTAATATTTATGAATGTCAAGAATATTTTATGACATAATTGAATATAGGGAGTTGGGAATATGAAAAATATAAAATTAATTCGAGTGATGAAGGATTATACACAGCTTAAAGTGCAAATGGAAACCGGTATAAGTCAAAGTGTTCTGTCAAAATATGAAAGAGGCGAAATAATACCTACAGGTGATAATCTTGTAATTTTGGCAAAGTTTTACAGAACAAGTATCGATTTTTTGATGGACTTAACGGATGAAATGAAACCATATCCAGAAAAAAGGCATTAAGTGTATATATTAGATTTTGATGATTTTAAACAGAAGAGATATTTATGGAATTACCAAAACGAAAACCAACAAGATTAAAAGAATATGATTATTCATCGCCCGGAGCATATTTTGTAACGATATGTACTAAGAATAGAAAAGAGTTGTTGTCAGAAATAATTGTAGGGGAGGGGCTCTGTACCCTCCCGCAGAACAAGCTAACTCCGACAGGGGAAGTGGTTGAGAAATCTATACAGTATATTAACAACAATTACAATGGTGTAAAAATAGATAAATATGTAATTATGCCAAACCATATACACCTAATTGTTACTTTGGATAATTCGGGAGGGGATAGAACCCCTCCCCTACACAAGGTTATTGGACAATTGAAATCGTATACAACAAATAAATTCAATGATATTCTTTGGCAACGCTCATATCATGATCATATTATACGTGGTGAACAAGACTATAGAAAAATATGGGAATATATAGATACAAATGTAATAAGATGGGAAAAAGATTGTTTCTATAACGGATAAAGGTTGCGGCAGACTGTTGCGACCTTTCGTGCTTTTGGTCGGTCAAAAGCACATAACTCCCATTTTTTCATATTATATAATGGCACAAATTTTGAAAGGAGTGGGAATATGTCGAATATATTAGTTGTGGTCGGCTCAATTACCAGTGCCTCGCGGCTTGC
>JAZNIV010000134.1:0-3427 GCA_045577675.1 Clostridia bacterium
GATGGAATGATTGAAAGATTAAAGAATATTTATGGGTGTGACAAAATTGAACTCAAATTTGAATGAAATTCTGAAAAAATATACGAATAATAAGAGCCTGTATATAATAATTATAATTGGGATTGTTTTTATGTTGATGTCCGGTGGAGGACAAAAACAGAAGGACGACGCAAAAACACAGACCTATAATATTTATTCCGATGAAGAGCGTTTGCAGGAGATTTTGTCAAAGATAGATGGTGTGGGAGAGGTTTCGGTTATGATAACTTATTACGGCACCTCAAGCTACGATGTGGCATTTGAAAAACGTGTAAGTGACTCGGAATCGGGAGAGGAACGGGCGAAAAGCGAGGAAAGCTCTGTTATAACATCAAATGGTACGCCTTTGGTTAAGGGTGAGGTTTATCCGAAGGCTAAAGGTGTTGTTATAATAGCTGAGGGTGCAGGAAATGTGGCGGTAAAAAAAGCGATAACCGATGCAGCTACTGCAGCACTTGAGGTCGCATCGTATAGAGTGTGTGTTTTAGAAGGAAAGGAAAGGAATTAGAAATCATGATGGTATTGAAGAAGAAGGAAGTAGTTGCAGCGGCACTTGTTGTGCTTATAGGAGTGGCGGGATACTTAAACTGGTCCTATCAGGACACAATACGTGTGACCGACGGTGAGAGTTATCTTGAGGAAGCAAAAAAGCTGGGAGAGGCTGAATATGTAACATCGGAGAAAAATGATGTTACCGAACCGGACGAAAAAGATAAAGCTGATGATGAAAAAACAGAGGAGACAGTTGCTATAGAAGGCGACTATTTCACCGAGGCAAAATTGTCAAAGGATAATTCACGCTCAAAGGCCCTGGAAATCCTAAACCAAACGGCAGTGAACGAGAGCTTTGACAGCGACGTGAGAAAACAGGCACAAAATAAGATTGTTTCAATTGCAGAAAGCACCGAAAAGGAAGCAATAATTGAAAATGTCGCAAAGGCAAAGGGATATAAAGATATTTCCGTGTATATTGACGGCGAAAGTGTGGAAATAATAGTAAAAAAGAGTAACTTCTCAAGCGAGGATGTTAAGACTATTAAGGAGATTGTGACATCAGAGCTTGACACTTCTGCTAAGAATATTAAAATAATTGAAGCAAAATAGTTGAAATTGTTTCAAAGGTTTGATATAATTAGCTAAAGACGAAAGAAAACACTGATTTGTTTTCCGCCTTGCTTTTGACAGAAAGGAATGAAATAAACATGGATGAAAATAAGAATATAATTGAAGAAATAACTATTGAAGAGGATACAGGAAAGGTTAATATTTCCGATGATGTTGTTGCTACCATTGCAGGAATTGCTGCTACAGAAATTGAAGGTGTTGCATCAATGGCGGGCGGTGCACTTGATGCACTTTCTGAAAAGCTGGGTGCAAAAAAGAGCCCTCAAAAGGGTGTTAAGGTAGCGGTTACCGAGGACGGTGCTGTGATTGACCTTTATATTGTGGTTAATTTTGGTGTGCGTATACCTGAGCTTGCATGGGAGGTTCAGGAAAATGTTAAAAACAGCGTTGAATCTATGACCGGTATTGATGTAATGAAGGTTAATGTCCGTATTGAAGGCGTTAATTTTGAAAAGGAAAAAGCTCCTGAAAAGAAGGAAGAAGAGCCTGAAAAGGACGAGGCTTGCGGAGAAATCATCGGTGAAATTATTCTTGATGAGGAGCAGGTAGAAGAATAAATTTCTATGAATAAACAGCTTTTGTAGCATGCTGTTGCAAAGGCTGTTTTTTTGTAACTTTAAAAAGCTGAGCGTCGCTCAGCTTTTTATGATTTGACTTATTGCATATATTAAAACAAGGTGCGTCGGATAATAAATGTAGAAAAAGTGTTTCATTTTGGCTTGTCCACGTTTTCCGTTATATAAGGATAGCGGAATGATAGCGGCCAATGAATACCACTGTATTCCGCCAAGTGATGCGGCGAGCAAAATCAGCCCTGTCGCAGTAAAGAACAGCTTTTGGGTTCGGTCCTTGCCGATATATATGAAAAAAGGTAGCATTACACCCCAGAAACCGTAGTCTATTTTATAGTCTGTACCTTGCATAAAATAGGGGAGCAGTTTGGTCAGGAAAAATACTGCTGAAAATGCAAGCAGCAAAAGCCCCCAGGCTGCCTCGGTGTCCTTTTTTACTGCGTTATCGTATGCGTAAATTGTTAGGATAGACAGAGAAAATGTGACTAAAATGCATTGATATACAGAATGTAGGGCAAGGAAATATACCAACTGACAGGCAAGTGCCAAAAGTGAAATTGTTCTTAAGTATTTCTTTCTGTTTTTTGTGCAGCTGCAGCCTTCGGCAATCATATATGCAAATATCGGAAATGCAAGTCTGCCTATTATTCTGAAAATTTCAAAGCCGGGAAGCAACTGCCATCCTATATGGTCAATGGTCATAGTGATTGCAGCTATTATTTTAAGCTGATTGCCGGTTAGTATTCCGGAAAAATTGTTTTTCATTGTGCCATATCTCCTATAGGCTCCTGTGCATATGCCACAAGCTCATCAATAGCCGATTTGTCTGTAAAGTCACCGCTTGCGCTGCAAAGCTCGACTAACAGCTTTTCCATTTCAGTCGGATTTTCTTTTGAGGACATCAGCTTTTTAAGTGTTTTAATAGCGGTCCTGTGAACAAGGGAAAGCTCGCTTACCACCATTTTGCCGAGAAAATTATACACTTTAATTTTATCAAGCATATCCGGCTTGAAGTTTTTTTCGATAACGAGCTTGTCGTAGTAATCGCGGCAGTTAAGCGGTGTTATGCCTGTAGTATAGATAATGATTTTCTTTCCGTCAAGACAGTTTAAATTCTTTGTTATAAGGGTAACACCGTTAATAACTTCTGCATATAACCCACCGCCGTATATGATGGTGTCGTAGTCTGCCAGATCCTCTATGCTGATGTTTTTGGCATCAACAGCCTCACAGCAAAGTCTGTCTGCGATCCACCGTGCATATGTCCCGGTTGAACCATATTTTGTTTTGTAAATCACAATTGTGCTCATAATTAGCCTCCATTAAAAATCAGGATATATTAATATATAATGTTGATTTTAGAATATTATACTTTAATTGCTGTTTTTGGACAGAAGGACAACAGTTTCCACGTGCGTTGTATGCGGAAACATATCAACTGCAGTGGCTTTCTTTACAGAGTAGCCGTTTTCTGTAAGAAATTTTGCGTCGCGAGCAAGGGTGGCAGGGTTGCAGGAAACATAAACAATCCTTTCCGGCTTTGCTGAAATAATAGCAGAAAGTGTTTTTTCATCGCTGCCTTTTCGAGGTGGGTCAAGGATAACAATATTGGGCTTTTTGCCGTTTTTGATAAGCTCCGGAACGATATCCTCGGCGGCTGAGCAGTAAAATTCTGCATTTAAAATTCCGTT
>JAZNIV010000135.1:0-3706 GCA_045577675.1 Clostridia bacterium
TATAAGTCTTTATAAGAAATTCTTTCTCCAGAGGACTAAGCTGTTTTCCCATGTACACCTCCATGACAGAAAACTGTCTTTATTCTTCCATTTTTTTCAACAGTTTTCTACCTGTTAGTGTCCACTTTTAGTGTAGCATCAACACAATTATATTGACAACGCCGTTCGGCTATAATATAATACAAATTAGACAATTAAGCCGAACGACTATATTTATCCGCGCAAATAAAGATTTTAGTCGTTCGACTAAATGGAGGCTTACAATGCAAGTAAATGATTCCATTTCTTTAGGACAAGCAATTCGAAACAGACGCAAGGAATTATCCTACACACAGAAATATATTTCAGAGATAACAGGGTTTAGTATGAGTTTTCTTTCTGATCTTGAGAATGGAAAAGCAACTTGCGAAATAGGCAAAACTTTACATCTTATGAATCTTCTGGGACTGAATATAAACGTAGAGGCGAGGGGATAAATGGCTGGAATTAATCTTAAAGTTCAAATAGAAATAAACGGGCAGTTTGTTCAAGCTGGTCATATTACAGGCAGTTCATTTAGAGACGCAGCTTTTTCATATGATGAGTCATATATTACATCTCCGGCTGCACATGCAATTTCATTAAGTCTTCCTCTTTCAAAAAAATACTTTGATACAGATGCAACCAAAAGCTTTTTTGATGGACTTTTACCAGAAGGCTTTACTCGT
The DNA here is from genome assembly GCA_045577675.1 of Clostridia bacterium. Classification (GTDB taxonomy): domain Bacteria; phylum Bacillota; class Clostridia; order UBA1381; family UBA1381; genus UBA1738. The sequence goes on from JAZNIV010000135.1 coordinate 708, forward strand.
CAGTGTGTTGCAAACAGTATTCACGCTTCTTCTGATGATTATATTTCTATTCTCCGGCAACTTGGGAACGAATGTCTTGGCGCTATACAAATTATAGATGAAGAAAACCCTTCCGTAAAAGCCGGTTATATACCTCTGACTATTGAAGAAATCAAGGAGCTTGCGAAAGAAGGGGCAAGTAAATCTGCTGAAATAGTTGTTAAAAGTCACCTTTCTCTGACAGGAGCCTCTGGAAAAGTCGGATTATATTATGATAATTCTGGCAAATGGTATAAACCACAAGGATTAGCTCCAAGTACTCATATTGTAAAGCAAAGTCATGTCCGTTATAAAAATATCGTATTAAATGAACAGCTTTGTCTGTTGGCAGCTCAGAAATTAGGAATAGAGATCCCTGAAAGTTTTATTCTACAAGCGCAGGTAGGAAAGGGAAATGATGAAGACGTGCTCTTTGCCACCAGACGTTTTGATCGAGATTTTGACAAGGATTCACGTATAATTGAGGGATTAAAAACTCCATATCGGCTGCATCAAGAAGATTTTGCCCAAGCTTTAGGCATTAAATCTGCTGATAAATACGAAAAAACAAGTCAAGGCTACTTAAAAAGAATGTTCGACCTTTTGCAGAAGTACTCATCAAACCCAATTGAAGATTCTTTAAAACTCTGGAGACGTGCCGTTTATAACTACATAATTGGTAATACAGACAATCATATAAAGAACAGTTCTCTTATTTACAGCAAAGATTTAGCATCTATTCGCCTAGCTCCATTTTATGATGTTGTATGTACAAAAATTTATGAAAGTAGTACCGATGAAATGTCGGTAAGTATAAATGGTAGACAGAACATAAATTTGATTACACGTGATGATTTAGAGCAGGAAGCAAAGCGCTGCGGTCTTGGATCTAAAGTTGCGATGAAGATTTACGATGAACTGCACATGGGGATTAATAAAGCTATTTTAGATTCTGCAGAGGAATTGTCGCAGGCAGGATTTACAGAAGCTCCGTCTATGGCAGAAAAGATACTTAAGTATGTGAAAAAATAACGCGTAGAGTAGTTAAAATTTGACGTTTACAATTAAAGAGATACTATGAATTATTTGATGTTCAAAAGTATGAAAATCTTCTCTTGAAAGAAGACAGGTTGATTGAACTTATATAAACATTATGGTGTGAAGTAACAAAAAATGATGTATACTATCATCATACAGACCATTTAGGAACAACAGAAGTAATTACTGATTCTAATGGGAAGATTGTTTGGCATGCTGATTACGAAGCATTTGGGAATATTTTGAACGAAAGAGGATAAGAAAACTTTACACCAAACTACACAGGAAAATTCTTTGATGAATCAAGCGGGTTGTATTACTTCAATGCTCGTTGGTACGACTGTGAATTAGGACGATTCACTACACAAGACCCAGCAAGAGATGGCGTGAACTGGTATGGGTATTGTTCGAATAATCCACTTATATACACGGATCCGGATGGAAGAGAAATAATAGATGCAGATACCAGTATTGTTCAACAAGATGGTGAAGGAAATTTAAATAATACAACTGCTTCAATATATGATTATGGTTGTACACTTACGATGTATGTTAGAATGGCTAATGCATTGGGAGCAAATGTTACGGTAGATGATGCAAATACATATGCTATAGAAAATAATATATTTTCAGCTCCAAATGTATTATCGATCCAAAATGGTGTAAATTTAGTTAATGGTTTATTAGCCAATTCAGGTATAGATAATATAAGCATTTCATTTGTAAGTTCCATAGATTGTGATGTGTTAGGCGATTATGCAGGGGTTATGGCATATTATAATTATGATAACTCAAGTGATTTATATTTTTGTACAGCAAGATTAGATACTAATGGGGCTGATTCTAATAACTGGTTTGGTCATTCAGTAAATATACCTTCAGATGCTCTCCTATCTTATAGATGTGATGGGAAATTTCAAAGTATAAAAATTGATGATACAAGTAAAGTTGGCAGAAGTCAGTTATATGGAGATCCTTCTGGTAGAGAAAATTATCTAATGCGATTAGATTTTTTCAAAATAAATGAGGTGAAAAATGACTAGTAAAAAAATTATTATTTTCTTTATTTCGAAATTTCTTTTGACTTTTTTAACTTATTCTCAAGATTATACTTTTTTTAAACATTTATCGACTGTAAATATCGACTATAAAACAGGGGATACATTATTTTCTGCTTATGATCCATATCACCTTGAAGATACTTTTGTTGTAAAAAAAATGAAAATAGAAATACGGAGGTCAAAAAATGATTTCCAATGCATAGAAAGGAGTTATTCTTTAGGAAAAATAATACGACAGCATAATAAGGCTCATGAAATATCAGATTCCCAATTTGTTTATAATGATTTTGGATATTTAATTGAGGGAATAAATCAAAAACGAGTATATTTTGGTAAAAATGAATGTATCATTTATAAAAATGATAAACCAGAAAAAAAAATAAAGCTTGAAGAAGAAATAAGTAATTACAATGTTTTTATTGAAAGATATTATCCTGATGGAAAATATTATCTTTCAAATAGCTACACATATTTCTATGAAGGTAAAAACTTAAAAAAAGTTGATTTTAAAACTTATAACAAAAAAGGTGATATAACAAGTGTTTGGAATGCTGAATTTGAATATCAAGATCAGTTCTTAAAAAAACAAGTTATAAAAATCAAAGATAAAATTAGATGGGAATATATATATTTTTATAATGATGATAATAGAATATCAAGAATTGATGTAATAGATTATTTAAACTCCTCTCAGAATAAAATAATACTGTTTAACAATTATGATTTACAAGGAAATTGGCTTCATGTTGAAGAATATCTTGATGATGATTTATATTGTGAAATTATAAGAGAAATAGATTATTAAAAAAAAGAAAATGATGCCATAAAATATGTTCTTACAAAGTTTTATATACTTGGAGAAGGGAGATTTTCTCAAGAAGA
>JAZNIV010000136.1:0-2173 GCA_045577675.1 Clostridia bacterium
CGATTTTTTTAATTTCATATAGTGCAGCATAAATTATTATTCTACTTATTTCCACGGACGCTTGCCATTCGTCCAGCCTTTTGCTTTCCAGTATTCAACATCAGCCGGGTTAAAGCCTTTTTTCTGCATAACTGACATAGCAGTAAAAAATGCTTTTGTTTTTATATCGGGTTTTACCCTGCCGAATTTTTTAGTAATCTTTTCAGCAAGACGGGTTGTCTTTTTATCAATTTTTGATTTTATAGCAGGCTTGACCTTTTCCCACCGTGTTTCCATAACTGCAACGCCAAGTCTGTACGTCTTTGCAACTCCCCAGAAAAACGTGCTGTCCGCCATATCTTTTATTGTACTTTTCATTCCTGCACCTGCGGCAGTTGAAATACATACAGCCTGTTTTGTAAACATCTTTTCTTCGGGGCGATGTACTAAAAATCTGTATCCATAATGGTCTAAAAATGATTTCATAGCACCTGTTGAGTGCATTACATATACGGGACTTGTAAGAATAATAACGTCAGCATTGTCAATAGCTTCGGTTATTGGGCGGAGCTTTTCATAATCGGGACATTTTGTTTCGCCTGTAAAACAAGCTGTACAACCTTTACAGAAACAGTCAAAATCCCTCGGGAGAAAAAATTCCGTAACCTCTCCGTTCAGCTTATCGCAAAGCTGTCTGGCGATATTATATGTAGAGGGCACCTCTAATAACCCCATAAAAAATAAAAATCAATGGACACAGACAAAACAAAAGCCGTTAAATCAGTAAAAAGGCTGAAATAGCGGCATATATGTATGGTTATTCGATGTATATTTGCCGTATTATCGGCAAAAGGGTATAGTTATCCCGTACTAAACGGAATTCCGTTTTAAAAATTCATATCTTCGCAGGTTATAAACAAGGTTCATTAACCCTATGTTTAACCAAGCCCTGTCAATTCCGATACTACGAATGGTGATTCCATTCATGCTGTTTGTCATGAATCCAAATATATGTTCAATTCGACATCTGATTTTTGACTTCTTCTTGTTGTTTTCTTTCTGTTCTTCTGTAAGCGGATGATTTCTGTAACCCTTTTCGCAAATCTGATTCTCACAGTTCTCTGGGAGATTTTTTGCTATTTCTTCGCTTGAATATGCACTGTCTGCAAATACTGCTTTGTCACTTTCTTCTAATAAATCCGTACATTTCTGACTATCGTGTACAGATGCATTTGTTACACTATAATTTGTAATAAACTTACTGTCCGCATCACATTTCACATGATTCTTATAACCATAATGTACTTCGTCATTTTTCTTCGTCCAACGTGCATCTGTATCTTTCTGTGCAAGTTTTGATGCGTTTTCAGGCTTTGTCCATTCCTCTGGTACTTCGCCTTCCTTGATTTTTTTATTATCATCACGGCTGTTTCTCTGACGAGGTGCATCTACAAAAGTTGCATCTATTATAGTTCCATTATGGGTTATAAGTCCTTCTTCTTCAAGCATAGCATCAAACAGACAGAACATTTTTTCCATTGCATCTGTCTGTGAAAGGTCATTTTTGAATTTCCATATTGTTTTTGCATCCGGTACTGAATCAAATGATTCTAATCCAAGAAAACGCATAAAGCTGCGTCTGTCGTTTATCTGATATTCTGTCTGGTCATCTGACAGATTATAAAGGCGTTGTAATACGAGTATCTTGAACATCATCACTACGTCGTATGGCGGACGTCCACCCTTGTTTGTAGTTTCCTTTCTCACTACTGCATTTTTTAGGATGGTGCGGAACATTTCCCACTTTATGACTTTATTCAGCATCTCTAACGGATCGCCTATTTTACTTATCTTTTCCATTCTATTTTCTTCATCAAAGAAGCTTTTCTGTCTTACTTTCATATCTATATTATATCATATTTCCTTGCTTTTGTACAGAGGTTTTTAGAGATGCCCAGAAGTAACTTATCATTATTATCAATACAATGAAAAGAAAACGCTCAACCAAAATAAAACGCACTTTACCAAAAGAAAACGGTAATTAACAAGGTCGCAATTGTATCAAAATTATCGTTATTAGACATAACTGCACCGAAATTTTGATACAAATTTCGGTGCAACTTTTATATGCAGAATGGCTCTATTCTACGAGGTTTCGGGAATAGAGCCGTTTTCAGTTGCTTTGCAGGCAGGG
>JAZNIV010000137.1:0-9195 GCA_045577675.1 Clostridia bacterium
ATTTTCAGCAGTTTTCTCTGAAATAGGCTCTGTATCATATTTTCGTGTGCCTATATTACTTTTCGGGAAACAGTAAACGAATCGGGCTACAAGACCGCTTCCTCGGAATGCTGCATTATTCATTATGCTATCGAAAACATAAGGCTGACAGGCAAGAGAAATTGAAAGATATGGCTTTTTCAAAATAATGCTATCTCTGGTTACTCTGTCAGAAATATATGTTTCACCATTCCACGATTTTAAAAGCAAGTCAAGATTAGGAATATTATTGCTGTATCGTCCGCTGAAATTCCCCAACATTCCTGCTTCATCCGAAATCATAAGAAGTGTGCCATTCTGCTCCAATTGGCTTACAAGTGATTCAGGCGTTATATCATCCACGACAATACGACGGAATGAATTTACGTCCATATCACACAATTTTGTATGAAGTTCTGCGATTTCATCAGAATCAGCATTCTCACTTTTTTCAAGAGCTGAAATCTGATTTTCAAGCATTTTTCTTTCAGCCATATTCTTGTAAATCTCTGTTTTATGCCCCTCATTCCAATCATAAGAAAACTGGACAAATGGATGTTTCACCATAGATATTACAGGAGATTTTCTGAAACTCGGCTCTGCAATTGTAAGTGCATCAATGAGAAGCGGCTCCGTATGGTCACTTTTGCCGCACATTCTATAAACTCCCGTAAAGCAGTAGCTCACCGCTGAGAGTATTGAAGTTCCTGCCATTGCAACGTCCGTTGAGGTGGTTATCGCTATTGCGTCCGCCATATCTCCTATAATTGGTGGTAGAGCGTTCACAGGAAACGGCAGTAGGTTTGTCCCATCGGGACGGAGGGGTGTGGGGGGTGACCACGTTGTTTCATTAGTCAACTATTCATCATCCTTTCGTTAAAATTCAGAATCACTTCTATATATGTGCAGAAAAAGCTGTCTTTTTAACCTGAAATGGTTGAATATCGAAAATGTTTACAACTTCCTCTGCTGTCGGCTAACTTTCGCTGCTGACATTAACATTGTAACATTTACAAACGTACATTAGTGCGGATATTGCGTATAATTCCAATCAAATACGCAAATTATTTAAAGATACGAAATATATTTATTTAAATACGCATATTATTGACAATCTGCGTATTGTATGCTACAATAGAATAAAATACCAAAAACGAGGTGAGCATATGGAAACCACCACAATTTACCGCATAAACGAAACAGACCGCACGATAGACATCGTACAGTCTGTTGATAACACCGATGAAAGCATTCACGGTGCAGTCCTGAATACGAGGACTTTTACATTTGATGAACTAATGAATCAGCATAAAATTTTCTGCGAACATACCGAACCTTACGATACTTTTAAGGACAGACTCAACAGTGCCCTGCGTATCGACAGGAGTATTGATGTCAGCACCGATGATATGATAGCAAGATTTATAGCTGAGTATGGGGAGAATATCTTTTTCAGAGGATATGTCCTCTCTGTTATTGAGTTCTACAATAAAGAGAGGTATGTCCTGCTGAAACCCAATGATGTTGTTAAAGCAAAGTTCAACAGAAAAAAGATTCAAGACGAAGTGTCACGAAAGCTTATGGAATTCATGGATACGCAGTTGAACTTAATGTGCAGTGATGCGTATTTCAGCCACAAGTCAACAATGGAGCATTTTAGAATTCAGTCTGGAAGAACGATTATCGCTGCTGATGATTATACGTTCAATGTGTTCCGTGAGAGTGATAAATGCCTGCTGACTGTTCTTGCTGAGATAGGGCAGCTCGTTCACAAAAACAAGTGGACAGTATGCGACTGCGGATTCTGCCATAAGCTGTTCCTCGGAACGGAAGGCGAGGTCTGCTGTCACGCTGCCGAGTGTATCGAAGCTAAAAAGCAACAGAAAGAAAAAATCATCGAGGAAAGCACACATGAATACTCTGCGATAAAGAAAGACTATGATTCATTTGTCCGCAGATACAAGGGCTATCTCGATATTGTGGAGATCGACCGTTTTCACCCTGATGATTATGATAAATTTATGCAAGCAAAGCAGGAGCGTATGGATAAAATGACAGCACTAAAAAAGAAACTGATCCGAAACGGCTTGCCTTCGATGGAACTGTATGAGCTGGGGAGACAGTATAAGGCTGAAATAAAAGCTCTCGCTGAGGAAATACTTGATAAGTACGGATTTGATGTGACTGCCGTGGCTAAAATCAAGAAGCCGAGGAAGAAATAGTTTGAACTTTTATTCCGGTGGAGATGAAGTGAAAAAAACTGAGAAAAACACTGATTTTGAGTTTATTATAATTGACAATCTCACCGATATTTGATATAATAAAAAAGATAAGATTATAATGCGTATAGCTTTATAGATTATATGTATTTAGTATGGAATTAGAGGTATAATATGTTCTCTTTAGATAATTACGGCGTTGTTTATACACCTAATAATTTGGCTGACTTTGTAGCAGAATTATTATTTGATGAAATTAATAATATAGCAGATAATGTTATAAATGAAGTGAACATTCTTGATCCTGCTTGCGGCGAAGGTATATTACTCCATACAATTTCCAAAGTTTTTAAAAGCAAGTCTAATATTTTGCCTACAAACTACGGAATTGATGTTGATGAAAATGTTATAAAAAAAGATAAACAACTTTTTCCAAAAACTAATTTCAATTTCTTTCTTCAAAATACTATTTTGCCTTCTGCCGATATATCTGCTGATAATTACTGGAAACGCAGAATTAAAAACATCACCTGTATTATTGCAAATCCCCCTTGGAGTGCTGAAAAAGTATTTGATAATTCAGATCTTAATAATGCTGGTTATAAATTCGGAATAGGTCAATATGATAGCTATGTTTTGTTTTTAGAACTTAGCTTAAAGTTATTAAAACCTGACGGCTTTTTAGCATTTATTATTCCAGATTCACTTTTTTCAGGTGAAAATAAAGAATTAAGAAAATTTTTATTAGAAAATACAGAAATAAAAGTTATAGCTAGATTAGGTGAAAAATTGTTTCCTAATGTAAACAGAGCAACAAGTATAATAGTGATAAAAAATACAAAGCCTTCTCCAAATAGTAAAACTAGCTGTTATCGACTGGATACAATTGATAGAAAAGCATTTTTGGATGGGAACCTTAGATTAATTGACAATTATCATCAAAAAAGCCACTATGTACTTCAACATCGTTTTCTTGACAATGCTAATTATGTGTTTGATATAGATACATATGAAGAAGAAGAAAAGCTAGTTTATAAAATCGAAAGGAATTGCATTAATTGGAAACAGATATTCCGTTTTGGAAGAGGTGTCGAAATATCCAAATCAGGAAATGTTGTGACTTGCCAAAGTTGTCAAATGACACAAGGTTATACAAAAAAACATCTTTCATCAAACGAAAAAAAATGTCAATTTTGTGGGAATCAAATTTCATTCAAATTAAGCAGTCCATTTAGCATAATTTCAGACATGTTATCACCTGAATTCACACCTATGTATGTAGGAGAAAATCTTCATAGATACAGTATCAATGGCATAAAATATATTAAACCCAATGTTAAGGGGATAAACTATAAGAATGCCAAACAATATGTTCCCCCAAAAATACTAATAAGAAAAACAGGGTTGGGAATTAATGCTTGTATTGACTATGAAGGCACATATATCAGTCAAACAATTTATTCAGTGAATTACATTAATGATAATCAGTTCCCATTAGAATTCTATTTAGGTGTGTTAAATTCACGATTAATTTATTATTATTATTTAAAAAAATACGGTGAAAACGAATGGAAGTCTCATCCATATTTAACAAAAGATATTATTTTTTCATTACCAATAAAACAAGTTAACGATGAGAATAAAAATTTAGCGTTTCAAATTGCTGACAAAGTAAAAAGGATTCAATCTGAATATACAAGAAAGATTGATATTGATATTGAAAAATTAGTACTTACACTTTATGGCATTAATAAAGATGAAATAAACATCATATATAAAACGCTTAATTCGTTACCAGATTTATCTGCAATTAATCATATGAAAATAAAGGATGGAGAGTTAAATGTTTAGATATATTGGGAACAAAACAAAATTGCTTCCAATGATAATTAGCGAAATATCAAAGAATACAGAACCTAAAAGTACCGTGGTTGACCTTATGGCAGGAACAGGTAGTGTATCTGTCGCATTGAGAACCAATGGTTTCCATGTTATATCATCAGATATGATGACTTATTCTAAACATCATCTTGTTACTCAATTACTTATCAATAAAGCACCTGATTTTTTAGAGCTAAATAATCACATTACAATAAATAATAATATATCGTATGAAGCTGTATTAGATTATTTAAACAATTTGACTCCTAAAGAAGGATATTTTTTCCAAGAATTTTCTCCAAATGGAACTCCAGCTAATGGAACACCTAGTAGGAAATACTTCACCTCAGAAAACGCAAAAAAAATAGACGCTATACGTGATACTATAAATCTTTGGATCAGTAAAGGATGGATAACAAACATAGAGGAATCTGTTTTAAAACATACTTTAATAATGGCTGTAAATGATGTTGCTAATATTTCAGGTACATATGGGTATTTTCTTTCTTCATTTAATAAAAACTCATTAGAAAATCTAATATTAAAGCCAGTTTCATTTGTTACAGAAGGCTCAACCGACAATGTGATTCTTCAAGGTTTTGCTGAAGATATTTCTCAAGATATTACGGCCGATTTATGTTATATCGATCCCCCCTACATGAAGCGGCAATACGCTGCCAATTACCACATTTTAGAAACCATTGCCAGAGGCGATTATCCTGAAGCTGTTGGAAAAAGTGGACTAAGAGATTGGTGGGATCAACATTCAAAATTCTGCACTAAAACGAGAATACGAGCATCTTTTGAAAAAATCTTCACTACTATGAAGTGCGACATTTTTTTAATAAGCTATAGTGAAGACGGTCTTTTATCCATTGAAGAATTGATAGATTTTTTCTCAAAATTTGGCTCTGTTTCCTATAAAGTAATTGAGTATTCAAGATTTAAAAGTAATAACAGTAGGCTTTCAAAAGAATTAAACGAATACATCATTCGTTTAGAAAAGCATAAAGGAGTGTCATAATAACACTCCTTTATGCCTCATTTTTTATAATATGCTTTGTATGCAGTAGGTTCTAGAACAAAGTTATCAGTAACGCTTCCACGGACAATGTAATAACGGATTTTTTTTGCTGAACTTGATACACCATAAAAACGATAAATATAATATCTATCGCCTTTTTCAGCAGATATTTCAACTTCATTTGATGAAATATCAAAAGGCTTATTTTTTCCTCCGGTAGTAGTTTTTACTTCGATAAACTTTTCAACATATTGACCATTAGATAACTCATAAGATCGGATGTCATATCCCAATCCGTCACCAATAGTTTTAGAAACACGTTCAATTTGATTTGCCAAATCGCTCCTTCCTTCACTGATTAATCGTTTTTTTTCTATTTCCATAGCTAATTCTTCACCAATATTACCAATATTCTTAAGGTTTTTGTGACGTCTTTCATAATCAACATCTTTAGAAATCTTTTCCTGAGAACTGATTTTTCTTCTTGCTTTAGAAGTTGGCGGAGTGACTTCTTCTAAACAAACAGTATCATAATCCAACTTAATGGAAATATCTTTGTTTGAATACTCAACAGCATCATCTGCTATTTCATAAAAATCTTCTGGCAAAGATATATTTCCTATATCTATATCAGCTGCAGAACCAGATTTAAATGGACATATCTTATCGCTTTCAAACCTGATATACTGCTCATCAAAGAAAATAATCCCTTGCTTTTTGCTCTTTAAGAATATTTCTTCAAGTCCAGCACCTTTAGGCCATTCTACAGGAATATTTTCCGAATCCACATAGGTTGCGTAATACTTACATTTATTATTATCATCTCTTGTTTTAATGATTAAAATGCGAAGATTATCGATTATATCGGGATAACCTTTTTCAAATAAGTAAACGCCTGACCCTGATACTTTAGGCTCAGGGAAACCGTTATCAGGATGCCACGCCGGGTGGCGGTTTTTCATATTTTGTCTGCTTATTCTATAATCTTTTCTGCCTGTTCTAGGAGCTAATTCTATAGATGCACTATCATTACTGCCTACCACATTAGCGGTAATGGTATACTTATATCTTGGCAACAAGGAATCTTTATCCCAAAACTCAATGGTTTCATCTATTTTATCTGCATCTTTAAACATTTGATCTAATTCATCACGGGAATATCCTGCAGCTTGAATATATGTTTGGCCATTGCCACCAATTGGTTTTTTGATTCCATACATATTAGTAAAGTCAGATTCTTGAATCTTATGATGCAATATAGCTTCTATGTGTTCCATATTATTCCTCCTCTAAGAAATTAAATATTTCGTCATAAGACGATATATCTAATGCGGTTTTAATTGCTTTTAATTGTTCCATAGATACATGATGTCTCTCACCTTCAATTTTTACTAGACACTCTCTTGTTGTATCACAACCTAATAATTGCATAGCCCTTGCAAGCTCAGCGACAGTAAAACCAGCTTCAAGCCTTAAACATCTTAATTGATGTCCAAGTCCAGATGTACATTTTATTTTTTGTGGCAATCTACGCACTCCTTTCCGTTTAATTTATATTATTATAGCATAAAACAAAATGGATTAGCGAACCCAAAACAGTCCACCAATCCATTTTTTACTTTTTGTAAATTTGCACAAACCCAAATGCGCATAATTGTATATTTTACGACCTTTATTATAAAACAATTCGAGAATCTTCTTAAAAAACAAACAAAACACTAACCAGCTATTGAATATTTTATAAATATATGATATAATTATGTTGTCAAATGAGTCGAAATGTTCTTAAAATTCCAGTATGATATATCATAAAGATTAATATCAAAAATTTTATTTATAATTTGAAGAAAAGTTCGAGGATTATTATTATATAAAACACTGCAAACAATAGCTTTGCAATAATTCGACTATACTAAGTTAAACCAATTATAAAATATCTAGTTAAGAGGAGGGAACTATGCCATATACATTTTTAGACCTTGCAGTAGAAGTAATTAAAATGCAAAACAAGCCGATGTCTGTTTACGAAATTTGGAATAAAGCTGTTGAACATGATCTGCACAAAAAGTTACCTAAATACGGCAAGACACCTGAGCAAACACTTGGAGCAAGAATATATGTCAGTATAAAACAAGGCGGTGATGATAATCCTTTTATTCAGTTTTCAAAAAGGCCAGCACTGTTCTTTTTAAAGGAGCTTACCGCGCCTTCAACTCCTGTTCCAGAACCTTTAACCGAAGAAAAGCCTTTATATAAGGAAAGAGATTTACATAAAATATTGTCATCATTTGTGTTCTCGGATTCACATTTTAAAAGTTATACAAAGACAATATATCATGAAGCCTCCACCAAAAAGAAAAAAGGAAAAAACGAATGGTTGCACCCTGATATTGTAGGTATTCGCTACCCATTTGATGATTTTTGTGAAGATACTCGTCATCTGATGAATGCAATGGCACACAGCAAGTGCAAAATCTTTTCATTTGAATTAAAGCGTTCTATCGATTTTTCAACTTTAAGAGAATACTTCTTCCAAGCAGTTTCAAATTCAAGTTGGGCAAATGAAGGTTATCTTGTAGCACTTAGGTATGATCAAGATCCTGATTTCATGGACGAACTTAGAAGGCTGAATAGTGCTTTCGGAATAGGTTTTATAAAACTGAACATCGAGGATTATACTCAAAGTGAGATACTGCTATCAGCAAAAGAAAATGAGCTTGATTGGAATACCATTGATCGATTGTGTGAAGAAAATCCCGATTTTAAGGCTTTCATCAACACTATAACATCAGATTTGGTAGTCGATAAGATGCGTAACTCTAATGATTTTGATACGGTATTCTCTACAGATGAAGAATTTCAGGAATACGTTAAATCAAAGAATATAAAATAATCTTTTTTGCACTTTATATGAAAGGAGCGATTATTATTACAAAAACTGAAAAAGCAATTGAAGCATGTGAAAAAGTTTTGGATGGTCTTGAATGTGAAACCATATCAGTATCTTCAGCTTTGCTTCTATGTTTAAGGATTGCAAGATTATCTAATGATGAAGAAGCAACTCAATGGTTACAATATGAAAATGGTGGATATCCAACAGATCAAAGCGGGTATATTTTAAAAAATGCGTGGTTAATAGGATGTCAAAAAGGTAGAAAGTATATAAAGAACGAAAAAGAGTATATGTTCACGGATTTAGTTTCTGAACTTGAAGAATCAATCAAAAGCAAACAAAATGCAATTAACAATTTTTCTACTACAGGAACTTCTGTTTCTGGAGAATGGGCATTGGTTGCTATGGATAGACTCACAACTTCTGTCTCAAAAAACACTGGTGCACTTATAAACCAAATCACGGATAGCAATAAAAAGTTGGCTATTTTAAAAGGTCAATATTATGATTATGCATTGCGTAAATATGCTGAATTAACCTTTGGCAATGTTGCAAGTGATATTTTTTCTAAATATCGAGAAGTTGTTGAAAACAAATTCTCGGATTTATCTGACGATACAATAATTAAACTTAAAGCAATCGAGGATAAAATCAACTCAGATAATTCGGAAGCGTATTCTCAAGCGTTGACTACTTGCCGAAGACTGTTTGAAAATGTAGCTAAATCATTGTTTGAAAAGTATTATCCCAATTATAGTCAAAAGACTTATAAAACCAAATCAGGTAAAGAAATCGATATAAGCGGAGATCATTATATAAATAAACTCTCAGCTGTTATTGAACTACTTCAAGATAAGTCTCCTTCAAAAAGTTTAGTCGGTAGTAGTATTCTATATACCATAGATTGGATTGGAAATCTTAATAATCTTCAGTGCAAAGGTGTACATTCAGAAATAACGAAACAAGATGCAATGCAATGTATAATTCATACATATATTTGTTTAGGAGATATTCTTAATCTCTGGAATTGTCAAGAAATGTGCAGTCAGAAAATACCCAAAATCTAAGATAGGCATGTATCAGGCAACGTGATGAGAGAGTTGCTTTAAATTTCTTAATGCCACAGGTGGGAGACCACCTTCATTGAAGCTGTTGATCCT
>JAZNIV010000138.1:0-13470 GCA_045577675.1 Clostridia bacterium
TATTAAAAGATGCTATTAGTGATGGTAATGTGTTAGGATTTTCAGTAGACTATTATAAAACAATAGATGCAAATGGCGAAATGCTTAAGGACCTTGAAAGAATAAAATCCGAGATTGAACACGAACAGAAAAAGAAACGAAAAATTCTCGATTACAACTTAAATGGTGATTTGGATGACAAAGAATACATTCAGATGAACAAAGAGTGCAAGGCAAAAATTGACGAGCTTGAAAAAGCGCTTTTTGACCTTGAAGAGCAGCAAAACTCCAAGAACGATTTCAAAAAACACATTGAGGAAATCCGAAGTGTTTTAATAAAGGCAAAAGAGGATGCGCAAGATGGAATTATATCAAAAGAGTTTGTAAACAAATATATTGATAAAATTTTTGTTACTCCCGAAGGCGACAGCTTAAAGCTTGAAATCAAGATATTTACAGGAAAAATGTGCGATAAGTACCTTACAAATATAAGAAGTCGTACAGGTCAAATGAATAAGAAGATGATTGAAGATTACGAAAACAAAATCAAATAAAAATGATTAAAGTAATCAGTTTATTTTCACTTTTAGATGATAACTTCGAGTTGGGAGAAGGAACGCTGTATTATTTTCCCTATTTAAATGGCGGAGGATTTTATAACGCATACGGCGGCTCGTATTTTACACCTATTTTATTTATAAGTAAAAATCCCGATTTTTAAGCCACCTGTAATACAGGTTATTACAGACTTAAAATAGTCATTTAAGAAAATAAACAGCAAAAGACAGATGCTTGGGAAAAATTCCTTGGTGTCTGTCTTTTTTATTAAAAAATATTTGCTTTTTTCAGGCTTTGTGATAAAATATATATGCATATTTTTACAAAGGAGCAAATTATGTTTAAGAGATTTCTAAAATATTATAAACCGCATAAAAAAGTTTTTATTCAGGATATGCTGGCGTCATTTTTTGTATCGGTAATCGGGGTTTTTTACCCAATAGTAACACGGAGTATGCTAAACGACTTAATCCCCAATCACAAATACCGGCTTATAATTCTTTCCGGAATTCTGCTTGTAGGGCTTTATGTTCTCAGAATGTTTCTACGCTTCTATATCCAGTACGAGGGACACATAATGGGTGTGAAAATGCAGGCAGAAATGCGACGTGATATGTTTCGTCATTTAGAAAAGCTTTCCTACAGCTTTTATGACAAAAACGAAACAGGAAAAATAATGTCGCGTATGACTAATGACCTAATGAATATCAGCGAGCTTGCACATCACGGTCCGGAAAACATCATTATTTCCACAATAACTGTGCTTGTTTCCTTTATCTACCTTGCCACGATAAACCTGCCGCTTACATTTATTATTTTCATTTGCGTACCATTTTTAGTATGGATTGCCATGAAAATGCGTAATAAAATGCACAACGCATTTTCTGAAAGCAGAAAATCCATCGCCGTTATAAATGCGGCACTTGAGGGCAGTATTTCAGGAATAAGAGTTACGAAAGCTTTTACCAACGCAAAAAAAGAAGAAGAAAAATTTGAAGAAGGTAACAGGCAATTCGTTGCAGCTCGAACCGAGGCATACAAGGCGATGGGACAATTCCATTCCTCCACCTCCTTTATAACAGATATTTTCAATGTTATAGTTTTGATTGCAGGCGGCTTTTTCCTTTATGCAGGGCAAATAAATTTTGGCGACTACTCCGCATTTATTGTTTCGGTAAGCCTGTTTTTAACACCTGTTACAACACTCATCGGGTTTATGGAGCAATTTCAGGACGGAGTTACAGGTTTTGAACGCTTTTTAGAAATAATTGACGAGGAGCCGGAGCAGGACAGCCCGGACGCTGTCAATATAAAAAGAGCGGAAGGACATATTGAATTTAAGAACGTATCCTGCTCATACGATGAAGGCAAGGAGGTTTTGCATAATATCTCTATTGATATTCCTGTTGGTAGAAAATTTGCGTTAGTCGGTCCAAGCGGCGGTGGAAAAACAACAATCTGTCATTTAATTCCGCATTTTTACGATATAAGCTCCGGTGAAATTTGCTTAGACGGAAGGAATATCAATAAAATCACGCTTGAATCTCTTCGTAAAAATATCGGTATAGTTCAGCAGGACATTTATCTTTTCAACTCAACAATACGTGACAATATTCTCTACGGCAGACCTGATGCTAACGAAGCCGAGCTTATCGAGGCTGCAAAGCGTGCAAACATTCACGACTATATTATGAGTCTGGAAAACGGCTACGATACCCAAATCGGTGAGCGTGGCGTACGCCTTTCGGGAGGTCAAAAGCAGCGTCTTTCCATTGCAAGGGTGTTCCTTAAAAACCCGCCTATACTGATTTTGGACGAGGCAACAAGTGCACTTGACAATACTACTGAAATCCTTATCCAGAATGCACTTGACGAGCTTTGCAAGGGCAGAACCACAATTGTTGTTGCCCACAGGCTTTCAACAATAAAAAATGCCGACGAAATCGCAGTAATTTCCGACGGCAGAATTATTGAGCAAGGCAGCCATGATTCCCTTCTAGAAAAGGACGGCATTTATTCAAAGCTTTATAAGCAGCAGTTTAAAGACAGCGAGCTGCAAAAGCTAATGTAAAAAATCGGAGTTATTGCTCCGATTTTTTAATCTCTCTTATAATCAATCCCCAAATCATTATCTAAAATACGGGCATTTGTAATGCTGTTTTTTCCGAAATTTTCACGTATTTTGTCAATGGCAAGCTCAAGCTTTTCATGTTTTGAATCCTTTTCTTCCTCATCAAAAATACTAATTTGACCTCCATTTCCTCCCTCCGAAAAATTCGTACCGGTAACGGTAATCATCCTTATCGGCTTATCCATTTTCCAGTTTTCCAAAATAAGCTTCATTGCAGAATCAAAAATTTCCTTAGTCAGATAAGTGGGCTTAGTAAGCGTAAGCTGGCGAGAAATGGTCTTTAAATTAATATCCTTTATATGAACCTGCACTGTGGCACACTTTAGTCCTTTTTCACGCATCTGCCCTGCAATATTGTCTGCAAGAACAAAAACGCCCTTTGAAATATCGTCGATTCCCACAAGGTCTCTCGGGAAGGTCATTCCCTTACCAATCGACTTTGCCTCCCTTTCCGCGTAATACGGCATAACAGGCTCGTTGTCTTCACCGCGTGCATACCGGACAAGGGTATAGGCAAGCTTACCTATTTTCTTTTCAAGAAAATGTCCGTCAGCCTTCGCTAAATCACCAATTGTTTTAATGTTACAGCTATTTAATACCTCGCAGCATCTTCTGCCGGCAAACAGCATTTCACAAACCGGCAAAGGATATAAAATCTCCTTAAAATTATCCCTTGAAATAACAGTTGTTGCATCAGGCTTTTTATAATCACTGCCCAGCTTTGCAAAAACCTTATTAAAGGACACACCGACAGAAACCGAAACCCCCGTCTCTTTTTTGACACGTTCGCGAATTGTATCAGCGATGGTTTTTCCGTCACCGAAAAGCCTTGTACTGCCTGTAACATCCAACCATCTTTCATCAATACTGAATTTCTCAACCAAATCGGTATAGCTCACATAAATTTCGTTTATTCTTTTTGAATATTCCGAATAGACCTTGTGATGCGGAGGAACTATAACAAGGCCCGGACACTTTTTTTGTGCCTGCCAGATAGACTCGGCAGTCTGCACACCAAACTTTTTCGCAAGTTCATTTTTTGCCAGAATAATTCCGTGCCGTGATTCTCTGTCTCCGCCCACAGCAAGCGGCACACCTTTTAAGTCAGGATTTAAAGCAATTTCTACCGACGCAAAAAAATTATTGCAGTCGCTATGCAATATTATTCTGTCCATAGCTATATCCTTCCCGCCAGAAAATAAATAATTACAAGGTTTACAGCGATAGCAGCCGGCACACCAAGCTTAAAAAGCGGTTTTTTTGTTTTATGCCGAAAAGCTTCCATTCCGACCTTTGCACCAATTCCGCCCATCAGTAATGCGCAGGTGATTAGTGCTTTTTCGCTGATTCTCCACCTGTTTTTTACCGCCCTGTACTTGTCAATTCCGTAAATGAGAAAAACTATAACATTCCATATTGCAAATATAATAAACATTTTTATTTTCATACTTTGCACCTCAAAAGCTTACTACATATATTATAAAACCCTGCACAGTCAATGTCAACCATAGCTTTTTATTAATTTTCTGTTACAACAAGTTGCACTTTCTTGTATAATTGAATAATATATGATATACTAAAAATAATATAAAAAATAGAACAAGGAGTGATAATAATGGATAAGCTGTTTGATAATATTAAAAAAGGGGTCAGCATTGCTGTTAACGAAGCAGAAAAGCTGACAAAAGTCGTTAGGGATAAAACAACAAACATTGTGGACGTTACAAAGCTGAACCTTGCCCTAAACGATACCGAAGGAAAGATAAACAAGCTTTATGCTAAAATCGGAGAAATTGTTTATACAAAGCATAAAGAAGGAATAGAGTTTGATGGCGAAATCGGTAGTCTGTGTGCTGAAATTGAGGGCTTTAAGGAGGAAATTGACAATTTAAAGGAGCAGCTTGCGTCACTTAAAAATACAGTTTCCTGCCCTAAATGCGGACAGTTTAATGAACGCACAAATGACTACTGTTCAAAATGCGGCGAAAAGATAACCGCCGATGAAACCTATTCAAAGGATGATATGGTAATTGAAGTTACTGAGTTTCCGGAAGACTAATTGAAGATAATGCTGTTGTTTTAGTGGCAGAAGAGTTTAAATTCGGTTTTCTGCATCTGAAGACACAAAAAATGACCGCTGACTTCCTCTTTGTCAGCGGTCTGCCCCCCGAAAGAGAATTTCTTCCGGGGCTTTTTTTACATTCTCACATTTGACAAAAATTGCTGCAGACGTTTACTCTTTGGTGCCGTAAAGATTTCCTCCGGCGAGCCTTCTTCTGCAATTATTCCGTCATCCATAAATATGATTCTGTCTGAAACACTTCTTGCAAATGCCATCTCGTGCGTCACAATAATCATCGTCATTTTCTGGTCTGCCAAAGATTTTATAACCTTTAAAACCTCGTTGGTTATCTCAGGGTCAAGTGCTGATGTCGGTTCATCAAAGAGCATAATTTCAGGATTCAGTGCAAGTGCACGGCAGATTGCTACTCTCTGCTGCTGTCCGCCTGAAAGCTCACAAGGATAATTATTATATTTTGTTTCCAGTCCTGCACTATTTAAGAGTTTTTTTGCATTTTCCTCAATTTCTGCATAGATTTCATCTTTATTATGCTTAAAATCAGGTCGTTCCTTTGCTAAAAGCTTCGGTGCAAGCACAACATTCTCAAGAGCACTGTACTGCGGAAACAGATTGAAGGACTGGAATACAAATCCGAAATTCAACTGCTTTTTGCGTATTTCTTCATTTGTCATTTTCTTTTTTTCAGTTCCGTCAAAAATAACCTCACCGTTTAAAATAACCTGTCCCTTATCTGCTTTTTCAAGAAAATTTATACATCTTAAAAGGGTGGTTTTTCCGCTTCCCGAAGAGCCGATTATAGACACAACCTCACCCTTTTCCATCGAAAAGGATACGTTCTTTAGAACTTCGGTTTTTTCGAAGCTTTTCATAAAATTCCTTATTTCTAAAATTGCCATAATATCAAGTTCCTCCAAAAGCTAACCCTTGTAGTAATCCAGCTTCTTTTCTATGTAGTTAAAAATCAGGGTTATAATTCCACAAAGTATCAGATAAAATACTCCGGAATAGAAAAGCGGCCAGAGAATATGCTCACTATTCATCATTCGTTTTGCATTCCAGGTTATTTCGTAAATCATAATTGTGTTGGCAAGCGATGTATCCTTTACCAATGTTAAAAACTCATTGCCCATAGGAGGAATTATTCTTTTTATCACCTGCATAAGTACGATTTTAAAGAACACCTGAGTTTTTGTAAGACCAAGCACCGCCCCCGCTTCATACTGCCCCTTTGGTATGCTTTCAATGCCGCCGCGGAAAATTTCTGCAAAATAGCAGGCATAGTTCAAAACAAACGCTACAATAACCGCAACAAACATATTCATTCCGCGTATACCTAAAAGTCCCGGACCGAGGCCGAAAACAATAAGCTGCAGCATTAAGGGAGTTCCCCTTACTATCCATATAAGAGTTTTAACAGGGTATTTTAAAACCTTGAATTTACTCATAGAACCAAGAGAAATAACAAGTCCTAACGGAAGTGCCATAAGCAGTGTTAAGATGAAAATTTTCAGCGTAACCCCAAGACCTTCCAAAAGGCTTAATGTGACTTTAGTAAATAATTGCATAATTACACCTTATATTTTTCCAAACCGACCAAAAAGGCAGATAAAAATCTGCCTTTTTTTATTTTCATTTTCAGTACCTTCTATTTAAAAAGCAAGATTTAACTCATACTTTTCAGCAAGCTCAGCTAATGTGCCATCTTCTGCAAGCTCATCAATAGCTGCATTAACCTTACCGAGAAGCTCTTCGTCATCAAGTCTGAAGCCGATGCCGTATTCTTCTGTAGTAAGCTCAACAGAATATCCGAGATTTTCATAGCTTGTGCCTTCTGCAGTTGAAGCCTTTGCCATTGTAATATCAATTACACAAGCATCTGCCTGACCTCCTGCTACTGCTAAGAGTGCATCTGTCTGTGCTGCAACAGGTGTGTACTTTTCATCAAGGCTGTTGTCCTTAATTGCAGCCTCACCTGCAGAGCCCGCTTCTGCTGCAAACTTAAGTCCCTTAAGGCTTTCTGCATCAGTATACTTGCTAATCTGATCCTTTGCCATAACTACAACCTGTGCGTTCTTAACATATGCCTTTGAAACAGCACAGTTTGTCTTAACCTCATCAGAAATTGTCATACCGTTCCAGATACAGTCAATCTGACCTGCGTCAAGAGTTGTGAATTTTGTGTCCCAGTTAATTTCGATGAAGTTTGGCTTCATATTGATTTTTTCACAAACAGCCTCAGCAAACTCTGTATCAAAGCCTGTAAGGTCGCCATTTTCATCTGTATAGTTCATCGGCTCATAAATTGTATAACCGATTTTCAGTTCGTCAGTCGCTTTTTCTCCGCATCCGGACATTGCGAACACCATTGAACATGCCATAAGTAAAGCTAATAATTTTTTCATTTTAAATTTCTCCTTTAAATGTCTAATTTATGTTCCTATAATACCACATCGCTTTAGTATTGTAAAGTGATAAAATGATAAATCGGTATTTTTTAGCATTAAACACAAAAATAAAGAGTGCATTTTATGCACTCTTTACATGACATTACTTTCGCAAACCTGAATCCGTTCACCTATATATTCGTTGACTACATATTTCAGCCCCATAGGAGTAACTTTGTTTCTTGCTATCTTTTCAACAAAATCCATAGCTTCATTCTTTCTGAAAAATAAATCTTTTATAATCTTTTTTTCACAGTCACGTTTTCCGTTTTTCCTCTCCGCCACCTTATCTATTTCCACACCGTACACCTTCAAATCACAGTACTCCTCGCTGACACTGTCGGTCAAAAGATAGTATGTAAGCTTCATATCATAAGAAGCTTCCTCGCCGGCATTAATCAAAACTTCTTTAAATAATTCTTTTTTCAACGCTGCACCTCCTTTTAATGCTCATGTACTTAAAATTATAATACATTCTGCCGTTAAAATCCAGTTATTTTCATCGCAGAAAATCCGCTTATATTCCTATATTCGACAAGCTTTCTGCATTAATAAAATAAATACCGGCGAAATATGTCGTAAAATGCTGATTAATAACTAATTTTGACAGGCGAAACCTTGAAAATAAAAAAAATACTGCCGATACCAGCTTACTGCAAAGTATACAGTAAATTGGTATCGGCAGTACTACAGTTTATCTATTAGCCCTCAACCGGAGCACTTACAGGACAAACACCTGCACAAGCGCCGCAATCAATGCAAGTATCAGCGTCGATAACGTATTTTGAATCGCCTTCTGAAATTGCGCTTACAGGACACTCACCTGCACATGCACCACAGCTGATGCAATCATCAGTAATTTTGTATGCCATTTGATACACCTCCCTGAATTATTTATGGATATTATAAAGCCTCACAAAATATGTGCCTTATGTTCTCCCGGACGCTGAAATTATAACTTTTGGCAGCGTCTTTAATGCATTATACCACAGTTTTTATTAATCTTCAAGTGCTTTTAGCATTTCTTCGTCATTTTTTTCATCATCTGACTTAGCCTTGCCTTTTTTCAGCACCTTAATATCGGCAACATTATACTCTTTAAGTGCAGCCTCTTTGTCATTTTCAATTCTGACCTTAACAAGTCCCTTTAGGATTTCCACATACTCAACTGTTCCTTTGCCGTCAGGTGTTTCAACAAGCGAGCCTTGTCTTGGCGTAACAGAAAGCAGCTCTTCGTAATTTTCCTGTTCGTATTTAAGACAGCACATAAGTCTGCCGCAGGTTCCGGAGATTTTTGTAGGATTTAAGGAAAGTCCCTGTTCCTTTGCCATTTTAATTGAAACCGGTGCAAATTCTCCCAAAAATCTTGAACAGCACAGCTCTCTTCCGCATATTCCAATGCTTCCTAAGGTTTTTGCTTCGTCACGGATACCGATTTGCCTCAGCTCAATTCTTATTCTGAAACGATTTGCCAAATCCTTTACAAGCTCACGGAAATCTACTCTTCCCTCAGCGGTGAAATAGAAAAGCACCTTGCTTCGGTCAAAGGTATACTCAACCTCAATCAGCTTCATTTCAAGGCCGTGATTTTTAATCATTTCACAGCAAATTTCAAAGGCTTCCTTTTCTTTAAGCTTGTTTTCCTCGGCACGCTTAAGGTCCTCTTCGTTTGCAATTCTTATAACGTCCTTTAAAGGCTTTGAAAGCTCTTCCTCCTGTACCTCCTTAAGACCTGCAGCAACATCACCCATTTCGATTCCGCGGGCGGTTTCTACTACAACCTTATCGCCAACCTTTATATCAAAACCTGCCGGATTAAAATGGTAAATCTTTCCTACCGGCTTAAATCTTACACCAACTATTTGCGTCATCTGACCTACTCCTTATTTTTATCAGACAGGATTATGCCTGTTCTGTCAGGTTATTTTTAATACCCAACAAATTTTATTATAATATATTCCGGCAATTATGTCAAGCACGACATTTTTCATAATTCCTGCCATAAGAGCAAATACACTTTTATCAGACAGAAGTATATTGACAAATTTATATTTTTGTGGTAGTGTAAAATTACAAATATACAAAAGGGGGATATACAATATGGACAGAATTAAACTAAAGGAACTGGCAAAAAGGCAGATTTCAGGGAGCCTGGGAGCATTTCTGCTTATGTATATAACAGTAGTTGTGATTACTCTTATCCTGAGCCTGATTCCGGCAGCAGGAGGGCTTTTATCCTTTGTGGCAGGTGCAATTTTTGAAATTCAGTTTGTTTTAATTTTTCTTGCACTTGCAAGAGGCACACAGCCGGAATTTACGAATTTGTTTGATATATTTAAAAATTCCCGTCTGTGCGGAAATGCCATCCTATTATACATTCTCACAACAGTTTATACAGCACTTTGGTCCCTGCTGCTTGTTATTCCGGGAATTATTAAAGCACTTTCCTACGCAATGGCACCTTATATCCTTGCTGAAAATGAGTACTATATGACACCTCAGGATGCAATTAAGGAAAGTATGCGTATTATGGAAGGGCACAAAATGGAGCTGTTTGTTTTAGAGCTTTCCTTCCTCGGATGGATTCTTTTAACAAGCCTGACCTGTGGTATTGCCGGCATTTATACATTCCCGTATTATGAGGCAACTATGACAAATTTTTATAACGAAATTAAAGGAAGCACCGAAGAGTCGATAATTATTGAATAGATATAAACTTAAAAACTCCCTATACCACTTGAATATAGGGAGTTTTTGATTTCATAAATATTTTTATTCTTCAAACAATGGTGTTGAGAAATATCTTTCTGCTGTATCCGGAAGAACCGTTACGACAGTTTTTCCCTTTCCCAGCTTTTTTGCAAGACGAATTGCCGCTGCAACATTGGTACCGCTTGAAATTCCGCACATTATACCTTCCTTGGCTGCCAAATCCTTAGAAATTTGAATAGCCTCTTCATCTTTGATAATACAAATATCGTCAATAATATTCTGATTTAAAATGCTCGGAATAATTCCGTCGCCAATACCCATCTGCACATGCGTACCTATAGAACCGCCTGAAAGAATTGCTGCGTTTTCCGGCTCAACTGCCCACACCACCAAGTCCGGATTTTTCTCCTTTAAGGTTTCACCGATTCCTGTAATTGTTCCGCCTGTGCCGATTCCCGAACAAAAACCATGTATAGGTCCATCTACCTGTGCCAGAATTTCACATGCTGTTTGTTCCCTTTGAATCTGCGGATTAGCCGGATTTTCAAACTGCTGCGGTACAAAAACATTCGGGTCGTTCTTTTCCATCTCAAGTGCAATGCGAAGGCATTCGTCAATGCATTCTCCGATATTGCCGGCATCGTGTACCAAAATCACTTCAGCACCATAATGCCTTACCAGAAGCCTTCGTTCTTCGCTGACAGAATCTGGCATAATAATTTTCGTCTTATACCCTAAAACCGCACCGACTAATGAAAGTCCAATTCCCTGATTTCCACTTGTAGGCTCAACAATTACAGTGTCCTTGTTTATCTTCCCCTGCTCCAAAGCAACCTTAATCATATTATATGCCGTTCTTGTCTTGATTGAGCCGCCAACATTCATACCCTCTATCTTGACAAAAATATCAGCTCCGTCTTCAGGCGAAAGTCTGTTTAACTTAACCATCGGTGTATTTCCGATTGCTTCTAAAATATTTCCAAATACCATTAACCTTACCTCAGATAATCTTCTAAAAAATTCTACTATATTATTATATGAACTTTAGCAATATTTGTCAACAGTTATTTGTTTTACGATAGCGTGAAATATTTTTCTTTTTGATATTCATATTAAAAGGAATATCAGTTATCTATCATTTTTCATTAAAATACTCTAAAAATGCATATAGCAATCTATTGTCCAAAGCAGCAATAAGCTTTGGATATTAAAATGGGCTGTCTTGTTTTTTGCGAGACAGCCCATTTTATTTAGTTTACTTATCAAGCGGCTTCATTGTTGGGATTTCAATTCGAAGAATTACATATTTCTTCATAAATCCTCAAAAGCCTTACACCGTGCGGGTTTCCGCTGTTTCGTTTTTACACAGGTCTTCGTAAATCTTCATAAGTTTTGTTCCAAATGGCTTAAGCTTTGGCTTAAGTTTGGCTTAACCTGTATCACATTGCAAGTACGAAACAATCCTGCAAGTGCCCGATTTCTTTTGTTTTAAGGTCCATGGTTGCATCGGTATAGACATCCATAGTGGTTTCTATGTCCTTGTGTCCTAACACATCCTGAATGACCTTGATGTTTACGCCTTGCTCACACATTCTCGTAGCAAATGTATGCCTGAGCGAATGGCAGCTAAACGGTGGGAGTAAAACCGGGTTTTCCTCTCCCTTAAGAAGTACCTCGTCATTACAATCTCTGATAATCCTGCGTATTGCTTTGTTAAGCGTTCCCTGATGTTGCACATCGCCAAACCGATTTATGAATATAAAGTCGGTGTAGCAATCGACAGATGCTTTGCAAGTCAGTCCATTCTCTTCCTGATATTTTCTCTCAAGAAGGAAAGCTTCTTTCACAAAATCCATCATAGGAATTTGTCTTACTCCGGCTTTGGTCTTGGGAGTATTGATTGCAAACTTGCAACCTAATCCTGTACCTTTACTGTAATAAACAAGTGTATGGTTGACATCAATATATCCTTCTTCAAGGTTAACATCACACCACCTTAGTCCTACAGTTTCGCCGACTCTCATACCCGTTCCAAGCATTACTGCAAATATGGGATACCAGTGATTGTATTTAGGCGTTCTCCTTAGAAAGTCCATAAACAAATTCTGTTCTGCTACTGTGAGAGCCTTTCTTTTTTCAACTTCAAAGTTATGAGATTGCTTCAGCTCTTTCAGCATTTTCTCGGTAGGATTTGTTCTGATGTAATTGTCATCCACCGCCATATCAAATACTTGATGTAAAATATTATGTATGGTGTCGATGGTAGCAATTTTCATCACTCTGTCATCTGCCAGAAGATTATAAAATCTTTTGACATCCGATTTCTTAACACATACTACCTTTTGCAAACCGAACTTTGGTCTTATAAAAGTGTTATACATATACTTGTAATTTTGAAGCGTATTATCCTTGATACCACGTTTTAAATCACACCATAAGTCAAACAACTGATTGACCGTTGTATTTCTGCACTCGGTCCTGATACCATCATGAATGTCGTAAGCCAGCTCAACTTCTTTCATACGCAACTCGTCAAGAGTAGGGGCGTAGAAGACATGCCTTTCGCCGTCATCCGATGTCCAACGGTACGAATAAGTTCCGTTCGGTCTTTGGGATTCTCCCTTTTTCAGAACAGTTCTGTTACTGTCCTTTCTTTTTGCATTTCTTGTTTTAGTCATAATTGGCTCCTTTCCAACGGATTACACCGCACAGAAGCACAATCAGGCAATAAGATTATATTACACTTATGCCTGAAAGTCAATCAAAACAATGTAATCCGTTTAGTTTAATTCTGTTCATTAAATAGAGTATTGTCGTTCGATAAATTCATCGAACTTTCGTCTCTTGATTAATCGCTTGTTGCCTACCCAAAGGACGAAGTCACACTCCGCTTTTCCTGATAACATTCTAATTTTGTGAATTCCGATACCTGAGTAGGCAGCCGCTTCTTCTAACGTCAAATTAGCTTTTTCCCAAATTGGAATACTAATCATAATGGCTACCTACCTTTCTTAAAATGTGTAAAAAGTCTTACACTTGCCTCCGGTTACATTTCCTGAGCCTCGGTCCTGCTCGACCATAACCTCGTATGTCCTTTAACCCACCTCGCTCGACTGAATATTCAGTGTCATGGCGCTCGGTTAACGGTATAACTCACCGTGCAAGCTATTCAGTTGTCAAGGTTCAATTTGTCTCATACTTTGTTCGTTGGGATTTCTTAGATGGTACGAAGATTAGATATATAAAAATTTATGATATAAAGTATAGTCAAATTGGTAATTTTATTTGCTTTTTTACATACGCCTCAATCCTTTCAAATTTTTCTTGACATTTTGATGTTTCAGGGATATAATTATTAAAGAAACTAAAAATATTTAATTATAAACCCTTGAAACAATTTTATTCTAACATATTCAAAACAAATTGTCAAGAGGTTATAAAATAAAAAATATAATTTCTTGAGATGTGCAAGGAGGTACTAATATGGGTTTTAGAATTATCTTTAAGAAACATAGTATAATGCTTTCTATCCGCAATAGTGCAGCAGATGAAATACTCGGTAA
>JAZNIV010000139.1:0-5480 GCA_045577675.1 Clostridia bacterium
GTAACACCGCGTTGACTGTTATGAATTATCAATTTAGAAATTTGTTCACCCTTGTCGGTAATCACAAATGCGAGCTTTGAAGAATTTAGGCGGTCAATAAGGTAATCGATTGCGAAGGTTGATATAAAAAGCCCGAAAAGGCCATATAGGGCAAGCTCAAAGTTCTTAAAAACCAACAGGGATATAAAGATTATAATTCCGTCCACAATTAAAAGCAGTGTTCCGATAGGGAAATAGGAGTATTTTGACTGAATAAGCCTGCCGATAATATCAGTTCCGCCTGTGTTTGCGTTCTCGATAAAGGTAAGTGCTGCACCGATACCGAAAAGCACGCTGCCGAAAAGTGTTGCAAGGAAAATGTCATCGGTTACAGGGGGAAGCATAGAAAACACCTGTACCAAACCTGACAGAACAACTACCGAAAAAATTGACTTTATAACAAATGCTTTGCCTAAAATCCTGTAGCTGAAAAACAAGAGAACAAGGTTTAGGGCAAGATAAACCACCCCCGGCGGAATACCTAACGGGTATAGAATTGTGGCAATTCCGGCAACACCGCCGGTTACAATTTCATTGGGGATATAAAACATTCCTGAGGCAATTGCGGTTAGGGTTATGCCTGTCAGTATAATAAAGGTTGATTTGATTTTTTTCAAGGTTGTGCCTCCTGACAAAAAAGGAACACGCATCCGAAGTCATCGTTTGCGTGCCCTTTTATCTTACTTATTATTTTGTTGTTTTCTTAGCCGGTTTTACTTCTTTTTTTACAACGTCAGCTATAGATTCCTTTGTTTCTGTTTTTTTAGTATCTTCTTTCACCTTTGCTGCCTCCGTTTCTTTCTTAGCAGCCTTTTTAGCGGGTTTTGCAGCAGCCTTTTTCGGGGCGGACTTTTTAGCAACCGGCTTGTCCTCTTTTTTAGCAGTAGTCTTTTTAGCAGTAGTCTTTTTAGCTGTTTTTTTCGGAATAGAGTTTACAAATGCTATAAAGCCCTCTGTATATCCGCTTACAACAACCTTGCCGCTTTCAATAGCTTCATTAATTGCAAGCTTACCCTCGATAATGCTCTTAAAATCCTTTACAGATGTAAGAACATCAACATCGTGGTCATAATAGTCATACGGCTCGATGTTTAACTGCTTGTCCTTTGCCTCGATATAAAAAATACCGGCACAGTCGTCATCATTCAAACGAACCTGAACTGCAAAATGTCCGTCCGGAACAGGAATTGCTGCTTTTACCAAAGCTGCTTTGAGCGTTTCAAATGCTTTAAAATAATCCATCATAAGCTCACCTTTCTATCATATATTCAATACACTTATTATTATATTCAGATAAAAGTGTATTTATGCATACAGTATAACATATTTTTTTATAAAATGCAAATACTTAAAAAAAACGAAAGAAAGGAATAAAAATTATGGAAGAAAACAACGTAAATCAGGAAAGAGAACAGGCGGATATTATAACAACAAAAAATTCACGCGGCTGTATAAGATGTCTTAATATTATCGGAACAATTGAGGGACATCAAATCCTTCCGCCGCAAACCAAAACAACAAAATACGAGCATGTCCTGCCACAGCTTGTTGCACTTGAAGAGGACGAGGATATAGACGGACTTTTAATACTTTTAAATACAGTTGGCGGCGACGTCGAGGCAGGTCTTGCAATTGCTGAAATGATTTCGGGACTAAAGAAACCGAAGGTTTCGCTGGTTTTAGGAGGCGGCCATTCAATCGGTGTACCTCTTGCAGTATCTGCCGACGTTTCCTTTATCGCACACTCTGCTACAATGACAGTCCATCCTATGAGGACAAGCGGTGTTGTTATCGGCGTTTCGCAAACCTTTGAGTATATGAAACGAATGCAGGACAGGATTATTGAGTTTATCGAACGCAATTCCGGTATCAGCTATAACGGATATAAAAGCTTGATGCTTGCTACCGACCAGATTGCAAATGATGTGGGGACGGTGCTGTTTGGCGAGAAGGCTGTTGAGTGCGGACTTATCGACAGAGTAGGGACTTTAGCAGATGCAATGAATGCACTTTATGACCTTGTAGCGGAGAGAAAAAAAGATAAATCAAATTGACAAAATCTGTAATAAGTAATATAATAATTCCTGAAGAACTATATGTTTGGAGGAAGAAATGAAAGAGAAATTTGACGTTTTTGGGATGTCCTGCTCTGCCTGCTCGGCAAAAATTCAGAACAGGCTTAATAACGAGGAGGGAGTTACCTCCTGCGAAGTAAATCTTCTTACAAACTCAATGCTTGTGGAGTTTGATGAAAAAAATCTTGATGCAAAGAAAATTGTAAAAATCGTTCAGGATACCGGCTATGATGCAAGGGTTAAAGGTGAAAAGCGAGAGAAAGCCGAGGTTACGCACGAAACTGAAACTAAGATGATGTTAAAACGGCTTATTCTGTCCTTCGCATTTTTAATTCCGCTTATGTATGTTTCTATGGGCTCGATGATAGGACTTCCTCTTCCGGCATTTCTGACCGGAGCGGAAAATGCTGTGTCCTATGCATTTTTGCAGTTTCTTCTGTGTCTGCCTGTTCTATATGTAAACAAAAAGTTTTTCTCGGGCGGATTTAAGGCTCTTTTTAAGAGGTCACCGAATATGGATAGCTTAATTGCTGTGGGTTCTACAGCATCCTTGGCATACGGAATTTTTGAAATTTTTCGTATGAGCTATGGTCTTGGAATAGGGAATATGGCACTTGTGCATAAGTATCATATGGATTTGTACTTTGAAACAGCCGCTATGATTCCGGCACTTATTACTCTCGGAAAGTTTTTGGAAACTGTGTCAAAGGGAAGAACAAGCGAAGCGATAAACCGTCTTATGAATTTGTCGCCTAAGCGGGCGGTTGTAATTCGTGATGGTGAAGAAGTCGAGATTGATGCAGAGGAGCTTAAAGTCGGAGATATAGTTTCGGTTAAGCCGGGAATGACTATTCCGGCGGACGGAAGCATAATTTTCGGTGCAACGTCAGTTGATGAATCAATGCTGACCGGAGAAAGCGTGCCAAAGGAAAAGCAGGTGGGCGACAAGGTTACTACGGCGACTGTCAACAAATCAGGGTATATCCGCTTTATTGCAGAAAAGGTGGGCGAAAATACTGCTTTTTATGAGATAATACGCCTTGTTGAAGAAGCATCGGCGAAAAAAGCTCCTATTTCTAAGCTTGCAGACAGGATTGCAGGGATTTTTGTGCCGGTGGTGATGCTGATTGCACTGGTGACCTTCGGTATCTGGAAAATTAGCGGTGCTGCATTTGAAACAGCCCTGTCCTTTGGAATTTGTGTGCTCGTTATTTCCTGTCCGTGTGCACTTGGACTTGCAACTCCGGTTGCGGTTATGGTAGGAACAGGAAAGGGTGCGGAAAACGGAATTTTAATTAAATCCGGCGAGGCACTTGAAACGGCACACAGCATTGATACTGTTGTTTTTGATAAAACAGGAACTATTACAGAGGGTAGACCACACGTTACAGATGTTTTTGGTGATGAAGCTGTTCTTTTGCCTGTCGCATACGCACTTGAGAGCGGAAGTGAGCATCCGCTTGCAAAGGCGGTTTGCGAGTACTGTGATAAAAAATCGGTAAAAAAGGCTTATGCTGAAAATTTTGAGGCGTTAACCGGACTTGGTGTTTGCGGAAGGCTTGACGGAAAAGAGTATACCGCCGGCGGCTATAAATTTATAAGCAAAGAGTCTGAAATTTCTGCGGAATATGAAAAGATATATAAAGGCTTGTCTGAGGTAGGAAAAACTGTAGTGTTCTTTGCGGAAGCCGGCAATATTATCGGTTGTATGGGAATCGAGGATAAAATCAAGGAGTCAAGCGAAGAAGCAGTTAAAAGGCTTTATAAAATGGGAATTGACGTTGTAATGCTCACAGGTGATAACGAGCTTACAGCTAAGGAAACCGCGAAAAAGGCAGGAATAAAAACCGTCATAGCAAATGTTATGCCTGCTGATAAGGAAAGGGAAATTACAAAGCTTAAAGAAAACGGAAGAAAGGTTATAATGGTTGGTGACGGAATAAACGATTCACCGGCATTAATTGCAGCAGACGTAGGAATGGCAATCGGTACAGGCACAGATGTCGCTATCGAAAGTGCTGATATTGTTCTTATGGGAAGTGATATAAACTCTGTTCCAAGCGCAATCAGCTTGTCAAAGAAGGTGCTGCGGAACATAAAACAAAATCTGTTCTGGGCATTTTTCTATAATGCAATTGGTATCCCGGTTGCTGCAGGGGTATTCTATAATGCGTTCGGACTAAAGCTCAGCCCAATGCTGGGTGCGTTTGCAATGAGCCTTTCAAGTGTCTGCGTTGTCAGTAATGCATTAAGGCTTCGGTTTATAAAGCTTAAAACAAATGAAAAAATAAAAGTTCAGGAGGAAACTAAAATGAAAAAGATTATGATTGATGGTATGATGTGTATGCACTGCGTAGGAAGTGTGAAAAAGGCACTTGAGGAAAATGGCATAGCGGCTGATGTTAAGCTGGAGGAAAAGTGTGCATATGTTGACGAAAATGTTGACGATGACAAGGTCAAGAGTATTATTGAAAACGCAGGCTATACAGTAACAGGAATTGAATAGACTTTGATATGCCCCTGATTTTTCAGGGGCATTTTGAGCCTTTGTGACAATAGCCGGTGCTTGCATTTTTGTTATGTATAATGCTGCAACGTAAATCAACTCGCAAATTAAAAAAGTGTGTCACAAGTGACACACCGAAAAACGCATGTCACCCTTGCTTGCGACACAACAGAAACAACATATTCTTGCAATATGCTGAAAACATGCATTTTTACCAAAATAAAAATGCATACTACAAGACAATTGTCATCTCTGTTAAGTTGTGTCGCAATTGTTATTATAACATATGTCTATATCTTATTCAAAAAAATAAGCTATAGCATTACTATAGCTTATTTTCATCTGTTCTTAAAACGTCAAGGTTTTGCATGACCTCACGCCTTCTTTGACTGCTGTACTGTGCATAGTAGCGGTGTGTTACTTCAATATTTTTATGTCCCATAAGTTCGGCAACCATCTTTATATCCACACCGTCCTCTAAAAGCCGGCAGGCAAAGGTACGCCTGAGTGCGTGCGGACGGGTTTTGTCGGGGTGGGTGATGCCGACGGTGTAGCAGTAATTTTTCAGCATTTTTTCAACTGCGGCAACCGTTAATGCCTTGCCCGAGCGACCTAAAAACAATGGTCCCGATTCACGTGCATCCTCGCTGTCCGGCTCTAAGTATTCCCAAAGTGCATTATTTACTTGTACCGGCATAAAAATCTCCTGCTGGTCGCCACCCTTTCGGGTGACAATAAAGGACTGGGTATTAAAATCAATATCTGTTACCTGCAAATTCACAAGCTCGCTTACACGGACACCTGTGCCTAAATATGTAGTAAAAATCGCGATGTCACGAAGTTTTTTGTTCTTATATTCA
>JAZNIV010000140.1:0-10494 GCA_045577675.1 Clostridia bacterium
GCCATATCGTTATATTTATCTCCCGAATGTCCCTTAACCTTTACAAACTTTACCGAAACCTTTTCCGAAAGCTCATCATAAAGTGCTTTATACGCTATCGTTCCGGACTTATTGGTTTTCCACCTGCCCTCTGCCCATGCAGCGATACCTTCATAATCATAATATATTTCTACATTTTTTATGCCATGCTCTACACAGTAGCAAAGAACAAATTCCGAGCCTTTTATCTCTCCTGCGACATTTCGCATAGACGCAAGCTCCGGGTCAGAAAATTTTTGAGAAAAGGTCAGCATTTCACCATCTATAAAGATAACTGCTCCAAAGGAGAATTCACACGTATTTATATTATAGCTTCCGTCAACATACGCACGCACACCTGTTAATTCCTCTGCCTCTGAGGTCGGGATAATGCCAATAAATTCCTCCGCCGCCGCCTTTGTGGTAAAGGATTTATACACAGCTCCCGAAAAGCCGTCCACCTGCAGCCTACATTCGTCCCAGCTTGTGAATACCCCCGGTTTTCTGCCGTTTTTCACCGCATAATATTTCATAACCTTCTCCTTTAAAACGAAACAGGGCGGCAATGCCGCCCCTGATGTTTTTAATTATTCAGCGTCTTTTTCGCCTTCAACAGGTGCTGCTTCTTCTCCTTCAGCAGGAGCTTCTGCACCATCCTCTGCCTCGGTCTCAGCATTTGCAGCCTCTTCTGCTGCCTTTTTAGCAGCTTCCTCTGCAGCCTTTTCCTGAGCCTCACGCTGTTCCTTCTGTGCAATATCAACAGTGTTGCGGATTTCCTTCCACTTTGTTTCTGCTGTAACCTCATCGCCTAAACCATACTGGCTCTTGAAGGCATCAACATTTTCTGCACCAACGTAATCTGAAAGTGCGATTTCACCCTCAGCCTCACCCCAAGGTGTATCCTCTGTTACAGTTTCAG
The DNA here is from genome assembly GCA_045577675.1 of Clostridia bacterium. GTDB lineage: Bacteria > Bacillota > Clostridia > UBA1381 > UBA1381 > UBA1738. The sequence goes on from JAZNIV010000140.1 coordinate 938, forward strand.
GAATCTTCAGTGTTTCCTTCATTGTAGCAAAGTCCATTCCGTACATTTCAGCAACCTTCTTTGCAGGAATACAGTAGTACGCAGCAGCCTCTGTTGTATCAGCAGGCATATCTGCAGGAAGCCCATATGCTGTTAAGAACTCCTCAAGCTCCATACCCTGTGCATCAAGCAGGTCCTGAACAGTTCTTCCGCTGATGTCAACATAGCCAAGCTTATTGTACTTGTTAAATTCCATATTTGATGTAATAACAGCTGCAGCAACTACAACAATTGCCAGAACAACAGCAACTATTGCCCCTATCTTTGAACCCTTTTTAATTTCCACCGGCTCAAGCTTTTCAACTGCTTCTTCTACAGCCTCGGCAGCAGCATCAATAACTGCCTCAACATCTTGGGTTGCCTCTTCTGCAACTTCTTCTACAGCCTCTGCCGTTTCTTCTACGATTTCCTCAACCGCCTCAACAGCTTCGTTTTCTTCTAAATTTTCTAAGTTTTTATTCTCGTCCATTTTCTTTTCTCCTTGTATTATTCATTTTCTGCTTCTGCAGAATTTGTATCATCTGTTGCTTCTCCGGTAGCCTGTTCCATCATCATTTGTGTTTGAAGGATGTTCATAGCCTCTTCCTGAGTCATTTCTGCTGTAATTTCCTCCGGAAGTCCGTTTTGCTTTGCAAATTCCTCAAAAGTTACTCCTGTCTGCTCCGCAACCTTGCTCATAGGAATTTTCATTGTAGCCTCCTGCCAGTTTGTATCGTTTGCAAGATCCTCAATTCCGTTTTCAGCCTTCAGCTCCTCTGCGGTCATATCCAAAAATTTAGCATAGCTCTCAATTGTGAACTTACTCTGCATTTCTGTTATATCGCTTTCACCTGTCAGTCCCAAGTCTGTCATACCGCATTTTTGGAGCAACTCATCCGCAGTTGTTCCCTGACTTTCTGCAAATTCAGCAATTGTCTGGCTCTCTACCTGCGTCTGCTCGTTCGATGCTGTAAGGCTTGGTGCAATCTTGTCCCATGTTGCATATACCCCAAGTGCTGCTACAGCTGCAATCACCGCTGCTGTAACTATGTTTGATATTACCTTTTTAGGATTTGTCTGTTTAACTTCTGTCTTAATCTCCGACAGCTCTTTTCTGTTCTTTTTAGCTTGTCTTTCGCTCATAAAATTTTCTCCCTTCATTGTTATTGAAAAGCATTACTTAAATACTATACCACCTTTTTCAATAAAATGCAACAGAAATTTTTAAACAGTTTGTTAATTATTGCTTTTCAAATAGGAAAATTTCTCATAAATACTGCTTTTTTCACCATTTTTATGCTTTAAAAGTTCTTTGTGAGTTTCTTTAAAATCTGCAGTGAGGTAAACGGCAATAAAAAGTCCTGTAAAAAGCTGTGAGGTTTCGGATATTCCTCCAATCCACAAGCTGACAGCAGGATGCACAATTTTTGCAAACACAATATTTAAAAGTCCCCACATTACCGAATAGAAAAGGCTTACTCCGCCCATAAAGTTAATTCTGTGCTTTGAATAGTCCCACCACTTTACATTATAGATTTTCTTAGAAATCAGGTAAAAGGTAAGCTCCACAGCACTTACTGCCAAAAATCCGTTACAGAACAGTAAAACGGGATTTTGAGTATCCCTGTTCACAAAAGCAAGCACCAACGCCGAAACACCATAGACAGGACAAAGCGGCAAGTTTAGGAGGGTGCGTTTTGAAACATACCTTCTGTGAAGGGCATAATAATACGCATCCTCAAGCAAACAGCCGCAAAAAGAGTATAGTACAAACATAAAAAAAGCTTCCATAATAAAATCCTCCTATGGATTATTATGGAAGCTTTAAGTTTATTTTATGAGTGCAAAGTATGTAACTACCAGCACACCAAGCACAATCCTATACCAGCCAAACGGTTTAAAGCTATTCTTTTTCACAAAGCCCACCAAAAACTTTATCGCACACATCGATACCGCATAGGCAACTGCCATTGCCGTCAAAAGCACTGCCACATCAGAGCCGGTTATAGTTCCGTCATATGTAGCAATCTTTAAAAGGCTTACACCGAACATTACCGGTATCGCAAGGAAAAACGAAAATTCCGCCGCCACCTCACGTGAACAGCCTATCATAATTGCACCGAGAATAGTCGCACCCGAGCGGGAGGTTCCGGGGATTATCGAAAGCACCTGAAACAGTCCTATTATAAGTGCTGTTTTATAAGTAAGTCCGTCAATATCGGTAACCTTTGCTTTTTTGTTAAGGTTTTCAACCACTAAAAATCCGAAACCGTAGAGTACCAGCATTGCCGACACAACCTGCCAGTTTTCAAAATTCTCCATAAAGTCGTTAAACAAAAGCCCTATAACAGCCGCAGGTATGCATGCCGCAACCACCTTAAACCACATTTGCCATGTAGCCCTTTTTCCCTCTGCCGTTTTCGACGGCGAAAACGGGTTCAGCTTCTTAAAATACAGGGTTACAACCGCCAGTATTGCACCGAGCTGTATCACATACAAAAACAAATCCGTTGCAGTAAATCCGGCATTGTCAAGAAACTCATTGACCAAAATCATATGCCCTGTAGAGCTTATAGGCAGCCATTCTGTTATTCCTTCAACAATTCCTAAAAATATCGCCTTTAAATACTCAGCCATTTATATTTTCCTTCTTTACCAAAAAATCCTTTATAATCTCTGCAGCACCGTCCGTTCCGGTAAGACCGGTATTAATACACAGGTCATAGCTTGCCATACTGCCCCAGCTGCGGTCAGTATAATAATTGTAATAGGTTTTTCTTGTTTTTTCAATCTTCACAATTTTATCCTTTGCCTGCTTTTCAGTAAGATTATATATACCGCTTATCCTTTTAATTTTACTGTCCATATCGGAATAAATAAACACTCTTAAAAGGTCCTTTTCTTCTTCAAGAACATAGTCGGCACATCTTCCGACAAAGATACATGCACCCTTATTCGCAAGCTCTTTAATAGCCTTGGATTGATTTATAAATACTTTATCATTAATTGGCATTTCATAATGCATAGCATCGCTCACGCCTCTTAGGCCGCCGCTTGCTATAAGTGAATACAAAAAGCTGTCTGTTGCCTTTTCATCTACCTTTTTAACAACGTCCGGATGTATGTTTGCTTTTTCCGCAACCATATCTACGATTTCTTCATCATAGCACGGAATACCGAGTAATTCACCAAGCTTTTTTCCGACCTCTCTTCCTCCACTTCCGTAATGTCTGCCGATTGTAATAATTGTTTTCATGACGCCGCCTCCCTTTTCTTTTTGTAATTATTCTGTATACTTATTATATATGTTACTGATTTTTGTGTCAATATAATTTTTCATAAAGCCAGGAGAAAATTCCTACCCGCTTTACATACCTTTTTGTTTCTCCAAACGGAATATCAAGCAAGGTTTTTCCATCAGCAGAATACCGGCTGTCACCAAGCCATTCGGCCACATTTCCCATTCCGGCATTATATGCCGCAAGTGCTGCCATAGTGTCTTTAAAATGCTCTTTTAAATACGATAAGTAATAACAACCCATTTTGATATTTGCCTCAGGGGCTTCCACAATATCTTTATGATATTCCATTTCCAGTTTTTCTGCAATCCAGCCGGCAGTTTCGTCAGTAAGCTGCATAAGCCCCCTTGCAACACCGGAATGTGCTTCATTACGGAAGTTGCTTTCCGCACGGATTACACCCATTACAAGGTATTTATCAAGTCCGTATTCCTCTGCATATTTTTCAATATATCCCTCATATTTAAGTGGCAAGAACCTATCCAGTAATTTGTTATATCCTGATTTTGCCAAAGGAATTAAGACCACTGCAAAAACCAGAATCACCAATATTCTTTTATGTCTACTCATTCCATTATCCCTTTTAAAATTCTGTCAAAATCAACCCTGTCCTCATTGTTATAAAAAACAAGGTCACAGTTTTCAAGATAAAAGCTGTCCGGCTTTTGTGCTTCAATGCGTGCTATTGCTTGCTTTTCAGAAAGACGGTCACGATCCATTATCCGTTTTTTTCTCACCTCTTTATCAGCAAGAATACCTATCATTTTATCGCATTTTAGACCGCTTTCTATTAAAACTGCACCGTCTATGCACACAAGCTCACTTTTCTCCTGTTCAATCATATTATATATGTCTGCCAGAATATATTTATGAGTAATTCCGTTCAGCTTTTTCAGCTTATTTTTATCAGAAAATACAATTTCCGCCAGCCTTCTTCTGTCAAGCTCACCGCCTGTTAAAATCTCTTTACCGAAATATTCGGAAACCTCCACAAGACAAGGCTTTCCCTCCTGCATAACACTTCGTGCCACTTTGTCGCAGTCAATCACAGGTATTCCGCGGTCCTTCAACAGACTGCTTATATAGCTTTTTCCGCAGCCCGAGCCGCCGGTTATGCCCACAACACGTTTATTTTGCGTCATACCAGTTATCCCCCTCCGACATATCCACCAAAAGAGGTACAGAAAGCTTTGCAGCATTTTCCATTTCCTCACGCAGGATTTTTGCAACCTCTTCCTTTTCTTCAATTGCTGTTTCTATAATCAGTTCGTCGTGCACCTGCAGTATCAGCTTTGATTTAAAACCGCCGTCCTTTAGCCTTTTATAAATCTTTACCATTGCAAGCTTTATAATATCCGCCGCCGTACCCTGAACAGGAGTATTAAGTGCAACACGCTCCCCGAATGCACGCGTATTAAAATTAGACGACGAAATCTCCGGAACATAGCGGATACGGTTCATAAGTGTAGTTACATATCCGTTTTTCCGAGCCGATTCCTTTATATCCTCCATATATTTTTTTACACCGCTGTACTTTTCAAGATAGCTCTCAATATATTCCTTTGCCTGTTTTACAGAGATTTTCAAATCCTGTGAAAGTGAGTATTCGCCAATTCCGTACACAATTCCGAAATTAACCGCCTTTGCACTGCTTCTCTGCTCTTTTGTGACTTTCTCCGGAGCAATCCCAAGTACCTGTGATGCTGTTACACGGTGAATATCTTCATTATTTTTAAAGGCATTTATCATAACCTCGTCCTTTGCAATATGTGCAAGCACCCTTAGTTCAATTTGCGAATAGTCGGCATCTAAAAGCACGCACCCCGGCTTTGCTACAAACATCTTCCTTATATGACTTCCAAGCTCGGTACGAGTCGGAATATTCTGCATATTCGGCTCTGTTGAGCTGATTCTGCCGGTTACCGTAACCGTTTGATTAAATACAGAATGTATACGCCCTGTTTCAGGATTTATGACCGCCATAAGCCCGTCGCAATAAGTGCTTTTAAGCTTGGCAAGCTGGCGGTACTCTAAGATAAGCTCAATAATTGGGTGCTTGTCTCTTAATTTTTCAAGAACCTCGGCATTTGTCGAATAGCCTGTTTTTGTTTTCTTTATTGCTTTTAAGCCCAAGTCCTCAAACAGAACAACACCAAGCTGCTTTGTGGAATTTATATTAAATTCACTGCCCGCCAGATTATAAATCTCTTTAGTAAGCCAGCCGAGCCTCTGTGAAAGCTCTGATGAAAAGTCAGCAAGCTGTTTTTTGTCAATTAAAATACCCTGCTTCTGCATATCCGCAAGAACCTCGCAAAGCGGCAGTTCAACAGAATAATATAAATCCTCCTGACCGTTCTCTTTAAGCTTCTCCTTCGTAATTTTCACAATCGGCATAATTGCGAGTGCCTTTTTCGCACTCTCACAATCATCCTCATCAAATAAAGACACCTGCTTTTGTGTGCCGAATTCAAAGCCCAAATATTCATACGCAAGGTCATTAACAGAAAAGTTATTGCGAGCAGGGTTTAACAGATATGCCGCAATTGCAATATCATAGGCAATTCCGTTAATTTCCGCACAGCAAAGTGCATCCTTTACGTTTACGCAGTATTTTTTTATCGACGCATCCTTCAATATCTTAAATATTTTTTCTTCTGTATATTTGTTCATCTCAACAAATGCCGCATAGCTGTCAGATGCAATACTGCACGCGGAAATTTTGCCATTATCAAGCTCAAAAATAACTGCCATTTCTCCGTTTTTGCGGATTTTTTCGCACAGCAAATCTAAGCCTTCAGCGGATGTAACCGTTTCGCACACAGTTCCCTTCAAAAAGTCAACCGCCTGTTTCGTTTCTATGGTTTTTTCGAGTCCTATTCTTGCTATTACCTTATTAAGCTCAAGCTTCTTTAGCACATCGTAAAGCTCATTATTTTCTTTATAGTCGGGAATTTTATTTTCTTCAAAATCAAGTTCCATAGGAACATTTCTGTCAATGGTGGCAAGAGTTTTTGACATAAACGCCATATCCTTATCCTGCTCAAGCTTTTTGAAGTTTGCAGGAGTAATTCCAAAGCTGTCCAGATTTTCGTACAAATTTTCAATGCTTTTCGCCTTTGCAATAAGAGTCATCGCTGTCTTTTCGCCAATTCCCTTTACCCCCGGAATATTATCGGACGAATCGCCCATAAGTGCTTTTATATCGATAAATTCTGTAGGTGTAACTCCGTACCTTTCAAAAACCGCCACATCATCATAACAGTCGGTATCGGTCATACCTTGCTTTGTTACCGTCAAAAGGATTTTCGTAGTTTTTGAGGCAAGCTGCAAGTCATCCTTATCTCCCGTTGCAATAAGGCACTCAATTCCCTTTTCTTCACATATTCTCGACACAGTACCTATTATATCGTCTGCCTCATAGCCTTCCTTTTCAAGAATATTTATTTTCATTGTCCGCAGAATATCCTTTGCAATAGGCATCTGAACAACAAGTCCCTCCGGCATAGGCTTTCTCTGTGCCTTGTACTCCGAGTACATTTTATGCCGGAAGGTCGGTGCTTTTAAATCAAATGCCGCACAAATATAGTCCGGCTTATTTTCGTCAATCAGCTTCATAAGCGTCATCATAAACCCAAAAATTGCATTTGTAGGAGTTCCGTCACGCGAAGAAAGAAACCGTACGCCGTAAAACGCACGGTTGATTAAGCTGTTTGCATCAAGTATCAAAAGTTTTTTCATAACTATCGTTCCTTAAATTACTTTAAAGTGGTGAGATATAAAATTTTCCAACATTCCCAATTGCCTTGAAAAATTTTCGTAGATTGCCATTTTGAAGGCGAGAGTGCTGTACGTCGTACTGCCCTCGCCAAAAAGTGGTGAGATACGGAAATTTTACAGGCACTTTTCTATTTGCCAGTCAATAGGATCCCTATTCATCGCCGTAAGCATATTATTTACCTTTTTGAAGTGACCGCAGCCGAAAAATCCACGGCTTGCAGACAGCGGACTTGGATGTGCAGCCGAAAGAATTATGTGCTGCGGATTTGTAATAAGCTCCTCTTTTTTCTTTGCATCATTTCCCCACAAAAGAAAAATGACCGGCTCTTTTCGTTCATTCAAAAGCTCTACAATTCTGTCGGTAAACTGTTCCCAGCCCTTGCCTTTATGGGAATTTGCCTCACCATCACGTACAGTAAGCGACGCATTTAAAAGCATCACTCCCTGACGTGCCCATTTTTCAAGGTACCCGTTATCGGGAATATAAAGTCCCAATTCATCAGCAAGCTCCTTATAGATGTTCTTTAAAGACGGCGGTATATCCACACCCTTTTTTACTGAAAAACACAGGCCATGTGCCTGATTTTCGCCGTGATACGGGTCCTGACCGAAAATTACTACCCTGACATCTTCATAGCTTGTCCATTTTAGTGCATTAAAAATGTCATTTTTATCAGGATGTATTATATGGTTTGCATATTCTTCCTTTAAGAATGTCTGAAGCTGTTTATAATAATCCTTTGAAAACTCCTCTTTTAAGAGTGAGTCCCAGCTGTTACCGATATTAACCATTATCTATCTTCCTTTGCTTTCTGAAATTTATACGCAAAAGCTGCTAACACACTATCCGGCAAAATTTTAGTAAAGAATTTTCCGACCTTCATTACAGCACCCGGAATAATCACAGTCTTGCCTTTTTCCATTTGCCCTACTGCAATATCTGCAACCTTTTCTGCGTTCATTCCCACTCCGCCGAACTCAACACCGGCAACAGCGTCAAACTCTGTTTTGACAGGTCCGGGGCAAAGTGCAGAAACCATAACCTTGCTTCCTGACTTTTTAAGCTCCTTTGCAACAGCTCTTGTAAGGCTTAAAACATAAGCCTTGGTCGCATAATATGTTGAAAGCAGCGGTCCTGCCGGCATAAACCCTGCAGCCGATGCAACATTTAGTATTTTTCCGCTGTTTTTCTCGCAAAAATCCTTTAAAAACAGCTTTGTTAAGATATGCAGAGCACGTACATTTAAGTCAAGCATTTCCATTTCTCGCACAAGCTCGGTTTCGCAAAAGCTTCCGAAATAACCAAAGCCTGCATTATTAACAACCACATCAATATCCCTGCTTTTACACCTTTCGTAAAGAGAGTAGCAGTTTTCCTCCTTTGACAGGTCAATGGAAATAATTTCAGCAGGGCTTCTAAGAAGGCGGGAAACCTCGGTCAGCTTGTCTGCTCTTCTTGCTGCAAGGATTAAATCATACCCTGCATTGGAAAGCTTAATTGCAATTTCCTTTCCTATCCCTGAGCTTGCTCCTGTAATTAGTGCTGTTGGCATAGTATTCCTCCGGTAATCAGGTTTCTTTAGACATAGTTTCAAACGCAAGAATTGCCGCATCATCGCTGATATTGCAGCCCATCATATAAACAGGAACCTCAGTTAAAACCCTGTCAACATGGGTTAGCAGCTTATTCATATCATTTGCGTCTGTCGGGCGGATGGTCTGGTTCATCAGCTTTAGTATGGCACTTCCACCGTCTACCCGTTTTATCCAGTTTTCCTCGCTGCGTTCCAAAAAGCATATTCCGCCTATAGGTGCAACAACATTGATATTTAAATCGGTTTTTCCGCTCCACGGAGTTCCGCAGGCAAAAATTCCGTTTTCCCCGATACGTATTGCCGGCTTGTCATCATTTAAAATCTGTGCTCTGTCCTTGCCGTAAACCTTTTGCCAAAGACCTGTATGAGTTGACTTTCCTGTTCCCGACGCTGCAGAAAAAAGATATGCCTTTCCATCCATATACACAGATGAGGAATGAAGCATAAATCCGCCGTAATGCAAAAGTCCGGTATAAAAAATGCTGCTGGTAAAAATATATTCACAATCCTCAAGTGAAAGATGCGGATTTTCCTTATGCTTTTTTTCAAGAAAATCGTCGGACAGATAAATAGTCATATCCGGTTTTACGTCCTCATCGATATGGTACGCAGCCGCCTGCTTTTTCATTTTATCGTATTTGTATCCCAAATCCACCGTAATTCCGGCAATTCTGTGCAGGTTCATAATTTTTCCACCCTTTCATATTTGCAGAATTGAATCATATAGCCGTTATCCTCGATTTTTTCCGAGGCTTCTGTCATTTTCCAATCGCAATCCTCGTCAAGGTTAACCATAAACTTATCTGCCGGCACAGTCTTATCCACCTTAGTAACATAGCAGGTGTCACAATATTTTATCATCTGCCTG
>JAZNIV010000141.1:0-10107 GCA_045577675.1 Clostridia bacterium
ACAATCACAATCGGCATAACCGCCAGCAGGGCGACAATCAACCACTGTATGCCGCTAAGTGCAGTTACCTTGAAAATTCCCGACATAAAGCCGATATTTACAACGCAAGCCTGCATCACTATACCAAGCAAAAGCGACAAAACAAGTGCCTTATTCTTAAAAAAGCTGCGGTTTAAAACCGAATACTCACTTCTCATATTAAATGCATGGAAAAGCTGTGAAAGCGATAGCACGCAAAATGCCATTGTTCTGCCTATTTCAGGAGCCATACCCTTATCAAACAGGTTGTGACCTATTGAAAATGCCAAAAGTGCCAAAGCTCCAATCATAGCACCCTCAATACAGATTGTTCCCCACAAGCCATCGGCAAAAAGACTTTTTTTCGGATCTCTCGGTTTTTTGAGCATTATCTCTCTGTCTACCGGGTCAACTCCCAGTGCAAGTGCCGGCATCGAATCGGTAACAAGGTTTACCCACAAAAGCTGAATAGCCAAAAGCGGCGGTTCCCAACCAAACAACATACCGACAAAAATTGTAATTACCTCGCCTATATTTGAAGAAAGCAGAAATTGAATGGATTTCTTTATATTTTCAAAAATTCCTCTGCCTTCACGCACCGCAGCAACAATTGTAGCAAAATTGTCATCTACAAGCACTAAATCTGACGCTTCCTTTGCAACATCCGTCCCCTTCATCCCCATACTGCAGCCTATATCCGCAGCCTTTAAGGCAGGTGCATCATTTACTCCGTCCCCCGTCATTGCAACAACCTCGCCCTTTTTCTTAAAAGCCTTTACAATCCGCATTTTGTCCGCCGGCGTAACCCGTGCGAAAATGCTGTAATCGGTCAGCTCTTCATCGGTTTTGCCCGAAAGCTCCTCGCCGGTTAAAGCCTTACCGCCAAACCCGATTTTCTCCGCAACGGCACTTGCCGTTATCTTATTATCTCCGGTAATCATCACAGGGCGAATTCCTGCACGCATACATTCTGCCACAGCGTGCCGTACCTCCGGTCTCGGCGGGTCCATCATTCCGATAAGACCTGTAAAAATAAGACCGTTTTCGCTTATGCTGTTACCCGACACATCCTTATACGCAACTGCAATTACTCTTAGTGCCTTTTCTCCCATTTTCCTTACGTCGGACAAAATCTGCCGCTTTTTCGCCTCTGTGAGCTCTGATATTCCGCTATTATCAACGTAATGCGTGCATTTTTTCAGTAAAATTTCCGTTGCACCCTTTGTAATGACACGATTTTTACCATAGTATGAAACCATAACGCTCATAAGCTTTCTTTCCGAATCAAAGGGTATTTCGCCTATTCTCGGACAGTGCCTTGTCTGACTATGCTGATTTATGCCCCGCCTTGCGGCTTCTTCTATAATCGCCTTTTCGGTAGGATTTGTGCCGCTGTCACAGCACAGCACTGCCAGCTCAAAAAGCTGCATCGTATCTGTTGATGCCGTTTCTGTTACCGTCATTTTGTTTAGTGTTAACGTCCCTGTCTTATCGGCACAGATTACCGTTGCACCCCCCAGCGACTCAACAGCCGAAAGATGCTTTACTATTGCTTTTTTCTTTGCCATTCGCTGAACGCCCATTGCAAGAACCACCGTTACCACTGCAGGAAGTCCCTCCGGAATTGCCGCAACCGCAAGGCTTACTGAGGTCAAAAACATTGAAAATACCGGTAGCCTCTTCAAAACGCCCATTGCAAATATTACCGCACAAATTAATAAGGCAGCTATTCCCAAATACTTTCCTGTTTCGGCAAGCTTTTTCTGCAGCGGCGTCGGCTCATCCTCCCCCTCCGCAATCATAGCGGCAATATGTCCCATTTCTGTGTCCATTCCAATAGCTGTTACAATCGCCTCTCCTCTGCCCTGTATAACGCTTGTAGACGAGAAAACCATATTTTTTCTGTCTGCAAGAGGAGTGAATTCATCAAGCACACACTCGCTGTCCTTTGTAACCGGCATAGCTTCGCCCGTTAATGCAGACTCATCTATCTCTAAATTAACAGACTTTAAAAGCCTTGCATCAGCACTTACACAATTTCCGGCTTCAAGAATTAGTATATCCCCAATCCGCACATCCTCTGTGCTTACAACTGTAATTTTTCCGTTTCTTCGCACCTTTGCCTGCGGTGCTGAGATTTTTTTAAGTGCCTCAAGTGCATTATCCGCCTTGCTTTCCTCTACCACTCCTAAAATTGCATTAAGCACAACAATAACAAGAATTATAACAGGGTCGATAAAATCGCCCTCGCCGCTAAGCAGTGATATTCCAAACGAAATCGCCGCTGCAAGCAGAAGTATTATTATCATAAAATCAGAAAACTGCATAAAAAACCGCATTAACAGGCTTTTTTTCTTCTTTTCCTGTAATCGGTTTTTCACCCTGTGGTCAAACCGGCCTCGGGATATGTATTCTGTCGCCGCCCTTGACGTCATTGCATAAAACTCCATTTTATCATTCCTCTTTATATATTCTTATTAACATTACTATGTCCTTTTTGGTCAATTATGCAGAAATTTTTTATGTCCCTATTGCAATTGTAAAATTTTGTGATATAATTAATCCTGATACTATTATTAGTGTCCCCATTAACGAAAGATGAGGTGATTTTATGGCACGTAAAGGGCGTATTCAAAGCAAAACAGGCATTTACCACATACTCCTTCGGGGTGTTAACCGCCTGTTTATCGAGAGCGGTGATTATGACGAATTTACCGCAATACTTGGTCGCTATTCTGATAGCGGCAGGATAAGCATTTATGCCTATACTCTTCTAAAAAACAGAATACATCTTGTAATCTCTTCAAACGATGACATCGGCAAGGCATTAAAGCCAATTTGCACAAGCTATGCAAGATACTTTAACCGCACTCATAGCGGAAGCGGAAGGCTTTTCTATGACCGCTTTAAAAGTGAGCCTATAGATTCAGATGAGGACTTATGCGGCGTTATCGCGTTTGTTAACTCTATTTCCCGGAAAAACGACAGCGAATATCCTTACTGCTCTCTTAGTGCTACAGCCTCAGGGCTTTTACGCAGCACAGACAAGCTTACAAAAGCCCAGATTAAAAGTACAAAAATCACCGGAATGTATATAGAGGATTACGATTGCCTTACGCAGAAGGAAATCAGTCAATACATATTTGACCTTTGCGGAGTTATGCCCAAGGACTTTAGAAACCTCTCAAAGCCTGAGTTTGATGCAGCCTTTGAAAAGCTTACCGCCAAACGCTGGATAGCAAAAACCAAGCTGCGTAAAATTCTGGGAATTAAAAAGGCACCAATTCAAAAAAGCCGGTCTTGAAAACCGGCATCACAATATAATAAGAACGAAAAAGTCGGAACCAAAAGAATAATTAAATGTCCGGCAGTTATAGGAGGAAGCTATGGATAAAATCAAGTTTAAATACACACTTACTGCACAAATCTTGCGGATGGTCAGAAAACACGCAACAACTGCCCTTATGTTTTCACTTATATGGCTTGCGCTGATTTCAATATGGGCGACAGCTGCCGGCTCGTATATTTTTGCAGCCATCGGGTTTATAGGCTACTTTCTTTCAATATATAACGAAGCCTTTAACTCAGCAACCGATGACAAAAAGCCGTACAGCCCCTTAACACCCAAGCCTTATAAGGGCATATATCTTCCGGTTTTGCTTACAGCTGTTAATATAATTCTTATTATAATATATAAATGCTCGTGGGCATTTGGTTCATCAGACGGAGCTATTACAAATGCCTGGGGACTTGCAGGAAACGTAATTTCGGTACTATGGTTTTCTATGTATAAAGCTCTTCTTGGAATGGATAAAGGACACTTTGAGCTTCAGGGTTATTTAATCATTGTTTTTCTTCCGTATATTGCATCGCTAACAGGGTATTTTGCAGGCTATAAAGGATACGACATCTATGACAAGCTTAACGGCATTGTATACGAAACGACCAAGAAAAAGAAAAAATAATATCGGGGCTGTAAAAAAATACAGCTCCTTTTTTGGGGGATAGGAAAATTGTTTGGAATGAATAAAGGCATAAAAATAGAGAAATCTCTGTTTTTTTGAGATTTCTCCATCTTATTTAATCAAAAGTCAAGCCCGTAAAAGTTCTACATTGTCTCCTTTTTCTGCTCCAGACTATTTTTCCCCTTTTTAAGTTAGCTATAATAGAGCTATAAGAGATTTATTCCGTTTTTCTTACATTCTTTTATCATATCCTCTGGCCATACAGATGCCTGCACCTCACCGACATGTGCTTTTCTCAAGAAATACATACACAGTCTTGACTGACCGATTCCGCCTCCCATTGTATACGGAAGCTCTCCATTTATGAGTGCCTTCTGAAACGGAAGCTTAGCGTTTTCTTCCTTTCCTCTTATTTTGAGCTGCTTTAAAAGTGCCTCTTCATCAACTCTTATTCCCATTGACGAAAGCTCAAGTGCAACATCTAGAATAGGATAGTAAACGATAATATCACCGTTTAAGGTCCAGTCATCATAGTCAGGAGCACGTCCGTCGTGCATCTTTCCCGATTTTAAAACTCCGCCAATCTGCATCAGGAATACTGCTCCCTTTTCCTTTGCAATTTCATATTCACGTTCCTTCGGAGTTTTATCAGGATACATATCCTCAAGCTCCTGAGCTGTCACGAAGAATATGTCCTCAGGAAGATAAACCTCAGCAAAGTCATATTCTGATGCAATATATCTTTCAGTGTGCTTTATGGCACTATAGATAAGCTCCACAGTCTTTTTAAGGGTTTCCATTGTCCGCTGTGACTTATCTATCACCTTTTCCCAATCCCACTGGTCGACATAATTGGAGTGAAGGTTATCCACATCCTCATCACGTCGGATTGCGTTCATATCGGTATAAAGTCCCTCATTCTTGCCAAAGCCGTAATGCTTTAGGGCATGCCTTTTCCACTTGGCAAGCGAATGAACAATCTCATATTCACCCTCTATCCCTTTAATATCAAAGGAAACAGGTCTTTCAACGCCGTTTAATGTATCATTAAGTCCGCTGTTTGTGTTTACAAAAAGCGGTGCTGAAACACGAGTTAAATTAAGCTGTATGGAAAGGTCTCTTTCAAAAAAGTCCTTCACTTTTTTTATGGCAAGCTCTGTTTGCCTCAAGGGCAAAAGAGATTCGTAATCCTTTGGAATAATAAGATTTTTCACACTAAATTCCTCTTTTCTGTGTAACTACATTTCACATAATTATATACCAACAAGTGGTAATTGTCAACATATTTAAAAGAACAGATGTTCAATCAATATCTTTACACCAATGCCTATCAATACTGTTCCTCCGGCGATTTCTGCCTTATTTCCGAGCATATTGCCGCATTTACTGCCTATGTAAACTCCGGCATAGGAAATCACAAAGGTTATAATGCCGATAACTGTTGATGCCCACAAAACAGGTGTGTTAACCGTTGCAAAGGTGACTCCCACCGCAAGTGCGTCTATGCTGGTTGCTATCGCAAGGACAAACAGAGTTCCCAAAGACAGCGGATTTTTTATTTCTTCTTTTTCATCCTTTTCAAAAACCGCCTCAAACAGCATTTTTCCGCCAATAAAGCCAAGCAGAATAAAGGCAACCCAATGGTCAAAGGTGGTTATATATCTTGCAAACGCACTTCCGAGAACAAACCCTACACATGGCATCAAAAACTGAAATGCACCAAAAAACAGTGCAATTTTTGCAGCCTCAAGCGGCTTTGGTTTTTTTAGAACTATCCCATCGGTAACGGCTACCGAAAATGCATCCATTGAAAGCCCGATTCCTATTAGCAACACCGATATTAAATCCATGAAAATCTCCTTAATTCTCTGCCGTTTTTGCTCTTTTCATCAAATCCATAACAGCAGCCTTTGCATCCTTGCCGCAAAAAAGCACATTATAGGCTTCCTCGGTTATCGGCATAGATACATTATATTTTTTACTTAAATTATATGCTGCTTTTGCGGTATTAACACCCTCAACCACCATCTTAACCTCGGCAAGTGTTTCATCAAGTGTATAGCCCTTTCCGAGAAGTATTCCGGCACGGTGGTTTCTTGAGTGCATACTGGTGCAGGTAACAATTAAATCGCCTATCCCCGAAAGCCCCGCAAAGGTTTCCGGCTTCGCACCCATCGCAACTCCCAGACGTTTAATTTCCGCAATACCGCGTGTCATTAACGCCGCACGTGTATTATCGCCATAGCCTATCCCGTCAGAAATTCCGGAGCAAAGGGCAATTACGTTTTTTAACGCTCCCCCAAGCTCAACACCTGTCATATCATCGCCCGTATAAACGCGAAAGGCTTCAGTCATAAAAATTTCCTGAATATATTCAGCAGTTTCCTTATCCCTTGCCGCAACAACGTTGGTAGTAGGCAGACCGATGCTTACCTCCTCAGCATGCGACGGACCGCTCATTACCGCCACCTTCGCCTGCGGGATTTCGCTTTCATAAACCTCTGAAAGCCGCATCAGCGTAGCCTCCTCAAGACCTTTTGAAAGATTTACAAGCACCTGTCCTTCCTTAACAAATGGCGAAAGCTGCTTAGCGGTTGTTCGTGTGGCAGGGCTTGGAGCAACTGTCACAATAAGTTCTGCACCCTCAACGCAAAAGCCCATATCATGAGAGCATATAATATTATCAGGAAAATGCTTTCCGGGTAGAACCTCTTTATTTTCACGGTCCCTGTTTAACCGGTCGGTTTCTGTCTGCTGCCAGCTCCACAAAAATACGTCATTACCTTTTTTAGCAAGCAGAATTGCCGCCGCACAACCCCAGCTACCTGAACCTATAACAGCTATTTTCATATTTCTTCCTCCGCAACCTCCGGTTCTGTTTTTTTCTTTGCAAACAGTTTATTTTCTGTACCATTCTTAAGCTTTACAATATTTGAATGATGCTTTCCTATAAGTAAAAGGCCAAGTATAAAGGACATAACAATACCTGTTATCTGATTCTCCATATTCTCGCCCTTTGCAAGCAGGTAAGTAAACAGCATAAACGGATATATTCCACCGGCAATTATTGAGCCTAAGGATACATAGCGGGTAGTCGCCATAACAGTCAGTGCAACTGCCATAACTATAAGGCCCACCTGCCAGTTCAAAACAAGCACAACGCCAAGGCTTGTAGCAACACCCTTGCCGCCGTGGAACCCGAAGTATACAGGAAAATCATGACCTATTACAGCAAATATGCCGGCAATATATTTAAGGTTTCCGAGGATAAAGGTCCGCTCATAATATGAAACAGCCATATCCTTTACGAAAAGCCCCAGAAAATTATCAAGCCAGATTGCAAATACAACCATTAATGCACCCTTTAAAATGTCACAAATAAGTGTTGCAAGTGCCATACCCTTGCCGTGAGTACGAAGCATATTGGTGGTTCCGGCATTGCCTGAGCCTGACTCTCTTATATCCTTGCCGTAGATACTTTTTGAAATAATAATTGACGGATTAATACTTCCCACAAGATAAGAAGCAAGTGCTACAAAAGCAGCTATCGCATAAATCATACATATCACCTCGTAATTACTGGTCTTTCTGACCCTTTTCTCTTATTATAAAGTGTATCGGCGTGCCGTTAAAGCCAAAGGCTGCACGAATCTGATTTTCAATAAATCTCAGGTAGGAGTAATGGAACAAATCCTTTGAATTACAGAACAATACAAAGGTCGGCGGTGCAACAGATGCCTGTGTTCCGTAGTAAATTTTAAGTCTTTTTCCCTTATCTGACGGCGGCTGCTGTTTAGACATCGCATCATTTAAAACGTCATTTAACATACCTGTGGTAATTCGTCTTTTATGCTGCTCATTAATTAGCTTGATTTCCTCCAAAAGCTTATCCACCCTTTGTCCCGTCTTTGCGGATATGAACATAACCGATGCATAGGACATAAATGCAAACCCTTCCTGCACCTGCGTTTTAAAGGTTTTCATCGTTTTATCGTCCTTAGTAATAGCGTCCCATTTATTTACAGCCAGTATACACGCTTTTCCTTGTTCATGTGCATAGCCTGCAATTTTTGTGTCCTGCTCGGTAACACCCTCGTTTGCATCAAGCATTATCACGCAGACATCACTGCGGTCAACCGCCGCCAAAGCTCTTACCACGCTGTAATGCTCTACATTTTCGTCAATCTTTTTGCGTTTTCTCATTCCTGCAGTGTCTATTAACAGGAACTTATCTCCATTTTTCTCAAAATGCGAGTCGATTGCGTCACGTGTTGTTCCGGCGATATTTGAAACAATTACACGGTTTTCACCCAGAATACGGTTTATAAGGCTCGACTTACCTGCATTAGGCTTGCCTATTACAGCCACCTTAATTTCATCTTCATCATCATTTGTATTCGCATTTTCCGGAAACTGCGAGCAAACCTCGTCAAGAAGGTCGCCCACACCAAGACCGTGCGTTGAAGAAATAGCAATCGGGTCACCAAGCCCTAAATTGTAAAATTCATAAAATTCCATAGGTGGCTCACCAATATTATCCACCTTGTTCACCGCAAGGACAATTTTCTTTTTAGCTTTTTGAAGCATAGACGCAACATCAAGGTCATTGGCCGTAACGCCGTCGGCAACATTAACCATAAGAATTACAACATCTGCCATATCAATTGCAAGCTCCGCCTGCAGACGCATCTGCGAAAGAATTACGTCCTTTGAGGACGGCTCAATACCGCCTGTATCAATCAGGGTAAAGGATTTATCGAGCCATGTTGCATCTGCATAAATCCTGTCACGGGTAACACCCGGTGTATCCTCAACTATACTTATTCTCTCTCCTGATATTTTATTAAACAAGGTTGATTTTCCCACGTTCGGTCTCCCTACTATAGCTACAACAGGTTTCATCAGGTTATCAGTCCTTTCTTGATGTTTTAAAATTCAAGCTCTGTATCAAGAAGCTTTTCTATAAATACATATCCGTCATTACATACCGGTATTATTTTCATTCCGAGCTTTTCCGAAAGCTCCAAAAGTGTTATATCGTCAAGGAAAATATCCTCTCCGTCACGCAGCATACTGTCCGGAATAAAAAGCTCATCATATTTCGGTTCGTTTTGAAGTGTTCGGAGGATGTCTCCGCCCGTAACCAGTCCCGAAACATTTACTCCGCCACCGAAAAACTCATTTTTTACAGGGTAAACAGTTATTTTAATTCCGTCACACCTTGCCATAAGCCGCTCGGTGAGTGAACTTATAAAATCATATGCAATCTCACCGGTAGCAATGGCAATATTGCGGTTATATTTTTCCGGCTTTATAAGCTCTATAGCACTGTCAAATTCCTCCTGCATTGATGCAATCAATCCTACACCATTTTCGATTTGAGGAAAACCATCGTAATGGTGTGCAGGCGGAATTGGCAATTTCGCATTTATATAAAATTCGTCTGCGGCATAAATAAGATTTATACCGAATTCATCCATAAATCTTTTCTGATGCTTTTCAATTTGACGGATTGTGTCAAGAGAGGAAAGAGCGTCAAAGGCTTTCAGTTCGCACAGTCCCTCGCGGTAGCGTGTGAGTCCGACTGGAACAACAGAACAACTGGAAACATAGGGATAAAGTGCCGCCATATCCATAATGGAACGGTCAAGCTCAGCTTTGTCATTATAACCGGGGCAAAGTACTATCTGACAGTTCATATAGATTTCATTCTCGGCAAATTTTTTCATAATGTTATAAATCTTTGCAGCATTTGGGTTTTTGAGCATAGAAACTCTTAGCTCGGGATTTGTGGTATGTACCGAGATGTTAATAGGGGAAATGTGCATGGCAATAAGCTTGTCAATTTCCTCGTCGGTAAGGTTGGTAAGGGTGACATAATTTCCCTGCAAAAAGGAAAGTCTTGTGTCGTCATCCTTAAAATAAACCGTTTCGCGCATGCCCTTTGGAAGCTGGTCGATAAAGCAAAAGATGCACTTATTTTTACAGCTTTGAGCAGTGTCGATAAGTCCCTGGCGGAATTCAATTCCCAGATCCTCGTAATCACTTTCAATAGTGATAATTTCGGTATCGCCGCTTTTTTTTAGAATCTCAAGCTCTACTTCATATTCTGAGGTCAGAAAAC
>JAZNIV010000142.1:0-8005 GCA_045577675.1 Clostridia bacterium
GGTATGGATTTTACACTTCCTCTTGACGTGCCTAAAATTTCGTGGTATACATAAATATAGTCGATAGATTATTTTGCGGCTTAATTAATCAAGTAATTATCATAGAAGATCTGTATTTACAGACTTTATTTCATACTCTCTGACAATTAGGTTTGTCACAGATTTTTTGTTTTTCCTTATATACTGTAATTAAGCCAAAGAACGGAATATCTATCCTTTAAATCCTTTGCGTACAAAATAGCATTATTGATTTTTTCCTGACCATACATATTTTCAAAGTCAGAAATATCAAGTTCAACACTTTCGAGATATTTTATCAAATCCTCACTGTTTGGTGCATCTGATAAAACCTTTATAATTTGCTGCCACTTTTCAGCATAAATTCCTGTTTTGTCCTGTTCATACCAACCCAGCTTATTCTGAAGTGCAATAACTCCTTCAGCCGCATTGAAATATACATTTCTTATATTATTTTCCCATTCAGCTTTATTATAAACCTTACTAAAAACAGGCTTCTCAATTTTTATTAATTTTTCCCGCAGCCTTTGTGTGTAAACGGCAGAAAATGCAACATCTGTTCCATGCATAAAATACGGTTCATTTTTCATAATGCCGATAACCTCAAAGAAATGCGACAAATGATGCTCACTGCCGGAAGCCGGACGTGAATTGCCAACATACGCCATTGCAATTCCTACACCAATTAGTGCTTCCATCAACGTTTTAATTGCAGCTTCATCACGCATAAGAAGTTGTTTGCCTAAGTCCTTAGTTTTTAAAAGCATTTCATATGTTAGATTATAGACATATTCGCAAAAATATTCATCATTTACAATATGACTTAATTTCCAGTCATTAAGACAGGAGAACTTTCCTAAAATGTCCCCATATCCGGATTTTATCATGTCTATAGGGGCGTCCTTTAAAACATTGACATCTGCCACTATAACCTCAGGAACGTGGGCATTATAAGTAACCTTCATATTTCCGGTTATCATCGCCGCACCCTTTGAAGCATATCCATCCATAGATGGTGCTGTTGCCACGATATGATATGGCAGCTTATTTTCAAAGCTGACATACTTGCATAAATCCTGAATTACTCCCGAGCCGATACCGATAATTAAATCGGTTTTTTCTGTTAATACATTTGTAACAGCCTCTATTGCTGCTTCGTCAGGCACAAGAAAGCCTTCAGTTTCAAAAATGTAAACATTTTCAATATTGTTTTTAATCTGATTTTTTACTTTTTCTCCACAAGTTGCATATGTATTATTATCAGCCACAACTAAAATATTTGAATATGCCTTTGTAGCTTCGCCGATTTTTTCTATTGCGTCAGGCTCAATAATAACTGCTTTAATATCACAGCTATGATTTTGACCACAGGAACACTCTACACCTTTAAGTAATTTATTAATATCCACAGCTTAACCCCTACTTTCTTAAATCTTCATATATCTTTCTTATATTTTCATAAATAAACTCCGGCTTAAAGTCACTTTTTTCCACGTCCTCCATAGTACCTTCCCCGCTAAGAACAAAAATCGTACTTATTCCGGCATTAATACCACAGGCAATATCTGTATACAATCTATCACCCATAACAACAGTTTCCTCTTTAGAAAAGCCTGTCTTTTCCATAGCTAATTCTGCCATTGTCGGCTGAGGCTTACCTATAAAAAACGGCCGACGTTTTGTTGCATTAAAAAGCATTTCACTTACCGAGCCGCAATCCGGTACAAATCCATACCATGTCGGACAAACCCAATCAGGGTTAGTGGCAATATAGTCAATATCCCTTCCTAAAAGTATACACGCATCTTAGAGCTTTTTAAATGTCAGCTCTGTGTCAAAGCCCATACACAAGCAGTCGATATCATCCTCAAGAGCATCTGTTACAGGCAAATTTGCATCCGAAAGCTGCTGCTTAAAGGATTGCGTTCCAAGCGCATAGATTTTTTTATAGTTTTTATTTGCAAGATATAAAACAGTGGCATTTGTGGAAGTTAAAAAATCATCAGCCTCCGCTTTGATACCAAGCGATGCTAATTTTTCTATGTATTTATCCACACTTTTTGATGAATTATTCGTCATGAAAATGTACTTTCCGCCAATTTCCTTTACATAAGACAAAAAATCCAAGGTACCGTCAAAAAGATCATTATCAAGATAAATTGTGCCGTCCATATCAAGAAGAAAAAGCTTTTTATTTTTCAGTTTATTCATATAGTGTCCTCCTTCGGGCTGTTAGCTGACGTAACTATATTGCCTTCAAATGTTTCTTATATTATAACACATCCTACATAAACTGGCAAGTGCATCCATAAAATTATTTTCCTTATTTATACGTAAAAGCAGCCTCGGTAAATCAAGGCTGCTTTAAGCTTTTTATTTAAGATTTTTTTCAAGCTTTGCAAGCTCTTCCGCAATTTCTTTTGGAAGTCTGTCACCAAACTGAGCAAAATACTCCTTCTGGTTTTCAACATCCTCAAGCCAGATATTCTTATCAACTGTAAGAAGATCTGCAAGAGTCTTTGCATCAATATCAAGGTCTGTAATGTCGATATCTTCAGGCTTCGGCATATAACCGATAGGGCTGTCAACAGCGTCAGCTTTGCCGCTACATCTGTCAAGAATCCAGAGAAGAACTCTCATATTGTCACCAAATCCCGGCCACATAAAGTTTCCTTCATCATCCTGTCTGAACCAGTTAACGTGGAAAATCTTCGGAGCCTTGTCAGCATCCATCTTCTTGCCCATTTCGAGCCAGTGACCAAAATAATCAGCCATATTGTAGCCAACGAAAGGCTTCATTGCCATCGGGTCACGTCTTACAACACCTACTGCACCTGCAGCTGCTGCTGTTGTTTCAGAAGCCATAGTAGCACCTACAAATACACCGTGCTGCCAGTCTCTTGCCTGATATACAAGCGGAGCACACTTAGCACGTCTGCCGCCGAATACGATTGCATCAATCGGCACTCCCTGCGGATTTTCAAATTCAGAGGAAATGCATGGGCAGTTAATAGCAGGAGCTGTAAATCTTGAGTTAGGATGAGCAAGCTTATTGCCTTCTGCAACATACTCAGGACCGTTAACCTTAGCACCCTTCCACTCTGTAGCATTAACAGGAGGATTTTTGTCAAGTCCTTCCCACCATACAGTCATATCATCATCATTTATAGCAACGTTTGTGAAGATTGTATTCTTCTTTGTTGATTCTAAAGCATTAAAGTTAGTCTTAACAGATGTTCCCGGTGCAACACCGAAGAAACCAGCCTCCGGATTGATTGCATAGAGTCTTCCGTCAGGACCGATTCTGAGCCATGCGATATCGTCACCAACAGTCCAAACCTTGTAGCCTTTTTCCTTTAAGTATTCCGGCGGAATAAGCATTGCAAGGTTGGTCTTTCCGCAAGCTGACGGGAATGCAGCAGCAATGTAGCGAACCTCACCCTGTGGGTTTTCAAGTCCTAAAATAAGCATATGCTCTGCCATCCAGCCCTCCTTCATACCAAGATATGAAGCAATACGGAGTGCAAAACACTTTTTACCTAAAAGAACGTTTCCACCGTAAGCTGAGTTAATTGACCAAATTGTTGAATCCTGCGGGAATTGAACAATATATCTTTCTTCAGGATTAACATCCTTTTTAGCATGCAGACACTTTACAAAATCAGCACTGTCGCCAAGCTGGTCGATTACAGCCTTTCCTACTCTTGTCATAATAGCCATATTGAGTACAACATAGATACTGTCAGTAAGCTCGATACCAATCTTTGAGAACGGTGAACCTACAGGTCCCATTGAGTAAGGAATAACATACATTGTTCTGCCTTCCATCGAACCGTCATAAAGAGCCTTTAATTTAGCATACATTTTCTCCGGCTCCATCCAGTTGTTTATAGGACCTGCCTCTTCCTCTGTAGGTGTGCAGATGAAGGTTCTGTCCTCTACACGGGCAACGTCATTTTCAGCAGTTCTGTGATAATAACATCCCGGAAGCTTTTCCTGATTAAGCTTAATCATTTCACCTGTTGAAACTGCTTCTTCGCGAAGAGCTTCAAGCTGTGCATCTGTGCCGTCAATCCAAACAATTTCAGACGGTCTGCACATAGCGATCATTTCGTCCATCCATGTCTTTACAGCATTATTTGTTGTCATGGTTTATTTCCTCCTTTAAAACTAAGAATACGACATCACAATTGTAAAAATTGTAACAATGCAATTATCTAATATTCTTTGCCATTTTAGACATTATAACACAAAAATGTCAATATGTGAAGTACTTTTTTAAATATTTAACAATTTTCTTACATTTAACAAAAAAGCATTAACTAAAAACTATCCTTTTTGCCAAACTGCATAAATCAAAATTTATTATTTATTTTCAGAAAAGGTATTGACAAGCTTTTCTTTTGTTGTTATACTGTAACTGTATTAATACAAATAGTACAGTTGTAAGAGAGGTGATACTTTGATAAAACTGGATTACAAAAACGGAAAGCCGCTGCATGAACAGATTACGCAAGGCATAAAAGATCTTATTATGTGCGGTGCTCTCCTCCCCGACGAACAGCTGCCGTCTGTCAGAGAGCTTTCGGTAAATCTTACCGTAAACCCAAATACTGTTCAGCGTGCATACAGAAGTCTTGAAGCAGAAGGAGTTGTTTACAGTATACGTGGCAAGGGAAGCTTTGTTGCAAAAACTCACAAGGCAGACAGCAGAATGCTTGATAAGCTCTATATTTCATTTGAGGAGGCTGCACGCGAGCTTGCTTTTTACGGCGAGACTCAGGATAATCTGTTTAACATCATCGGTAAAATTTACGAAGAAAGGAATGAGTTAGATGATTGAAGTACGCAAAATATCAAAAAGCTTTAACGGATTTTATGCACTTAATGACTTTAATATGACTGTAAAAAAGGGCAGCATATACGGCTTGGTAGGTCCTAACGGCGCCGGAAAAACTACCATAATAAATCATCTTATGGGTGTATATTCACAGGATAAAGGAACTGTTACAATAAAGGGCGAGCCTGTATGGGAAAATGCATCATTAAAACAGAGTGTTCTATGCATTAATGATGACTGGTATTTTTTCGGCAGCTATTCAGTTAAGGAAATGGCAAGGCTGTATGAAGATATTTATAAAAACTTTAACAGAGAAAGATATGAAAAATTAGGTGAAATTTTAAATATAGAAGAAAACCGTCAGATACGCAGGCTTTCAAAGGGAATGAAGAAGCAGGTTGCATTCAGGTTAGTTCTTTCATGTATGCCGGAGGTACTTATTCTTGATGAGCCGCTCGATGGTCTTGACCCCGTTATGCGTAAGCAAATTATGAATGTTATTATTTCCGATGTTGCAGACAGGCAGATGACTGTTTTGGTATCTTCGCATAATCTTCGCGAGCTTGAAGATATATGTGACTATGTTGGAATTATACATAAAGGAAAAATGGTTATCGAAAAACCTCTTGATGATTTGAAGGGTAACATCCAGAAGGTACAGCTGGTGTTTAGGGACGGTTTCCCTGAAGAATTAAAAGAAAAAACCGATATTCTTCATATTTCAAAGACCGGTTCGGTATACACAGCTATTATAAAAGGTGTCAGTGAAGAAATTAAAAGTACTGTTATGCAGTATGAACCTGTTATTTTTGATAACGTAAGTCTGACGCTTGAAGAGGTATTTATTTATGAGTTGGGAGGTTTAGGCTATGACTTTAAGCACATCATTGTTTAATTTAGGAATTTATAAAAATACACTCCGAAGATTTAAGTGGGGCAGCTTCTTATATTTTGTGGCACTCTTCTTCTCCCTGCCTTTTATCTTTTTGACACAGGATCCCGCTGATATTTATGACAGTATGAGGCGTTCTATTGATAATTATCCGCTGATATTACGCGACAGCTTTATAATTATACCAATGCTGCTAGCAACTGTTGTCCCGACCATAACTGCAGCACTTGCCTTTAATAACATACACTCTCAAAAACAGAGTATATTTGTGCATAGTCTGCCAGTGACAAGGAAAGAAAACTATATTTCCACGCTTGCTGCCTGCTTAACTCTTATGATAGCTCCTGTAATATTAGTAGCACTTATTCTTCTTGTAATGAGCTTTGCTGCATACGGACAGGTTATTTCCTCAATGTCGGTTATTTACTGGATGGCCATTAATTTATCCGTATTATTCATTATGTTTTCTGTGGCGGCTTTTTCCGCAGTATTAACAGGAAATACAGCTGCACACTTTGTTATTAACATTTTCATACACCTGATACCAGTGCTGTTTGCTTTGGCAATATATCTGATAAGTGATATTTTTCTTTTCGGCTTTTGGGAGTCGCAAAGCTTTATAGCGACCAAAATAATCAACAACAATCCGATTGTCTGGCTTTTTGGAAGAGTAATGAGCTACAGACATAATCATGATAATATATTTACACTTTCGCAAATGTGGATTTATCTTGCCGGAGCGGTTGCCTTTTACGGTCTGGGATACGCATTATACAGAAAGCGTAAAATCGAAACCTGCGGCGATGTTGCTGCATTTAAAATTTTCAGACCAATACTAAAATATGCAGTAACGACCGCTGTTGCAATTGCAGCATTCGGTATACTATCTTCCTCCGATATTGGTGCTTTTGCAATTTTTACAGTAGCAACAGTCTTTACCTTAATAGCATATTTTGCTGCAGAAATGCTGCTTTGTAAGAGCTTTAAGGTTTTTGGAAAATATAAAGGATACATTGCTTTCTGGGTTATATGCGGTGCTTTTATTTCTTTCTTTGCCTTTACCAATGTCTTTGGCTATGAAACTCGCATACCCGATAAAGCTGAAATTGAAAGTGCAACAATATTCCATGGCTATTTAGAGGAATATCCCTATTCTGTTGAGGAGGGCTCAATCGACACGGTTACATCACTTCATGCAGAATTTATAAAAGATATACCTGTAGTAGAAAGCTCGGAAAGACGTTCTTTAAGAGTTGCATACAAGCTGAAAAACGGTAATGTTTTAGAACGTTATTATCCTGTAAAGGAAGAGCTTTTTGACAACGCTTTATCACAGATGTATAAATATAAAGACTACAAGCTGCAGATAACCGAGCTTACAAAGCTGAATATAGACAATGTTAAAAAAACAGAAATATCAATATATACAAATAATTTCAGCCACTATATTTCAGTTAATGAAGCGTCATCAGAGCTTTTACACGCAGTAAAGAAAGACGTTGAAGAACTTTCATATGAAGAAATGGAAAAAACCGATGCGGTTGTAAGAATACGTGTAGCAGTCGAGATGCAATACGGTGATAACGAAAAGGAACAGGTATTCGTGCGTGCTGCGTATGGAGCATCACCTGATTTATATGACCTGCAGTCCTTCTCCATCACTATAAACCCGAATTTCAAACATACAATAGCATTTTTAAAGGAAAAGGGATATTATAATGAATTCATTTCTCAAATATCCAAAAATCTTTATATATGTACTGTTCCGGTTTTCTATTATACAAGTGCTAACTCAATATCGTATAAAGACGACACAGGCGTAATAGAAGAATTTAAGGTAAACACTGATGATTTTGTAAAGGTTCCGGAAGCTGTCGCTTATAACATAATCGTTGACCTTATGAATGTAAATAGATATAAAGCATTGTCTGACGGAAAAAACTATATGCTGTTCTGTCAGCATCAGGACATAAAAAATCAGACATCTGTATATCTTGGAAATATGTGCACAAGCTATTCTGCGGATGAATTACCTCAAGCACTATCTCAATATGTCATTCATTAAACATAATAACAGGGTGGATTTTGAACGTCCGCCCTGTTTTTCATAAAAAAATGAAATTTTATTTAAAAAAGTATTGACAAAAAGAAAATAATTTGTTAAAATAAAGAAGTTGTACGGCCCGTTGGTCAAGCGGTTAAGACTCCGCCCTCTCACGGCGGCAACAAGGGTTCGAGTCCCTTACGGGTCACCA
>JAZNIV010000143.1:0-5329 GCA_045577675.1 Clostridia bacterium
TACGCGTACAGCAACAGAAGGTGCAAACAACGGAAATACCGAATTTGTTACATCGGTATTTATGGCAGACGGAGAAGCTCACGAAATTGTAACTGATAAGCTATATAAGGAAAGTGCCGGTGATTTTGTACGAATAAGCTATTCGGGAGGTAAGGCAACCCTAACACGTCAGAACGTTAAGGATAATTCTGACTATGCAGGCAGCATTGATTTTGAGAACAGAACAGTTGGTGGAAGATATCTTCTTAAGGATGCGGCTATAATTCAGAGAGTTTCAGATGATGAGGCAGCGGTTGCTGAGTGTAAGCTGCTTGGCTTTGATAATCTCACAGTCAATAATATTGATGAAGGGCATATCATAAATGTTGTTACGGCGAATAAATTTGGCGATATTGCAATTATGTATGTTGAAAATCTTGAAAGCATATATGAGTATGGTGTAATTACAGGCTTTGAGAAGAAGGGAAGTGCCGAAAGCGGATACGAAACTGTTGGATATAAGATTTTCTCAAACGGTACCGCGTCAAGCTATGTGCTGGGTAATGCAGGAAAAATATCCACTTCTGTAGGCTCCGGTGTTGGGTTCCGTACACAAAACGGCAGTATTTCAAAAATAGTTGCTCTTTCAAAGCTTGGAAGTGCATCGGGAGTCGGTGCAGTTGAAGGTAGCAGGATAATGCTGAAAAATACGATCTATAAAATGGCTCCCGAAGTCCAGATTGTCGATATAACTTCAACAACTAATATACGAACCATATCGGTTGATGAGCTTGCATCGATGAACAATATAGTTGGTGTTACACTTTACTCGGATAAAACGATTTCAAACGGCGGAGTTGTTCGGGTAATTACAGTAAAAACCTCAAAATAAATTAAAGGATGAACGGCGCGTTCATCCTTTTAAAATGTTAAAGAATTAAGATTTCTTAGTATTAATTTGCATACCGCACCGGTAATAAATCCAACTATAAGACCGGATATTAAAAGAACGGGAAGGTAATAAAATACTGATAGAGTTTTAAGCATTAAAGAGGCGGCTAAAAGCTGTCCTATATTGTGGAAAATACCGCCGGTCATACTTATTCCGACGGTGCTTAAATTTATGTATTTAAATGCAATCATTGCAAAAAGACTTAAAATACCGCCGCACAATGAATAGAAAAAAACATTTAACCCACTGAACAACAGAGAAGAAACTGACACCTTTATTAGCATAATAAAAAATGCCGAAGGTTTATCAAGCCTATAAAGTGCAAACAGAATAACTATATTGGAAAGTCCGAGCTTTATTCCGGGTACGGCTATAAAAACAGGAAACAGGCTTTCTATATAGCCGAAAATCAGTGCAATAGCTGATAACAGTGCAATGTATGTAATTTTTTTGGTTTTCATCATCTCACCACCGCATCAATTTCAGACTTTTTTGTAATTTCAATTATAACCTTATTTGGAAGGCAAATTATTTTTTTTGAGCTATCGGATATTTTGCCCTGACGAATACATAAACCGTCTGGACAGGATGCAAAGTTCATATAGACCTCACCATTTTTAATAACAGCAGTATTCGTACTGCCAATATGAATTTCACTGTCCTCGTATAGATTTTTTTCGCAGTAAACCTCTCCGTTTACCGTGATTTTAACTGTATCACCGGCATCTGTAAATGTTTTTGTGAAAAAAAGAGCAGTAATGCTGATAAAAATTACAATAAAAACCATTATTATGTCATTTTTTTTCATTATTCTGCATCCTCCTTTCAATGTTAACAATAATTTCACAAATAGTTCATACCAGTGACATAATAGAGTGTTAAGATTAAGCTGTAAGTTGAAGAACTTACAAAATACCTTCCCCTTAATATTTTTATGTAAAAAGTCGCGTCCGCACAGCGTGACTTTTTCTTTGCAAAAAATTTTGTATTTTTAATTATTATAATATTATTTTTTGCAAAATGCAATACAATAAGTCTATAAAATATTGACATAAACATAGAATTGAGATATAATATTTAGGAATATTTGCATATATATGAAAGTTGAGGTATAAATCCTTGAAGAGAAGAAGAAAAAAACAAAAAAGAGGATTTTTTAATAGAAAAAAACTGACAATTTTTTTAACGTCGCTTATAATCATTTTAGTTGCATTTGTGGTAGTAATGGGTATGGGTGGACTTTTTGTTTCGCCTGATGGTGACATTGATACAATAGAGCCTGTTGACCGCGAAACCGGAAAGGTAAATATGCTTATTGCCGGACTTGATAAATCCGAGGCTTTAACGGATACAATAATGGTTGCTTCATATAACCTTGATACCGATACTGTAAACATTTTGTCCATTCCGAGAGATACAAGAATGTATATAGGCAGCAGATACCAGAAGATTAACTCTGCACATTCAATCTCAAAGGCGGGGAAAAAGAAGGGAATTAACGGAACTATAGAGGCTGTAACAAGACTTACCGGAATTCCTATTAATTACTATGTTGAATTTACATTTGATGCCTTCCGCGAAACAATTGATGCCCTTGGCGGAGTGGAGTTTGATGTTCCGCAAAATATGAACTATGATGATCCGGCACAGGATTTGCATATACATCTAAAAAAAGGTCTGCAGCTTTTAGACGGAGATAAGGCAGAACAGTTTGTGCGATTCCGTAGGTATCCTATGGGAGATATTGACAGAGTTGCAGCTCAGCAGGCATTTATAAAGGCTGTAGCGGAACAAAAGCTGAATGCAAGCATTATTCCGCGTATTCCTGAGCTTTTTAAGGCTTTGCAGTCTAACCTTAAAACAAATATAACTTTATCTGTTGTAACAAAATATCTTTCAAACCTATCTGATTTAACGAGCGAGAATATACACATGCACGCTCTGCCGGGATACTCAAACGGAACTGATTATGGTTCGTCATACTGGATTGCGGATATGAGTGAGCTTGCTGTTTTGATACGTGACACGTTCGGCTACGACCCGTCAAAAATTACGATTCATTCTGCTGACGGAAAAAGCGTTTCAAAGGATGTTAAGATAAACACTCCTTCACCTAAGGCAAGTCCAAAGCCAAGCGAAGCACCGAAGGCAACATCATCGCCGAGTGCGTCGCCTAAGAGTAAATCGCCTTCGCCGTCTGCTATAGCAACGGTAAGGCCTACAAAGTCGCCGGAAAAAACGGCAGCACCGACCAAAGCACCTGCGGCATCGGATAAGCCTGCTGCAAGTGAAAAGCCAACTGAAAAACCACAGGATAGCGGAATTAAACGTCCTGCGGCGAATCCGGATTGAGAAGAATAAAAGTGAGGTTCAATTGTGAAAAGAGCAAGACCAAAGAATAAAAAAGCTGCTATGAAAAAGCTTAAGGAGCAGGAGCTTCTAACGCATAAGCAGACAGAAGAAAAAACAGATTCAGATGATAAGCCTGATGTACCTGAATATGTTCAGGATATAAATGAAAATACAACAATCAGAAGAACAGATAAAAAGACAAAAAAGGGCGGAGCGAAGCGTTTTGCAAAGGTTCTTCTCGGAATATTGGCCTTTTTAATTGTATTCGTGTTTGTAACTATGGGGTTCGGACTTTTTGATGAAAGCCAGATTTTAGCACCGCTCGAAAACGGGAAAATCAATGTTCTGCTTTTAGGTGTTGATGAAGAGGGCCTTCGTACCGACGCAATTATGGTTGCATCTTATGATGTAAATGAAGCAAAGGTTAATATGCTCTCTGTTCCGCGTGATACAAAGATTTACATTTCAAACCGAAAGGTTACCCGAAAAATAAATGAAATTCATGCAATGAGCAGCAAAAAGAATAAGGCAGAAATACTGGGTGCAGAGGCAACTGCTGAAGTGATTTCTCAGCTAACCGGCATTCCTATCAACTATTATGCGGAATTTTCCTTTTCAGCAATTGACAGGATATTCGATATTTTAGGACCTGTCGAATTTGATGTTCCTGATGTTGAGGGCGGCGGAAGAGGTATGAATTATGAGGATCCTGCTCAAAATTTGTATATTCACTTAAAGCCGGGACTTCAAAAGCTTTCAGGTAATCAGGTACAACAGTTTTTGAGATACAGAAAAAGCAACTCGGGAAGAGGGGACGGAAGTGACACAAGTCGTGTCGAACGTCAGCAGGAGTTTTTAAAAGCTGTTGTTGAACAGAAGGTAAATGCAACGGTTTTAGTAAAGCTGCCGGGGCTTTTTAAACAGATTTCAAAGGAAATAATAACAAATATATCTGTTGGCGATATAACAAAGTATATTCGTTATGTAAATAAACTGACAGGTGAGAGTATGCATACTTTTAGTCTGCCGGGCGAAAATAAAAATTTAAGCGGCGGCTCATACTTTGTATGCAATCTTGAAGAAACTGCTGCTTTGATGCAAAATACATTCGGTATTTCTGCGGAAATAACTGATAAAGTAACTATATCTGACGAACATTCGCAGAAAGTACTGCGTGCAG
Source organism: Clostridia bacterium (assembly GCA_045577675.1). Lineage (GTDB taxonomy): Bacteria > Bacillota > Clostridia > UBA1381 > UBA1381 > UBA1738. The sequence goes on from JAZNIV010000143.1 coordinate 4,464, forward strand.
GAAATAGAAATAACAAAAACAAAACACCTAAGCCTGAAAAAACAGCTGCCCCCACAAAGGCACCGACTAAGGCTCCTACAAAAGCTCCGGAGGTGACCAAGCAACCTACTAAGGCACCTGTTGTAACCAAATCACCATCGTCTACACCTGAACCAACTAAAATTCCGCTTGAGGATTTAGATGATGATTATCAGATTATTGAATAGTTTATAGAAAATAAAATATATAAACAAAATGTAAAAAAATGCTTGCATTTTCTGTAAAAATGTGCTATAATAAATATAGTGAATAGAATTTCTTCTAAGAGTGGGTTGAAAAACCCACTCTTTAGTTTTGAGAGGTGATTATTTTTGGCAAATAAAACCGAGCTTTTAGCATTAGAATTAGGTGATAAGGTTGCTGATAAACTTGGTATGACAGTGGTAGATGCTCAGTTTAAAAAGGAAGGCGGAAAACAGTTTCTCAGGATGTTCATTGATAAGGACGGCGGCGTTGGAATTGACGACTGTGAGATCTTTTCAAGGGCATTTAGCGATGAGCTTGACGTAGTTGACCCTATTGAAACCGAGTATACTCTTGAGGTGTCCTCACCCGGTGTTGACAGAAAGCTTAAAACAGAACGTGAATTTCTGCATTATTTGGAACGTGAGGTTGACGTAAAGCTGTTTAAAGCAATTGACGGAAGAAAAGAGTTTACAGCTATTTTAAAGTCCTTTAATGAAGGAAAAGTTATTGTTGAATGCGGCGGAGCTCCGCTTGAAATAAACGTAAAAGACGCAGCGTATATAAAACTGCATTTTGAATTTTAGAAAGGTTGGATTGAAAAATGAATGAAGAACTCATAACAGCCCTTGCGGACATATGCA